>NZ_KB235915.1:1062-2992 GCF_000332175.1 Pseudanabaena sp. PCC 6802 | reverse complement strand
GCTCTTACTGGGCAGATTATCTGTACGTTTTCGGCAAGGGGCGACGGCATGATTTCAAGCTGTTCAAAGCTTCTGGCATCCATTTTCCATCCTCAAACCGAGAGTTTGCAGGACAAGGGTTATCAAGGCATCCAGAAACTGCATCTCTACTGCCGCTTACCCCACAAGAACCGAAAGGTGGTCAGCTTACGCCTGAGCAGAAAGCGTTCAACCGCCAACTTGCGCGCCAACGGGTTGGCATTGAGCATGTTAATCGCCGCTTGAAGATCTTCCGCATCTTATCTGGACGCTATCGCAATCGTCGTCACCGCTTTGGTTTGCGTTGCAATCTAATTGCTGGTCTCTACAATTTTGAACGCTCTCAAGGCTCCTCAGTTGGCTAATTTGCAAGAGGTCTAATCTGATTCCGCCGACAGTGATTCCGGCTGAAACTGTGGTTGTGACCAGCTATAGCGATGTCAGGAGTCAGGAGTTAAATGCCAGGCTTCCAGCGGGGACACCAACAGTGACATTTAATCCCCAGCAAAGTCCGATAAATAATGCCAGTCAATGGAATGCGGTTTTCCCGCCTGGGGGGACGAGCACAGTGCCAACCGTAGTAAGGATCGCCTCTGGTGGGTTAAACATTCCCGCAAACGTGCAGCTCCGCAATTACGTCATCATCGTTGAGAATGGCAATATTAACTTTAACGGTGCCAACCATCTCCTCGATAACGTGGTGCTGGTTGCCAATAATGGCAGTATCAGTCTCAGCGGTGGAGAGAACAATACCAATATCTCGCTACTAGCTTCAGGCACGATTAACGTTAATAGTAAGGTGAAATTTACGGGCAAGACTCTGCTAGCTAATGGGAATGGGGGCATTACCTTTGGTGGTAATACGAGTACAAATGGCATAACCGATGCTTTGCGAGTCATTTCCCAAGGAAATATTGCGTTTAATGGTGCGGCTAACATACGTGGCGAGATCTTGAGTGCGGGTACGTTTACCAGCAACGGCAGGTTCGATTTGTTTGGCAGTGTGGGGGCAAAGCAGGACATCACATTTAATGGAGTCGCCACGGTGACGGATGTGGCTAGATTGCAGCTAAGTGCCGATCTGGTCAAAGATACTGCACCTAACAACAGTACCAATACCGACAAAATTACATCAGATCCCAGCGTACAGGGTACGGTGACGGGCGGCACTGCCACGGAGTTTAAAGCTGGGTTCGATAGCACGCCCGTGGCAAATTATGTCGATATTCTGCCGAGTTTGAGCAATGGTGCGTTTACGTTGACGCAGGCGCAGATCGACCAAATTGCGGGGGGCACTCTGAGCAATGGTCAGCATACGCTGAATCTGCTGGCAAAGGATAGCAGTGGCAGTCAAACCGTATTTGCGTTTACCTTCACGCTCGATAACCAGGCACCGACGGTGAGCTTGAACCTGGCAGCGGAATCCGATACGCCACCCGTGGGCGATCTGCGCACGACGAGCAGTACCGTTACGCTAGTAGGTACTACCGAGGCGAATACGAGCGTGAAGTTATTGCCAACGAATGCAGCCGCGACATCCAATAGTACGGGTGGATTTCAGTTCGATAATGTCGGTTTAGCCAATGGCACGAATAGTCTGACGGTAGAGGCGACGGATATTGCGGGGAATGTGGGCACGATCGCGCAGACAATTACGCGGGATTTGGGAAATACGATCGGGCAAAACTTTGACTTGACGGTGCGACCGGGGGGATATCTAGAAGTACCGCTGTCGGGGACTGATGCCAGTGGCAATCGCGTTACCTATCGGATGCAAAGCACGGGAAATCTACCCACGGGGAAGCTGGATGGCAATGGTAATTTGATTTTTACGCCCACACCCTCGGAGATTGGCACGTATCAGTTCGGTTTGATCGCCAGTAACGACACGCAGGAGATTCCGCAGACGGTG
>NZ_KB235915.1:0-962 GCF_000332175.1 Pseudanabaena sp. PCC 6802 | reverse complement strand
CTTACTCCTCTCGTCCGGTCTACCGTGAATTCGACTTTTCACAGACCTCAGATCCGTTTTTATTCGTTCCGCCCCTATGATGGTTTTGTTCCTTTAGGTGTAGCCATTTTGACTGCCAGAACCCCTTACTCTTGCTGCTACTATACGAATGGTGCAGCGGGATACTAATCTCTGACAGGGTCAGACTTTCGGGCGTTGCGTCTGCCTCTACGTAGGTCACTTTTTTAGGCTCTGTTTCACCTTGGCAACTCCCCTTTAGCGCCAGTGTCATCTGCAACTGATGTCTGATTGCGCCCTGCTCCCAGCTTTGACCTCCCGAATTCCGAGTCGGGTCATCATGGGCAGATAGGGATTCACATCTGAGTTTGATGGGAAGGGCTTTCACCTTCATCATTGGGGCAGTTCAGCTCTTTGGGTGCTTCATGTCTTGCAGCCAAGCTGGTAAGGTTATTTACGGACTGGCTACCGTGATTCCCTTACAACGAATCGCACTCGTATTCGTAGTTGAATTTACCATCGCTGAGCAAGATATTAGTGCGGGTTGCACCGTAGGTATTCATCAGCTAATACTTTTTCACAATTGAAAGCTACTAGACCTCTTGCAAATTAGCCAACTGAGGAGCCTTGAGAGCGTTCAAAATTGTAGAGACCAGCAATTAGATTGCAACGCAAACCAAAGCGGTGACGACGATTGCGATAGCGTCCAGATAAGATGCGGAAGATCTTCAAGCGGCGATTAACATGCTCAATGCCAACCCGTTGGCGCGCAAGTTGGCGGTTGAACGCTTTCTGCTAGTCGTTCTTGCTATTGATGAGCGCTATATTGCTAGAGCTTTGGAAAAGGTTTATCAGGGTGTTTTATCTCGCAAAGGCAATCCCTCAGGTATTGACTATATTGAGAAAATTATCCAAATCCCCTATCGAGTAAGACCAGTCATGCGTAACGTATTGCAAGGGTATCT
>NZ_KB235914.1:4574057-4576495 GCF_000332175.1 Pseudanabaena sp. PCC 6802 | reverse complement strand
TCTCTGTCCAATGCTCCCTTGCATAGTCGAGGAAATCTCCTATAGTCATACCGTCGATTCCGGCTGCTCCTTGGTTCGATTTCACCCTTCCCCATGCCTGTTGCACATTGTTGCGCTCTAATATTCGCGCCATCAGGTTGTCTAAGGCTGGCTTTATGTCAGCACGCCATCCGTCATCTCCCCCGGTCGGGTTCATCGATGCGTCTGAGTTGTTCATTGCTCCTCCTTATGGCAATTATGTTCTGTCCTTCGTCCTGGATTGGACTACTATGACTTCTGCTGACTTCTGCAAGGCTTGACACCAAGAGTTCCCTCTTAGTGGGCTGTCCTTTTTGCTTTAGGGTTCTGTGGCTTCCTAACCGTTTCCGGCTCTTACCTCATTCAGACTCCCTTTACTCTTAGAACCGCAACCTTACAGACCTCCCCAGATAAGAACGTGAACTGTCCCGCCGCAACCGTGTCATTTACTGTGCCCCTTGAACCAGAGGTTTTGTTGTGTTGTGCCAACTCACCCAGGGGTCTCAGCCTTCTATGACATTTCTGTTCGTCGGCTCGTCGGTTTGCTATCCGGCTTCCTTCAAACACTTCCTCGCGAAAGCATTCTTGCCTTAAGCTAGTAGTGGTCGTCACTCGGATCTGTAAATTGATCATTTGGACGCTGGTTCTCCTACAGGGGACTTTCACCCCATTAGTTCACGCCCATGCTGGGCGTACACAAGTCGCTGCACACGGAACGGCGGGGTACGTGATCGGTTATGATGCAAAGTTGAGTCGCCGTCCGGTGAGCTCCCAGCCGTTAGGCATTCAACCTACTCACCAGTTTTTTGCGGGCAGCATTGTTGACAAGCAAAGTAGGATTTGTTAGTATGACAATGTAATCCTACCAGGCTATCGTAGGTAGCTTGCAGCCATGAGTAAGAAAGTTAGTATAACCTTGGATGACGAAGTTCTGGATTTTGTAGATCGGCTAGCAAGCAATCGCAGCAGCTTTATAAATGATGTGCTCTGGCAAGAGAAGAAAAGGATTTTCATGAAAGAGCTAGAGGATGCCTATAAAGATCAGGCTAATGATCCAGAGTTCCAGGAAGAAATTTCTGTCTGGGATATTGCAGTGGGCGATGGTTTAAATGCCTAACGGAACCTTAACTTACAAGCGAGGAGAGATATGGTGGGTCGATCTGAAACCTGTTATTGGTCATGAAACTGATAAAGTACGCCCTTGTCTAATTTTGCAAAACGATATTGGCAACCAAAATGGTACAACGACAATAGTTGCTCCCTTGTTACCTGGAACAAAGGCTTATCCGTTCGTTGTGAATATTACACCAACTGCACAAAATGGAATAAATGGGGATCGACACATCAACTTAAGTCAAATGAGAGCTGTGGACGCTCAGAGAATTAAGAATAAACAGGGGGTTTTAGAAGAAGGTTATTGGGAAGAAATCGAGAAAGCAATATGTATTGAGCTTGGTTTCGGTTTAGCCTTTGAGTCTTCGTAGCTTGCCTAAACAAGCGCGTGCATACGGAACGGAGTTTTACGCTATCGGTTATGATTCAAACATTATCGCCGTCCGGTGACGCGCCAGCCGTTATGCCAAACCGATGCGTCCGTTAAGGTTATCTGTTTTCAGCCAAGATTAGGCGCTCAAAAATGGATTGCTTCGTTGATGAGTTCCGAGAGATTATTGGTGATCGCAAAGATAAATAATTGATAAGCGATCGGTGCATAATCGGGTCGAGAAGGGTGTTTAGCCCTTCCCTCCCACACCACCCGGCATGCGGGTCCGCACCGGGCGGTTCATAATCGCCGCGCAAACAAACCTCAAGAAAATCAGGCATAACCCTGGACTTTCATCCAAAGTTCTCGCACTGAAAGCCAACCCTGTTGCTGTAACCACTGATTCGTCATTCCCGTATGGGTTGCCAGAGTCTTTGACAACCGCCAATAGCCTTTGCGACTAATGCCGGTCAAAATCGCCTGTCGTTTACTAGTGCCTAGAGCCAGCAGATGTCGGATACGAGTGCGAGGTCTGCGCCACTGTTGACCGTAACACATACGAATTCGTCGCCGCAACCAACCATCCAACTGCTCAATTGGACTGTAATGCTGGGAAATGCCGTAGTAGTTCATCCAACCTCGTAAGTATCGGTTCAACCGTTCCATGCGGTACTCCATTGAAACACCCCAACTACGTGACGTTAAGCCCCGCAGTCGATGTATGAAATCCCGATAGGCTTGGTCTGACCACCAAATCCGAATTCCTCGGAACGTAAATCCCAGAAATTCTAATTTGTCAGTCCTGACCACACGACTTTTCTGCCGATTTACTTTGAGCTTCAGCTTTTGGCTCAGGTATCGGCTGATATTAGCCAACACCCTCTGCCCTGCCCGTCTACTTTTGACCAGAATTACCAAGTCATCCATATAGCGAGCA
>NZ_KB235914.1:4572050-4573957 GCF_000332175.1 Pseudanabaena sp. PCC 6802 | reverse complement strand
CGGAGGGAACCGTACAGATTTACCTGTGGCTGTATCCAGACATCACCGTCGATCTGCGCTACGACATCTGGGAGTGCCCAGAAGAAGAAGCTACGCCCCCGGGCGCGGGTGGCGATAACCCTGGCACGGGCGGCGATAACCCTGGCAGCGGCGGTAACGACACCAGCGGCGGCGGCGATTCGCCTGGTAGTGGCGGGTAAGTATGCGCTGACGCGCTAGGAGGAAACGTGAAAGCATTGATAGCTCAACAATCTACCCCTACAAATCAACCACCGTCGCCTTCGCTTTCTAATTGGGCTGAAGGTGCTGTCATCCTGGCGGCGATCGCTTACCTGATTAGGACTGTCGTACCCAGCTTGTTTAGCAGTTGGCTCAAGCGTAGCGAACTGGAGTCGCAGCACGACATAAACAGCGAGGCCGTCACGCTCTCTACTGTTCTAACCACCCTTACCAAAATGCAGGATGCGGTGTTAACGCAACAAAACACGCTCATTACCAATCTCCTCAACAAGCACCAAATTGCGATCGAAGACATCGAGCTAGCTAAAGCCATCAATTCTCAAAACCAGATTTTTAAGACTCTAATTGAGAATCAACAGGAAATCCTCAAATGCGTGCGGGAACTTAGTTTGAATCAAGAACAAGATTCAAATCAAAATTAGCTGGGGTTTCTTTCTAGATCTTCTCGGCTCTTCCGTTACAGTTCTCTTTATATCGACAAGTCGTCCAATTCAGAGTCTCTCTGATATCAAGCAAGACTGGATTGTCGGAGCTATTTCAGGGAAAAAAGTACTTCAAGAGTTCCTTTCGCGCTTTCCAAATCTCTTCCAAATACTTGACTATCGAGGCTCTAACGGAAATGATTTTGAGTTTGCAGATTTCTTTCGTTCTGGTAGATTTACAAGAGACAGATCAGAAAGTTTTTTCTCACATCTTTATAATGCCATAAATCATATTACATATGATGAAGAAGACCGTATTTCTTCTCTTTCTAAAAAAGACGTTGAAAATTGGTTCAAATCAGAACTGAGTACATATGCAATTGAAGCTGCAATCTCTGCTTCAGATGTACAGGTTATCCGCACAGCGATTGTCGGAGGAGATGAGTTCATACTTGTTCTTAAGGAAGGAAGGTTGAGTTCTCTCATCACAGTATGCTTCGTGACAAGAGAGATATCGCGGAGAACATTACAGGACATTGAGCTTAGCAAGGCATAGAATGGCGTATAATCGGGTCGAGAAGGGTGTTTAGCCCTTCCCTCCCACACCACCCGGCATGCGGGTCCGCACCGGGCGGTTCATAATCGCCGCGCAAACAAACCTCAAGAAAATCAGGCATAACCCTGGACTTTCATCCAAAGTTCTCGCACTGAAAGCCAACCCTGTAACTGTAACCACTGATTCGTCATTCCCGTATGGGTTGCCAGAGTCTTTGACAAACGCCAATAGCCTTTGCGACTAATGCCGGTCAAAATCGCCTGTCGCTTACTGGTTCCGAGAGCAAGCAAATGGCGAATACGAGTGCGAGGTCTGCGCCACTGTTGACCGTAACACATGCGAATCCGTCGCCGCAACCAACCATCCAACTGCTCAATTGGACTGTAATGCTGGGAAATGCCGTAGTAGTTCATCCAACCTCGTAAGTATCGGTTCAACCGTTCCATGCGGTACTCCATTGAAACACCCCAACTACGTGACGTTAAGCCCCGCAGTCGATGTATGAAATCCCGATAGGCTTGGTCTGACCACCAAATCCGAATTCCTCGGAACGTAAATCCCAGAAATTCTAATTTGTCAGTCCTGACCACACGACTTTTCTGCCGATTTACTTTGAGCTTCAGCTTTTGGCTCAGGTATCGGCTGATATTAGCCAACACCCTCTGCCCTGCCCGTCTACTTTTGACCAG
>NZ_KB235914.1:4548163-4571950 GCF_000332175.1 Pseudanabaena sp. PCC 6802 | reverse complement strand
TTGGTATTACTACCTGTCGCACTGGCTGCGGTTGATACGTACCATCCTTCAGGGAAGCGCGAATCTCTGTCCAATGCTCCCTTGCATAGTCGAGGAAATCTCCTATAGTCATACCGTCGATTCCGGCTGCTCCTTGGTTCGATTTCACCCTTCCCCATGCCTGTTGCACATTGTTGCGCTCTAATATTCGCGCCATCAGGTTGTCTAAGGCTGGCTTTATGTCAGCACGCCATCCGTCATCTCCCCCGGTCGGGTTCATCGATGCGTCTGAGTTGTTCATTGCTCCTCCTTATGGCAATTATGTTCTGTCCTTCGTCCTGGATTGGACTACTATGACTTCTGCTGACTTCTGCAAGGCTTGACACCAAGAGTTCCCTCTTAGTGGGCTGTCCTTTTTGCTTTAGGGTTCTGTGGCTTCCTAACCGTTTCCGGCTCTTACCTCATTCAGACTCCCTTTACTCTTAGAACCGCAACCTTACAGACCTCCCCAGATAAGAACGTGAACTGTCCCGCCGCAACCGTGTCATTTACTGTGCCCCTTGAACCAGAGGTTTTGTTGTGTTGTGCCAACTCACCCAGGGGTCTCAGCCTTCTATGACATTTCTGTTCGTCGGCTCGTCGGTTTGCTATCCGGCTTCCTTCAAACACTTCCTCGCGAAAGCATTCTTGCCTTAAGCTAGTAGTGGTCGTCACTCGGATCTGTAAATTGATCATTTGGACGCTGGTTCTCCTACAGGGGACTTTCACCCCATTAGTTCACGCCCATGCTGGGCGTACACACATCATTGGAGCGGACAATATCAAAGTGATTTGTGCTTAGTTGAAGGTAATCTAAAGCCGCTCAATTAAGCCGTTATCCTGTCGAGCGTAGAGTGATGTAAGTTCAGAGAAATGGAACTGATACGAACAGGGGTACGTGACAAATTAGCAAAGGGACTGAGCTATCCTGTAGGTGCTGAAATCATCAGTTCTGCGTTAGCGGGAGTTCCTCAGTTCGATGAGTTATGGATTAGTTTCGACAAAGCGAGATGGAGAAGTATCCAAAGAAATGAAAGAGGCGACTTTTTTATGCAAGCTTTCGTAGTAGTGCTCAACTTCAACAGTGGCGGTGCATACCTCAGTTTATCGGCTGTTCCAAGTGAATTTCGTAAAATAGTAAAGCAATCAATTATTAATTACGGATTGCCAGAAGTTAAAGCATGGCTCACTGTTGAACGTCCAAAAACCTGGTTTGAAGGATTCAGAAAATTCGAGGTTGGTATCGCATCAGATGCAGGAGATGTTTGCTTTATTGAGAAGAAAAATGAAAAAATTGAGTCATTCAAGATAATAGCTCGAAGTGAATAAAAGAAGGATAACAAGCGCGATGTACCGGAAATTTGAAGTATAATCGTTAATAGCCAGATTTGTATGAGTCCGGTAATCGCGAACGTTATACGTAACGATATCGCTGATTGAGTTCATTGAGGTTGTCTGAGTGCGATCGCAGTTAGGCAAGCAAGATGCATCGACTACGTTTGCAAGTCCCGACAGGGGATCGGCGATTGGCTACGCCACGCAAGCTAACGCATAGATAAGCAGTTCGAGATTAGGCAAGCATAACGGGTCTGTTTTCTGCTCAAGTTCGGACAGTGGATCGGGGCGATCGCAAGAGATAAATAATTGTTAAGCGATCGGTGTATAACACATCATTGGAGCGGACAATATTGAGATATTGCGGTTTTGAGTTGGGGGCGATCGCTTGCAACTCAATTTTGCCGTTGGACAGCTAGTCTCTCTGCTGAGGTATAGCAAAGAGTTATCTACGAGTGGTGCTGATGAGATAATTGTGAGTTCTCAGTTGAGATGAGGTTGGAGAATTGTTCGTGAAATGCGCGATATCTATAAAAATTGAAAGCAAGATTGTTATAAAAAACACTGTCTAAAGGAGTAGAGATGTCTGCAAAGCAACCTTTGGTGACTGACTATATTGATTGGGAAAAGTTGATTTCAAATCCGCCCCTGCTAACAAGTTCTCAATCGGGTTGGAGTAGCATTCAGCTTGCCCATTACCGCCACTCCGTGATCGATTTGCCTGAAATATCCAACTCTCAACATGTTGTCATTATTTCACTGGGGCATCAGACAGTTGATTTTGATTTTGTTGCGGAGGGACGTTCGCAGACAGTATCATATCAACCAAAAGACTTTGCAAGTGGCTGCATTGAAATCTATCCCGCTGACTTACCTATTAGTCTTCATTCTCATCCAACTGTTAAATCAATGGAATTGATTCAGTGCTATCTAGAGCCTACCTTTCTAGCTCAGATTGCGCATGAATCGGTAAACCCCGATCGCGTCGAACTGTTGCTGACTCTGAAAAAAGTTGATTTATTGATCTGCCAGCTTGGTCTAGCACTCGAATCCAGTTTAAAAGTGGATGGGATTGGCAGTCGTTTCTATGCTGATTCGATGGCAACGGCACTTTCAGCTCATCTGCTGCGCCACTATTCCACTCGCAACCATCGTTTTCGAGAATATGATGATGGGATGCCTAAACAAAAACTCAGGCAAGCCATTGAGTATATACAGAGGCATTTGGGTGAGGATATATCCTTGAGCGAGATCGCCTATGAACTCAACATCAGCCAGTACTACTTCTGCCGCCTATTTAAGCAATCTACTGGAGTATCACCTCATCAATACTTAATCCGACAACGGGTAGAACGGGCTAAGCAGTTGCTAAAGCAACCAGAACGAACCATCACAGCGGTAGCAATGGAGTGTGGCTTTGCCAATCAGAGTCATTTTGCCAAGTGTTTTCGTGCTTGCACAGGGATGAACCCGAACCAGTTTCGCAAGCAATAGCAAGATTGTGTTCCAACATTGCAAGAATATGTGCGACTTCATTGAAGAAGTCAGCTACTGTTGGTGTTTAGGAATATTTTTCCCGCATCTACTAAACACTAACGTTTGCTGTGAGGAGGCAAGGCATAACAACCCCAATGCACACCGACTGTCGAGAGATTATCGGTTAGAGTTCAAGGCTATCAGTGGCAGGTGATTGGGAACGTTATGCTGCTGGGTTGTCGGTATGACAGTAGACAGAAGTTATCTGTGAAGAACTAAAACAGCTTGGACTGATCTCAAGGGTAAAGGTAGAGTTCGATCGCATTTATCAAGTCGAAAGAAAAGCGAAAATTTGTAAAATGGAGATATTTCAAATGACTATTTCTGAGGTATCCAATGATGCAAGTGTCCCCGCTGTTAGCGGTGAAAGCATTGCTGGGGGAGATGGTTTAGTTGGTAAAGGCAGAAGAGGAGTTGTTGGAGAAAGCGACACGTTTCAAGGGGTTTTTGGTAAGAGCCGAGATAATGCAGGGATCGTAGGCGAAAGCGCATTGTTCCATGCTGTCTTCGGCATAAGTCACAGCGTTAACAATGGTGGATTGTTTGGAGCCAACGATGCAGGAGGATTTGGTGTAATTGGAACATGTGATTCCAATATTGGTGTTGCTGGTGACAGTAAAACTGGCACGGGGGTGCGTGGAGTTTCTCAAACTGGTGAAGGTGTGCATGGAGAGACAAACTCAAATGTCTTTGCGGCAGTAGCAGGTATCCAGCTTAACCGTAACAGCACAGGTGCTGGCGTGTATGGTGAGCATAGAGGAACTGGGCCAGCAGGCTTTTTCAAAGGCGATGTTTTAGTAACAGGAGATATCAAGTTAATCAACGCTGATTGTGCAGAAGATTTTGATATTGCTGACTTGGAGAAAGCTGAGCCAGGAACCGTGATGGTAATCGATTCTGAAGGTGCGCTACGATCCAGCGATCGACCTTATGACAAGCGAGTTGCTGGAGTGATTTCTGGTGCGGGCAACTACAAGCCCGGACTAATTTTGGATAAGCAAGAATCCTCTAATGACCGAATGCCAATTGCTCTAATGGGTAAGGTTTATTGCAAAGTGGATGCGAGTTATGGAGCGATCGAGATTGGAGATTTGCTTACGACTTCGCCGACTCTTGGGCATGGAATGAAAGCAGACGACCCATTAAAGTCATTCGGTGCGGTTATTGGTAAGGCATTACGCCCTCTTGATGAAGGACAGGGCTTAATCCCAATTCTCATTGCACTACAGTAGGTTAGAGTGATGAATACACTAAAAGAAATTGTCGATTTTGTAGGCATCCCACAAGGATCCCTAGAGGTCGCCCGTTTCGGTGGACCGTGGATCAAGAGCTTGGGTAAGGTAAGCCTTCTTGTAACGAGGAGGGAAAGGCCAGCATCAATGCGAGCCATAATTCAGGCGTTGCAAAACCTCACGCCGATAACTTTGGAAGCCGAAATAGTCGGGAGTCGATCCGGCGAAGAGCCATTTGAACCAAAAATACGCGTGAATGCGAGTGGAGGCATTACCTGGTTTACGACTATCGAATATCATCAGGATGGAGTAGTCATATTTTCGAAGGATGTAAATGATTCTGGTGGCGACTTCACACCAACTCAACTAGGACGTGGTAGTTACCAACTGGTCGTTACACGTTCTGGCATCTCGAATACTGGCTTCGTTTCGTTGAGAAAGCTGTTAAGTATCATTACTGTGTCGGCGACACCGACACCGACACCGACACCGCTACCGACACCAGCAGTTACCTGCAGTGCCGAATTAGATCTAGATCAACCTGGCTTCGGCGGTATCGTAGGGATGCGCATATTCGGTGGAGGATTCTTACCCTCGGAGACTGTGAATATTTTTGAAGGTGGACAGGTATTGGCAACGACAAATGCAAATGCGTTTGGACAATATTCCGTACATGTGAGCTTTCTTAGTGCTCAATTTCCGGTTAAACACACAGTAAATGCGCAAGGCCAAGCAAGCGGAAGAATTTCGAACAATGCTGGATTCACTGTGTAACATGCAAATCGTGTAGCGTACCTCTAGGAGTAGTAGGGCGGGCAATGCCCACAGCGATCGCTCCTTGTTTCTTTCCCCATGCGATCGTAGCTAAATCTTGATGGGTATAGCGATCGCCCAGTTTAAAATAAAGGGGCACAGTTGAAACGAGGTCAAAACCAAATTGTTGATGTGGCAGCTTCTGAGGCAGATCCGCTAGTAGGAATGGGTTTGCTGTATGGGTTTAAGCTCCAGATTGAGGCAGTTGAAAGTGGTCGGAGAGTGCTCTGATGTTTGTGTAAATTGAGTTCTGAAGTACGTATTTACCCTGTTTCAGAGGCTCGATACACAAAATTCCGATCGCACCCAATATTGGGGGGCATTTCATACAGCTATCTATAAAAATGCGGCAAAAACTATATTGTCATCGAAACTTGGTTTCCACAATGCATTTACCAGCAGAAATTTATGAGTCTATTCGTCAGATTGGTGTCGGTCTTGAAAGCAACTACCAAAGCGCTGCGCCAGCAATGTAAGATTTAGCAACTGTAGTTGAGCCAGAATAACTCTCATTACCCCTAAGGTTTGACGTGACAGGCTCTCGTAAATCGAGGTAGATTATATTGACTTTAAGGGCTGTCCGATCTACTCAACCCTTGCCTAATGGAAGCAGCGATCGCCTATCCAGTTAACAGCACAGTTAATAGTCCCAAAAATTACAGTCCTGAATGCAATCGACTAGCAAGCTAGGAATGAATCCCTTAAAGCTAGAAACAGACAAAACTAGTTGGTTTCGACAGCGGCTTTTGGAATGGGCTGCAAGCAACCTGCGCGACTTTCCTTGGAGGCAAACCGCAGATCCTTACTCGATCTTTGTGGCCGAGTTTCTGTTGCAAAAGACGGTAGCCGCGACGGCATCGCCGATCTACGAAGCTTTTTTGGTGAGGTATCCTACTCTTTATGCACTAGCAGTAGCCTCCGTCGCAGATGTAGCCTCACTGCTGCAACCGCTCGGCCTTTCTTTCAGGGCAGAAAGACTGTGCAATTCGGCAAGGACGATCGCGGATAAGTATGGTGGAAGCATTCCAGCATCTGAGGAGGAATTACTTTTACTGCCCGGTATTGGGAAATATACGGCGCGTTCCATTTGCGCTAATGCTTTCGGACAACCAGCAGCAGTACTCGATACAAATGTAGCGAGGATCGTGGAACGTTTCTTTGGTTTACAGGGAGAGCGGGTGAAGTCGCGCTGCAAAATTCTGTGGTCGGCTGCGGAAGCGATCGCGCCAGATAAAGAAGTAGGAAGATGGAATCTGACTTTGCTAGACTTTGGTGCGGCGATCTGCACTGCTAGAAAACCTCGTTGCGCAGAATGCCCTTTGCAAGAGAAGTGCAGCTATTTGCAATAGGGTATAGTAAATGACGCAGTTGTGCAGGGATAGTTCGCGTTCTGGTAGTCCTAAAGAAGGGTAGTGCGATGAATCTGTGGTTACTGTTTCTTTGCAAGTCCTGCCCTCATTAATTTCATCATGTCAGCCCACAGATTTGGGACATTACCAGCGCATCAATCAATGGAGTTCAGTATCCCTGAGATTGACAGCTTCCTAATTAACTCTCGCAGAAGTTCGCTTTGTTGTCTTTTCTTAATATTGCAATACTTTTTTAAATGCTCCAACTCTTCGTCTGTAACCCGAAAATTAATTTGATGCATATATCACCTGTATAGCTATGCGCTATAATTAAATCACAATAAAGGCTAACCTAGCAATGAATCAAGCAATAGATCTATGCCAGCAAGCATCTACTCGCCTGGCTAAGGGAGAAATTTCCGCTGCGATCGGGCTTTGTCAACAGGCGATCGCCATTCAACCTAACCTGTTGCAAGCATACGAAATACTGGTACAGCTTCAGCCGAAAAATGTCCAACTAAAGTTTTCCCTTGGAGGACTTCTATTGCAACAGGGGCAACTAGACAGGGCAGAAGGGGTCTTTAGATCTGTGGTGCAGGTCGATCCTAAAAATGTACTCGCTTACTGTGGTTTAGGGATAGTGCTGGCTAAACAAAATAGGCACGCAGAAGCAATCCCGTATTTTGAATCAGCATTGCATATTCAGCCTCAAAATTTCGATGCCTTATTTAATCTCGGGCTTGCACTCCTGCAACAAAACCGTATTCCAGAGGCAGTTTCTACATTTGCCACAGCTAGAAGTGTCAAACCTCAGGATGTGAGGCCGATCTGTAGTTCGGGCTTGGCTTTGGAACGCCAAGGAAAAATCGACGAAGCGATCGCCACCTACCAGCAGGCAATCGAACTCCAACCAACGCATTTCCCCGCCTATATAGACCTGATCAATATCCTGGCAAGAGCAAAGAGATTTAATGAAGCGATCGCGCCTCTACAGGTGGCTCTCAAACTCCAGCCCCATAATCATCAGCTTAAATGCCGTTTAGGTAGGATATTCACCGATCGAGATGAATTCGAGCGAGCTTCCGAGATATTTCTCTCAGTTCTGACCGTCGATCCCAAGCAAATCGAAGCTCATTGCGGCATGGGGATCGTGCTAATCAAACAGGACAAACTGCCAGAAGCGATTCAACACTTGGAAACAGTCCTGCAAATCGAACCTCAGCATTTTGATAGTCTGCTCTATCTCGGCATCGCTTTCACATCTCAGAAACGTCTGGAAGAAGCATTAGCTAAGTTCCAAATTGCCTATAAGATTAATCCTAACGATGCGGAGTTAAACTATAGAGTTGGATATGTTTTTATGAAATTGGACAAGCGCGGCAACGCTATCGCTCATTTCCAAAGAAGTTTAGATATGGAGCCTAAAGTGGTTGCGTATAGCAAGCTGGTGGATTCCCTATGCACGCTCGTTCACAGTCGCGACCACTTCCACGCCAATGATAAAATAGGAGAACTCCTTCAGGAAACAATTGAAAAGTATGGTGGGGTTTATGTCGGTGCAGATCTGGTACGGGCATCAATAGCATCGATGTCCGCTTGTCTCAACTCCGGTTGTCACGAAGCATTATTAATGTCAAAACTGATAGAACTGGAAAACTATATCTACGATCGCGCCGAACAACTGACTCAAATAGAAGTAGATGCCCTATATTGCAGTGCTCTGTTTGCCATGTTTAGCGCGCGCGACGATCGAGATGCCAACTCCAAATTTGCGAAATTAGTGGGGACTTTGTATGCCGATCTGGTAATTGAGCCAAAACTAGATGCCATAGCGATCGCTTCTAAACAGACAGATCGCGCCCTAGTCAAAAAAAATGCAGATCGACAAACTCTGCGCATTGGCATTTTAAACGCACATATGTATAGAAATGCGGCGAGCTGGTGCAGTATTGATGCGATCGAG
Organism: Pseudanabaena sp. PCC 6802; assembly: GCF_000332175.1. Lineage (NCBI taxonomy): Bacteria > Bacillati > Cyanobacteriota > Cyanophyceae > Pseudanabaenales > Pseudanabaenaceae > Portococcus > Portococcus stanieri. Next base: position 4,563,704 of record NZ_KB235914.1, on the reverse strand, counting down.
GCTTTGTCCCATCTCACACCTCACATCTATCTCTATGGCTCGAAGGGCGATGCTTCCGATGACATAACGCAAAGATTCGAGCAGATTGCCGCAGGAGTTTACTGCCTTTCAAGTACTGAATGGACATCAACCGATTTAGCAGATATCTCTCAGCAAATATCTCAAGATCGAATTGATATTTTGCTCGATCTAGATTCCCTAACCGACCCCAATCATGTTGCACTGCTGTACGGCAAGCTCGCGCCAGTCCGCATCTCATGGTTGGGCTTCGATGCTCCCTATACTTCTCGTCATAATTACTTTCTGGGCGATCGCCATACCCACCCCGAAGGAGTTGATGCGTCTTATGTGGAACAGATCGTCAGATTGCCGCACGCGCATATGGCAGTAGCTGGATTTACCTGCAGTCCAATAAATCGGGATGAGGCCAGGCAGGCTCTGGGGATTGCACCACACCAGATTGCCTATCTCTACAATTGCCACGTTCGCAAATTGAACTATGACTCCATTCAAGCGCAGATAAAGATCTTAAAGCACGTTCCCGATAGCGTACTGCTGCGTAAAGGTTATGGCAATCATGCTGGAATCAAAGAGATATACGCGCAGGAATGCGATCGCCAGGGGATAAATCGCGATCGCGTTAAGTTTATGCCCCTGGTTTATTCAGAAGAAGATCACCGCACCGCATATCTACTAGCCGATGTTGGACTGGATTCCTATCCCTACAACGGTGGCAGTCAAAATTTGGAAGCACTTTGGTTTAATTTACCTGTTGTGACGCTTGCAGGCGAGCAATCGTTTGCCAGGATGGGGTACTCATTTTTGCAAACATTGGGAATCGAAGCTGGTATTGCCTACAATTGGGAAGAATATGTGGAGTGGGGGATTAAATTTGGTCTGGATTGGGAACTGCGCCAGTCTGTGCGATCGCATTTAGTCCAGTCCAAGCGATCGGAAAACCTATCCCCTCTGTGGCATCCCGCGCAATTAGCGCGGGACATGTATGCTATTTTCGAGAAACTACTAGCACAGAGCGATCGTCCCCAGTGAATAGCACGATAAACAACATGCAAAGCAATCCAAGCAAACCATTAAATGTAGAGCTTTCGTTCGCGATCGCCAAAAGCATTAACAGCAAAACCAAATCCTGCTTCGATAACGCCTACCGAGCAGCGCTGGTTACTGAGGGGGCAACATACGTACAGGGTTTTCTGGCTTTTACTGGCAGCCCCTATAAACCAATCGAGCATAGTTGGCTGGAGCTAGAAGATAGTATTGTCGATCCCACACTGCCACATTTGCCTCAACCTCCTCAGGATTTACATTACTTTCCTGCCCATCGCCTCAGCGTCAAGCAACTGAAGGCAGCGATCGAGGTAGCCCAAGAAGACTACCCAGAAGATGATGCCTTGCCAGTCTATGGCGATGCGCCCTATGCCTATTACGGCGATCTAATGCTGGGCGGCAACGAATATCTAGAAGCGCACCAAGCCGCAGCGGCAAAATGCCGCTCCCTGAATAAACCCGTAACCGATGATGGCAAATCTAAAGATCGGATATTCCAGGACTTGGCTTAATCAGCTCTACTCCATCACGTCCGTCTACTTGTTGTAAAAAAACCTTGACCGATTCGTCCTTAGCTGTTGGCAGGACTTTGCCCACGTAATCTGGATGGATAGGTAACTCTCGATGTCCCCGGTCTACCAAAACAGCCAACCGCACGGCATGAGGGCGACCGTAGTCGTGAATTGCATTCAAAGCTGCACCAATTGTGCGCCCGCTATAAATAACATCGTCAACTAACAATACCAATTTATTGTTGATGTCAAAGGGAATATCTGTTTTGCCTGGTGCTCGCAAACCGATCTTATCTAGATCGTCTCTGTAAAAGGTTATATCTATAGCACCCAATGGCACTTCCACGCCTTCAAGCTGTTGAATTTGTCTGATAATTAGACACGCGAGCGGTACCCCCCTAGTACGCACGCCCAAGATTGCTAAATTAGATAGATCGGAGCATCCCTCTACAACCTGGGATGCCAAGCGATTGACTGTACGTCGCAATTCTTCAGCAGACAGTATTTCAACCACTTGGCTCTGCATCTAGAGATCTGCTAGAAATACTTAGAGATACTTTTCAATTGCGTTAGCTAAAGTTGCTTTGGGTACGGCACCAACTACAACATCAACCCGCTGACCGCCTTTAAAAATCATGAGCGTAGGGATGCTACGAATACCGTACTGGCTCGCGACGTTGGGATTTTCATCAGTATTAAGTTTAACTACCTTGATTTTGCCGTCATACTGTTCGGCAATTTCATCAACTACAGGTGCAACCATACGGCAAGGTCCGCACCAAGGTGCCCAGAAGTCCACTAGAACAGGCACTTCGCTCCCAAGTACATCCTGCTCAAAGCTAGAATCTGTAACTGCAACCGCTGATGACATGCTGAACTAACTCCCTACTAAAATCTACAAAGTGAAATATTATTTCAATTTCCCCAACAGTATATCAGGTAGCTGAATTTTAGTCGTTATGCAAACATAAAACTTCTTAGCCAAAGCTTCTAGCCAAAAAAAGCGCCTAGGCTTCAACCTAGGCGTAATGTGGTGTGAGGAGTGAACGGAAACTTGCGTCTCCGCTTATGTACTATTGTAATCCAATACTATTTTTTGTGTGTAGTCAAGTCAAATCTTTTAAGACTTTGACATTTTTTCAGCACCGAGCGTGCTTCTCAATGCAAATCTTAGGCAACTAATGCAAATCTTAGGCAACTTTAGTTATTCAGTTAATGCTACTGGCACATATTCCGTTAGTATCTAGTCTAGCAAAATTTACGAGCGTTTATGCCAGCAGGGAGAGTGTTACGTGAAAGCAACTAAATCGTTGCTACAGGTGTTTGGCAGCCGAAAAATGGCATCGCTGATGTTATTGGGAGTTGCCTCAGGGCTGCCATTTGCTCTAACTGATGATGCGTTTCGGGCATGGCTGAGTAACAAAGCAGGTTTTGACCTCAGTACGATTGGATGGTTAGGTCTGGTGTCTTTGCCCTATTCACTTAAGTTTCTGTGGTCGCCATTTACCGATCGCTTCGTCCCGCCGTTTTTAGGACGCAGGCGAGGCTGGATATTATGCACGCAGGTACTGCTAGTGGTGGCAATTGTGGCGATCGCCTTCCAAATGTTTGCCATTGAGAATTTGCCTAAACCGGAGCGGTTAAACGCTTTACCTTTGTTGGCAGTAACGGCATTGAGTATTGCGTTTTTGAGTGCGACTCAGGATATTGCGATCGATGCTTATCGTGCGGATGTCCTAGAGGTAAAGGAAGTGGGCGCAGGCGTTGGCATTTGGGTGATGGGCTACCGTGTAGCGCTATTATTGACGGGCTTTATTGGCTTTAACCTGGCAGACCATATCGGCTGGTCGTGGGTATATGCATTCATGGCACTGTTGATGGGTTTGAATATATGGGTAACTTTTGCCGCCCCCGAACCAAAAGTAGATCCCAATTCCGTACCGACTTCTCTAGACGCAGCAGTAATTAAGCCGTTTCAGGAATTTTTGCGACGCATCGGACTGCGTAACGTCCTATTTATTTTGATATTTGTGATTTTCTATCGCTTTAGCGATGCCATGGTCAGCAAAATGGCAGTGCCGTTTTTAGGTGCCAAGGGGCTAGGTTTCAGCGATGGTGACATCGGCACAGTGCGACAAGGTTTAGGTTTGTTTGCCACAATCGTAGGAACACTAGCAGGCGGAGCTATCCTCAGCAAAATTGGAGTAAATCGATCGCTCTGGATATTCGGTATCCTGCAAGCAGTAAGTAATTTGGGCTACTACCTTTTAGCGTTAGTTGGCAAGGACTATACTGCCTTGGTGCTAGCAATTAATGTGGAAAACTTTTGCAGTGGCTTAGGCACGGCAGGATTTTTAGGTTACTTGATTACGCTGTGCAATCCCAGTTTCTCTGCCACCCAGTACGCGCTACTATCCAGTTTGTTTGCTGTGGGACGAGATGTTTTAGCTGCCCCATTTGCGGGAGAGCTGGCGCAATTCATTCAAAAACAAATGCCGACCTGGACGAATATCAACCAAATTCCCTGGTTAGTGGGCAGTGATGGCAAAGGCTGGGCATTATTTTTCTTAATCACCGTAGTGTTAGCACTACCAGGCATGGCGCTCCTGCCATTTTTTGCCCCTTGGCACGAAGTTAATTTGGTGGGGGAATTGCCTGAAGATCCCTAGTCAACTACTGCCTAAATAAGCTTCCAAAACTTGGGGATTAGTTCGTACTTCCTGCGGTTCGCCATTGGCAAGATTGCGACCTTCAGCTAATACCCACACGCGATCGCACAAAGACATAATCACATCCATATTGTGTTCTATGATCAGGAAGCTAATGCCCGACTGATTCCAGGACTGAATGTAACCGCAAATTTCTTCGATCAAAGCAGGATTCACGCCTGCGGCTGGCTCGTCTAACAAAATTAACTTGGGATCGGTCATCATGACTCTGGCAATTTCGAGCAGTTTGCGTTGCCCGCCGGACAGCGATCCTGCATATTTGTCGCCCATGTGAATCAGCCCCACTGAGTTGAGAATTTCTCGGGCTTTTTCTTTCAGTTGGCGCTCCTCTTGGGCGATCTTGCCAGCGAGAAACCAGGCATTCCAAAACTTCTCCCCCGTTTGGTGCTGAGCCGCAAGCAACATATTCTCCAACACGGATAAACGGGACAGGACGCGCGGCACCTGAAATGTTCGTACCATGCCCAACTGAGCGATACTATGGGGTGGCTTGCCCTGAATGGGGTTACCTTGCAAATATACCTGACCGCTGTCGGGACGTAGAAAGTTAGATAACAAATTAAATAGCGTGGTCTTCCCCGCACCGTTTGGCCCGATTAAGCCCGTAATGCTCCCTACAGGTACATCTATTTCAGCATCCTGCACGGCTTTAAGCCCGCCAAAAGATTTTGATAACTTAGTCGCTTTTAAAATAGATTCTGCTGCCATAGGTGATGTTATTGAGGTGTAAGGAGTCGGACGCGCTGGCTCTAATCGTCGCACAAAGTTGCGATATAGTGGTGGATATTTGCTGCCTTAACGTGAGCCATTATGTTAGCAATTTCCCCCACCTTAAATATTACTTGGGAGAAGTTACCCGATGATTTTGTGCTGCCCGACGAGCCTGTGGATAATATCAACCAACCTGCTCTAGCTGCCGTTTTAACCGAAAGCCTGCAGCTTGCGGGCAGACTTCCGGAGACTGCACTCACCCCTACTAACTATGGCATTTGTGCTACTGTCAACAGCAAAATTGTGGTCAAAGCCCCAGATTGGGCATATATTCCCCACATCACAGCCGATCGCTCTGAGGTGGCGCGCAGCTATACACCTACACTACAAGGTGAAATTCCAGTAATTGTGATGGAGTTTTTATCGGATGCGGACGGTAGCGAATATTCTGTTAAAGAAACCCATCCACCTGGAAAATTCTTCTTCTACGAGCAGATTTTGCAGGTACCTAATTATGTTGTTTTTGACCCAGAGACAGGTATCTTAGAGCTTTATCGCTTTGATGACAACAAAAAGTACGTGCTGGAAGCGACAAGCGATCGCTATTGGATTCCTGAAATACAACTTTTTTTGGGTGTATGGCAAGGAATTCGCGAAAATCGTCGAGGTTATTGGCTGCGCTGGTGGGATCGGCACGGTAATTTGTTGTTATGGGGAGCCGAGCAAGTCGAACAAGAACATCAACGGGCAGAACGGGAGTATCAACGGGCGGAACAGGAGCATAAACGCGCGGAGCAAGAGCACCAGCGAGCAGAGCAGGAACGCCAGCGAGCAGAGCAGGAACGCCAGCGCTCAGAACGCCTTGCCGCTCAACTGCGAGCCGCTGGGATCGAACCCGATTTGTAGGTACAACTAATGCAGCAGGTTCGCGGTACGACTAAAATATTGGGCGTTATGGGTTCGCCGGTGACGCATAGCCTATCGCCTGTTATGCATAATGCGGCGATCGCCGCATTGGGGGTGGATTATATCTACGTGCCTTTACCAGTAGCGATCGCCGATCTAGCCACCGCCGTGAACGGACTGAAGGCGATCGAGGCCGTGCAGGGATTTAACCTCACCATTCCCCATAAGCAGGAAATTATCCCGTGGCTCGATGAGATATCTGATACAGCACGTGCCATAGGGGCTGTGAATACGGTGAAGCGGGAAGGCGATCGCTGGATCGGAACTAATACAGATATAGCGGGTTTTTTAGTACCTTTATTGAAGTTAGAACGCAATTGGCAGAATACAGAAGCTCTGGTACTGGGCTGTGGTGGTGCGGCAAAGGCAGTAGTTGCCGCCTGCGCGCAGCTTGGTTGTGCTGTAGTGCATGTGGTGGGACGCGATCGCGCCAAGCTAGAGTGCTTTCAGCAAGAGATCTCAACGCACCTCAATATAGATTTGCGCGCGCGCGATTGGTCGGACTCGATCGATTTGCTGGGGATTGCGGGCATAGTAATTAACACTACACCGATTGGTATGGCAAGTAATCCCGATACTCCAATTAGCAGCACTCAAATGCAACTGATACCGCCAGGGGCGATCGCCTACGATCTCGTCTATACACCAAGACCTACGCAGTTCCTCAGACTTGCTGCGGCACGGGGGTTAGCCACCATTGATGGGCTAGAAATGTTACTGCATCAAGGGGCGATCGCTCTGGAGTTCTGGCTAGGTTGGCAGGCTCCAATTGAAGTCATGCACCAGGCGCTTTTGGATGCGATCGGTTTAAAATAGCGTAGATATGCTGACAACTGCTGACTCTAAACAATTAAGCTGGCAAAAGACCAGCTATTCTCCCTTTGCCCGCCAAAGGGATGTTTTTCTTGCTGCATTTACATTTATATTCTTTCTCTGGTGGGATAACCTGTGGCAGCACGACTCGCCTTTGATTCGCAAGCGCCGCGCTAAATGGCTAGTGGCAAAGTTGCTCGATCTAGGTCCGACGTTTATTAAAATCGGGCAATCGCTCTCCACGCGCGTCGATTTGCTACCGTTGGAATATATCGAAGAGTTATCACAACTACAGGATCGGGTGCCCCAGTTTGAGATCGAAGCAGCGATCGCGATCGTCGAAACTGAGCTAGGTAAATCGCTGTACTCGATCTATCGAGACTTCGAGGAAGAACCGATTGCCGCTGCGAGTTTAGGTCAGGTACATAAAGCTAGACTGCACACAGGTGAAGATGTTGTGGTCAAAATTCAACGTCCAGGGTTGAAACCGTTATTCGATCTAGATTTCGTGGTAGTGGGACAATTATTGAGATTTCTCCGCCGTTGGTTTACCTGGATTAGGAAATATCAACTTGAAGCAGTTTATAACGAATTTTTTACGATTCTCTATCAGGAAATCGATTATATCCAGGAGGGCAAAAACGCCGATCGCTTCCGCACCAACTTTGCTGATTATCCCAGCATTGTCGTGCCTTCGATCTACTGGCAATATAGCAGTTCCAAAGTCTTGACAATGGCATACGTACCTGGGATCAAAGTAGACGATCTGCAGGCATTAGAAGCCTGCAATCTCAATCCCAAAACCATCAATCAATTGGGAATCTCCTGTTATCTCAAACAACTCCTTCAAGATGGATTCTTTCATGCCGATCCGCATCCCGGCAATCTGGCCGTTACCAATGAAGGCAATTTAATTTTCTACGACTACGGCATGATGTCCGAAATCAAGGCCATGGATAAAGACAAAATGGTCAGAACCTTCTTTGCGGTACTCAAAAAAGATACAAATGAAGTTATCGATACCCTCACTAGCATGGGCTTGATTGAAACGGTGGCGGATATGGCTCCGGTTAAGCGCATGATGAAATTTGTCCTGGATAAATTTACGGAGAAGCCAATCGATGTCAAAGCATTTGAACAAATAAAAGGCGAAATGTACGAACTGTTCGAGCAGCAGCCCTTCCGTTTGCCATCGAAAATGACCTACATTCTCAAGTCTCTCACTACGCTAGATGGCATTGCTCGCATTCTCGATCCCGAGTATAACTTCACTGCCGCCGCCCAACCATTTGTCAAAAGCATGACCCTCTCAAAGGGCAAAGGTTCGGCCTTGACGGAACTGGCAAAACAAGCCAGGAGTTTTATTGCTTACAAACTCAATCAACCTAGCGGTACCGAACTGTTATTGCGCCGTTTGGAAGAGCGCATGGAGCAGGGCGAACTGAGGGTCCTGGTACGCTCTGCCGAAAGCGATCGCGCCCTCAAACGCATCAACCTGGGCGTGAAGTGCTCGATCTATGCTTGCCTGAGCGGATTCACTTTGTTAACTGGTGCGGTTCTGCTCGTAGGTGCTTCTGGTACTTATGCGGGTTGGGCGATCGCTGCCTTTGTTTGCTCCGGCTTGTGTTTTATCGCTCTCATGCGATCGCTCGTGCAACTATCGATTCGAGAAAGGTTGGATCGATTGGCGGAATAGAGCGAATTCGTAGAGCAAATTTGTAGGGTGGGCATTGCCCACCTTACCGGATTTATACGATAGTTTAACAGTACTCTACTTCCAGCGTGCCAACCACAACGGCTGAAAAGGCAAAGGAAAATACCAAGGGCATAGGCGACTTAGTTACATAGCTGAATGCGATCGCCATTAAGGTAGCAGCAATAGCCGAACTCGACCACAACTTCTCTTCGCTACTAAGTCCCTTTTCTGCTTTGATCTGGCGCAGGACTTTGGTTGGGATTGGCTCTGGCATGACAGCATTAGGTGGAAATGCCCAATAGTTAGTATGGCGTTCAACGAATAGATCCGTCCACCCATTATCTTGGCACCATTCGGCAATCCATTCTTCGGCAAAGTGTTTCATAGGTACCGGGCTGCGTAACTAAAGTTAGATATAGGAAAAAAATAACCCCCCAAGGGGCTTGCTACTAGATACGTAAACCTTTAAAAGATCTCTTACAGCTAGGACACTACCGTAAGTAAACTTAGACTAGCAGGTCATATTTACGAGTAGCAACGAATGCAACTAATCTTTACCAAATCCAGCAGGCAAGATAAACTCGAAACAGATCGCCTGCTCCAGAGTATCTTTACTAGACAATTTCAGGTAGTGGTATACAAGTAATGGTTGCAGTGGGGTTGTAGGGGCGGTGCCCCTACTTGGGGGCTTGCCCCCAAATCCCCAATCGTTAAATATCCTTACTTCTTTAGGACGACCCAATTTCAATGAGTGCAGGTAAATACAAAGCATTATGGTTAGAAGGCGAGCATCTGGTGGTAATCGATCAAACCAGGCTGCCTTTTAGCTACGAAACCAAGCGGTTAATTACCCCCGAAGATGCCATCGGAGCGATCGCCGATATGACAGTACGCGGTGCCGGTGTAATTGGTAATGTGGGAGCGTTTGGGGTCTACCTGGCCGCGATCGCTACCAATGGTAATCTGAAGCAGATCGAAGCTATCTCGACCAAAATCCGTGCGGCTAGACCCACTGCGGTTAACCTTGCCTGGGCAGTGGATCGGATGCTGGCAGTGCTAAAAAACTCTCAGAATATTATTGCTGATGCCCGCAGCGAAGCAATTAAAATCTGCGATGAAGATGTCGAGCATACCGAAAAAATTGGCGACTACGGCTGTAAATTAATTGCCCAAATTGCTGAGGACAAAGCAGGAATGCCTGTCAATATCCTGACCCACTGCAATGCTGGCTGGCTGGCACTGGTCGATCGCGGTACCGCTCTGGCACCGATTTATGCTGCCCACGAACGAGGGATCGATCTCCACGTGTGGGTCGATGAAACCAGACCGCGCAACCAAGGAGCCAATCTCACCGCCTGGGAGTTAGGTCAACAGGGCATTAAGCATACGATTATTCCCGACAATACAGGCGGACTGTTGATGCATTCCGGCATGGTAGATATGTGCATTGTGGGTGCAGATCGAGTCACCCGCGCTGGCGACGTTGCCAATAAAATCGGTACCTATCTCAAAGCCCTAGCTGCCAAGGACAATCAGGTGACTTTTTACGTTGCTCTCCCTGCTTCCACTTTGGATATGGCGATCGCCGATGGTAGAGATATCCCCATTGAAACTAGAAGCAGCGACGAGGTTCTGTACATGCAGGGGCTAAATCGAGCGCAAGAACTAACTACAATTAGAATTGCTCCTCAAGGCAGCCCAGCCCTTAACTACGGCTTCGATATCACGCCAGCCAGACTAGTAACAGGTCTTATCACCGAAAGAGGAATCTGTCCCGCCAACGAACGAGCGATCGCAAGCATGTTCCCCGATCTCAACACCAAATAGATCGACATCCACCATCCCCATTATCCATTCATCACTGATCGCCATAACCCAGTAGGGGGTTTAGCATTTGTCGCGAATTCTGTTGTTTGATGCCAAGATTATTGAACGAATGCTAAACCCCTGCGCCACCGCCCATTACCGAACCCCATCACCATAGAATTATCCATCCCATGACGATCGCCCATTACCGATCGCCATCCCATCACCTATCACCCAAATACCCCACGATCGCCCTCAATCCCAATCGATAACTTTCCACTCCAAATCCACTAATTTGTCCGATGGCGACAGCAGCAATAAGCGAGCGGTGGCGGAACTCTTCTCTTTTATGGATATTACTTAAATGCACTTCTACAGTGGGAATGTTTACGGCGGCGATCGCATCTCGAAGGGCAACGCTAGTATGGGTTAACCCGCCTGGATTGATCGCGATGCCATCCTGCTGTTGCCAAGCAGCATGGATTTCATCGATCAGCGCGCCCTCATGATTGGACTGAAAAATTTTCAGTTCTACTCCCAAAAGTTGCGCATCATCATATAGGATTTGATTAATCCGATCCAGGCTCAGACTGCCATACACTTCCGGCTCTCTTTTTCCCAACATATTTAAATTGGGGCCATGCAATATTAATATTTTCATTGCCTATGCTCTTGACTGATTTGCTTTGTTGATCGCCTCAGTTACTGCTGCCAAACTTGGCAGTTTCACCAACCCAACATAACCGATTGTCTGCGTAAACGTCTGAACGGTACCCGGCACCAACATCCGAATAAATGCTTCAGTCCCCCGCTCGTCTTCGGCATTCTGGTTGTTAACCTGAATTCTCAAATTTCTCTGCGCCAGGAGGTTCGCTACCCATTGAGGCACTTCCTCGATCGGACGTTCTAGTAGACCCAACAAAATGGCAGCATCAATCCATCTGATGGTCATGCCGTTACCTGTCATCCTCGAAGCTAGAGTCACGGTTGGCGTACGATCTGGCGTTTCGTTGTAGACGGCATTTGTCAGCATCGTGTAATTGTACTTGGATAATCCTCCTAGTCCCGATCGATCTTCTTCAGCTACCTCTTTCTGTACGAATGGTTCGATCTTCCGCGCCGCGATCGCGTAGGTGAGAGCCTTTCTAATCTCGTGGCTGCCGTAAGGCGCAAGCGAATCGATTTGATACAGATCGGACAGCGTTCGGGGACGCTCGCGCAGGAGTTTGATTAAAGTTGCCGAAGGCTCTGTCGCTAATTGTACTGCCGTACCAGGAAAAGCCACGCTGGTCTGGTTGTCGGGTACTGGCAGGCCGCTGAAAGTCATGTTCTCTAAAGGATCGTCTTTGGATGATGTAGGTGCACCACCTTGGTTCTTGATAAACACATCCATTCTGCCTCCCACTACGCCGACAAAATCTTTAATGGTTTCGATGCCAGAGCGATCGCGCACTCCCCGAAATAGATCGCGCGATTCCATCGGTACCACTAACTGCAAGTGATTGCAGAAAAATTCAGCACTACCTACATACCAACAATCTCGTTGGTGCATCATTTTATCGATGTCATCAAAGTAGTAAGCCTCGCGCACATTGCTCAAATAGTCATGCAAAAACAACGACGTGCTTGAGTCGAGCATTCTTTGAATAAAGGCTTTCGCTGGTGGCGACTGCTCGAAATACTGTTTTTGCGTTTGCAGAAACCCGCGTAAAAATTCCTTGGTCAGCAGCACCTTTTCCTCTAGATCGCCTATTGATTGATTGTAATAATCGCTGGCAAGACGGCAGATCGGAGGCTGGGACATGTGACCCGGCATGGACATGTAGTGTAAAAATGCTAGCCCTCCTGGCTTGAGCGCGTTGCCAATAAAATCCAATGCTTCGTCACGGGGTTGTGGTGCCAGCCACGACAGCGTACCGTTAATCGCAATAAAGTCAAATTTCGGCAGCTCCAGATCCTTGAGGCTAGTAAAATTTGTCTCTATAAACTTTACGTTCGTCAAGCCTGTGGCCTCAACCCGCGATCGCCCCATGCGGATATGATGGGGGTTAAAATCTACACCACAAAAATCACCCTGTGGGTGTGCGGCTGCCAAAGTGGTCAGCGTCAGCCCAGAACCACATCCAAGGTCACAATAGCGAAATCCAGTTTTCAGATCGATTACAGGCAGTCCATTGAGGGCTGCGACATAGTTCAAAAAAGCGGGGGCTTGCTTGTTGTTGAACAATGTCATGTACTCGATATCGGTACGATAGTCCATGATTTAATCAAATCTTGGTCACACCCATCTTAAGCTTTTGTCCCCCCAACTGTAACTAGCTTTTATCTTTAGAAGTCCCCAGCAAAGAAGCTCGAGATTTTTATACCCAAAAAAAACGATTTTTAGGTCGAAATTTCATAAATAATAAAGATTATCCCTAATTCCTTGCTACTGCTGAGGTAAGCATCATGTAAAGTCAAGTCAAACCGACCTGGAGCCAAGATAATGCGCTTTTATGCAATTTTTTTTGCCAAAAACATAGTACTATTTACCCAGGAACGTCTTAGTCATTTGACTATAAAGTAGCTTGCTCCCCTAGCATCTTTGTCTTGGGTTAGCTTGCCCCCATAGACACCCCAAGAAATTTGCAGCGTAAGTCTTGCGTATTGCAAATGTTTCAAGTGCGGACAAGCTCATAACTATCCCGAATCGATCTAGACGATTCAGGGTTTTGCGGCTTGTAGAGCTGACCTGAAGTTTTTAGGTTTCCTGGCTTGAGTCATGAATTATTGGGATGTTTTGCAGCTAAGCTTAGCCAGAGGTTCTTGCAAGCAGGCGTTATCCCTTATAACTCAATTCAATAAACAAAAATAAAAAGATATACGGCCCTAGGTTCATACAAGTTGACTAAATAGAGCTGGTAATTGTGGTCGAATCTGTAATTTCCTGCAGGATCTTAGTTGCCATCTTCATCTCATTTATCAATTTCCATGAATATAGATCTGTCGTTCGTTTTTGGCAGACAGCCCAATCGTTAGCTCAGTTTTACCCGATCTAACGGTTGCTATTTTAGCTTTCAAGAGAGCTTGGAAGGTATTTGTTTAGCTCTAAATATTGGGCTAGTGCTGTTAAGCCTTCGTTAACAAACCCAATTAACAATAGATCCTTGACTATGAGTACCGACCCCCAAGATTTTTCTGCCAGCCTTGGCTCTCTGGATTCACAGACAGGACAGACACCTCCCTTTTCTGTAATACCGTCAATTCAGGATCTGGACAAAAAAGATAACTCCGCGTCTTCTCTTTTACCAGATCTTCTCCCCGATACTCAGGATCTATCGGAACCTTCAGCATCAAGGTTTGATGCTTTTGGCAATACCTCGTTAACTTTTACTGGCAATGACGACTGCTCTGCTGGTAAGGACGATCGCTTAGTTGGCACAGTTCCCAAATCTATTGGAGCCAATCCTGTCTCTGTAGAACAGAAAGATAAACGAATAGCAATTATCGATATCGGCATTTCTGGTTACTCTAGTATCCTTGCAAGTATCGATCCTAAAGCTGAGATCTTTTTTGTCGACCCAACTCGTAATGGCGTTGCTCAAATCTCAGAGCTACTATCCGATCGCACCGACATTTCTGGGATCGATATCATTTCTCATGGCAGTGCAGGTCAATTGCAACTCGGGAACTTTACACTTTCCGGTGACAATATCGACCAGTATTCTCAACAACTCCAATCCTGGTCATCTGCGCTGACCTCCGATGCCGACATTAGATTTTGGGGGTGTAATGTTGCTGAAGGTGCGATCGGGGAAACCTTCATCAGTCAAATCTCTACACTAACTGGCGCTGATGTCGCAGCTTCTGACGACCTTACTGGCAACTCAAATCTTGGTGGTGATTGGGACTTAGAGTCCGCAATCGGTAATATTAATTCCATAAGTGCCATTGACGCTGAGAAAGTTCAGAGCTATAGCGGAACTTTAGCTAAGGTTCTCAATGCTGATTTCATGGACTTCAATCTTTTCGGTGGAATGCTCGATTCTGCCGCGATGACCATCTTCTATGACAACATTTACACTGGCTCAGATGCCGATGGGATGAGTACGACTGTTGATTTGCTCATCTCATATACATCGAACGGTGCCATGTTCGATAACGATACGCTTTTTGACAATGACTCTATAAATCCCAGCAGATTTCAACCCGTCATTCAATCTACCCTCCCCGGTGGTGGGTATTTCGACTTTAATTTCCAGTTTTTTGAAGACGGCACTGCATTCACATCAATGGCTCCTGTTAGCCTAGCTAACTTCTCTGCAACCGGTGTTGATATTGATGGTTATTCCTTCCCCGCAGCAGGGATGGAATATTATGAAATCGGAGGCTTTGCAAACTACCAAGTTGGTACGATGACTGGCTTGATGGTCGATCCCTCAACTTTGTCGGATGGCGTAATGTTTACAGGTGTTGCAGGCGAACTGCCTGGAATATCCTTTGAGGAAATGGCTTCCTTTGTTGTCAACTATACGACTTTTGTAAGTTCATTTAATGTAAGGCTTGGCGTTACTAGCAAAACTGCAGAGGATGTAGAGAACCGTCAGTTCTCTCTTGCGATTGGAACTCCACTTACTATAACTATTCCAGCAATTATGCTGGGAACTATACTGCCATCACCTATAGACGATCCTGTAATTGCGAACGACGATACAGCAGCTACAAGCCAGGATACTCCAGTTAACATCAGCTTCCCAAGTATTCTAAGCAATGATTCGTTCCCTGACGGTTTTGGCAATCTGACATTTATTCAGCCTGCGAATGGAACGATCGCTCAGTTAAATGGCTCGGATGGTATGCCTGGAACCATTGATGACATTCTTGTTTACACTCCAAACCCAGGATTTAGCGGCACAGATACTTTTGTTTACACCCTTACGGATGCCGACATCGCCAATATGGGCATCGCACCCCCTGAGTCGGATACTGCCACGGTAACTATCACCGTTAACAGCCCTAACAGCCCACCGGATGCGGTGAACGACTCCACAACCACCACGATCGGTACGCCAGTCAGCATCGGTGTTTTGAGCAACGATACGGATCCGAACAACGATCCGCTCAGCATCGTCGCAGGCAGTATTAGCGCTCCTGGTAACGGCATGGTAGTTATCGATCCAGGTGCGACGACATCGCCCACGGATGACGTGGTGGTCTACACGCCGAACAGTGGCTTCACGGGTACGGATTCGTTTACCTACACC
>NZ_KB235914.1:4546911-4548063 GCF_000332175.1 Pseudanabaena sp. PCC 6802 | reverse complement strand
AACGCGGCACCGGATGCGACGAATGATACTGCCAGCACGATCGCTAGTACTCCCATATCCGTTGCAGTACTCGGCAACGATAGCGACCCGAATGGCGATCCGCTAACCGTGACGGCGGCCACACCCGGCACGAACGGCAGCACGAGCATCAGCACGAATGGCACCACATCGCCCACCGATGACGTGGTGGTCTACACGCCGAATAGTGGCTTCACGGGTACCGACTCGTTTACCTACACCATCTCTGATGGCATGGGTGGACTGGATACGGCGACGGTAACGGTGACGGTGAATCCCGCCCCGAACGCGGCACCGGATGCGACGAATGATACTGCCAGCACGATCGCTAGTACTCCCATATCCGTTGCAGTACTGGGCAACGATAGCGACCCGAATGGCGATCCATTAACCGTGACAGCAGCCACGCCAGGCACGAACGGCAGCACGAGCATCAGCACGAACGGCACCACATCTCCAACGGATGACGTGGTGGTCTACACGCCGAACAGTGGCTTCACGGGTACCGACTCGTTTACCTACACCATCTCCGATGGCATGGGTGGATGGGATACGGCGACGGTNACGGTGACGGTGAATCCCGCCCCCNACGCGTCACCGGATGCGACGAATGATACTGCCAGCACGATCGCCAGTACTCCCATATCCGTTGCAGTACTGGGTAACGATAGCGACCAGAATGGCGATCCGCTAACCGTGACGACGGCCACGCCAGGCACGAACGGCAGCACGAGCATCAGCACGAACGGCACCACATCTCCAACGGATGACGTGGTGGTCTACACGCCGAACAGTGGCTTCACGGGTACCGACTCGTTTACCTACACCATCTCCGATGGCATGGGTGGATTGGATACGGCCACGGTGACGGTGACGGTGAATCCGGCTCCGAACGCGCCACCGGATGCGACGAATGATACTGCCAGCACGATCGCCAGTACTCCCATATCCGTTGCAGTACTGGGTAACGATAGCGACCCGAATGGCGATCCATTAACCGTGACAGCAGCCACGCCAGGCACGAACGGCAGCACGAGCATCAGCACGAATGGCACCACATCGCCCACCGATGACGTGGTGGTCTACACGCCGAATAGTGGCTTCACGGGTACCGACTCGTTTACCTACACCATC
>NZ_KB235914.1:4545009-4546811 GCF_000332175.1 Pseudanabaena sp. PCC 6802 | reverse complement strand
GTAACGGTAGTGGTGAATAACGGCATCCCCGATGCGGTAAATGACGCGACCTCCACCCCATCCGGCACGCCCGTCTCGATAGGAGTACTGGGTAACGATAGCGACCCGAATGGCGATCCATTAACCGTGACGACGGCCACCCCCGGCACGAACGGCAGCACGAGCATCAGCACGAACGGCACCACATCGCCAACGGATGACGTGGTGGTCTACACGCCGAACAGTGGCTTCACGGGTACAGATTCGTTCACGTACACGATCTCCGATGGCATGGGCGGATTGGATACGGCGACGGTGACGGTAGTGGTGAATAACGGCATCCCCGATGCGGTAAATGACGCGACCTCTACCCCATCTGGCACGCCCGTCTCGATTGGGGTACTGGGTAACGATAGCGACCCGAATGGCGATCCGCTGACGGTGACGGCAGCCACACCAGGCACGAACGGCAGCACGAGCATCAGCACGAACGGCACCACATCGCCCACCGACGACGTGGTGGTCTACACGCCGAACAGTGGCTTCACGGGTACCGATTCGTTCGCGTACACGATCTCCGATGGCATGGGTGGATTGGATACGGCGACGGTGACGGTGACGGTGAATCCGGCTCCGAACGCGTCACCGGATGCGACGAATGATACTGCCAGCACGATCGCTAGTACTCCCATATCCGTTGCAGTACTGGGCAACGATAGCGACCCCAACGGCGATCCATTAACTGTGACAGCGGCCACGCCAGGCACGAACGGCAGCACGAGCATCAGCACGAACGGCACCACATCTCCCACGGATGACGTGGTAGTCTACACGCCGAACAGTGGCTTCACGGGTACGGATTCGTTCGCGTACACGATCTCCGATGGCATGGGCGGATTGGATACGGCGACGGTAACGGTAGTGGTGAATAACGGCATCCCCGATGCGGTAAATGACGCGACCTCCACCCCATCTGGCACGCCCGTCTCGATAGGAGTACTGGGTAACGATAGCGACCCGAATGGCGATCCATTAACCGTGACGGCGGCCACGCCAGGCACGAACGGCAGCACGAGCATCAGCACGAACGGCACCACATCTCCAACGGATGACGTGGTGGTCTACACGCCGAACAGTGGCTTCACGGGTACGGATTCGTTCACGTACACGATCTCCGATGGCATGGGCGGACTGGATACGGCGACGGTAACGGTAGTGGTGAATAACGGCATCCCCGATGCGGTAAATGACGCGACCTCCACCCCATCTGGCACGCCCGTCTCGATAGGAGTACTGGGCAACGATAGCGACCCGAATGGCGATCCATTAACCGTGACAGCAGCCACGCCAGGCACGAACGGCAGCACGAGCATCAGCACGAATGGCACCACATCGCCCACCGATGACGTGGTGGTCTACACGCCGAATAGTGGCTTCACGGGTACCGACTCGTTTACCTACACCATCTCCGATGGCATGGGTGGACTGGATACGGCGACGGTAACGGTGACGGTGAATCCCGCCCCGAACGCGGCACCGGATGCGACGAATGATACTGCCAGCACGATCGCCAGTACTCCCATCTCCGTTGCAGTACTCGGCAACGATAGCGACCCGAATGGCGATCCATTGACGGTTAGCGCTGTCACACCCGGCACGAACGGCAGCACCAGCATCAGCACGAACGGCACTACATCGCCCACGGACGACGTAGTGGTCTACACGCCGAACAGTGGCTTCACGGGTACGGATTCGTTTACGTACACGATCTCCGATGGCATGGGTGGACTGGATACGGCGACGGTGACGGTGACGGTGAATCC
>NZ_KB235914.1:4543510-4544909 GCF_000332175.1 Pseudanabaena sp. PCC 6802 | reverse complement strand
CGGTAACTATCACCGTTAACAGCCCTAACAGCCCACCGGATGCGGTGAACGACTCCACAACCACCACGATCGGTACGCCAGTCAGCATCGGTGTTTTGAGCAACGATACGGATCCGAACAACGATCCGCTCAGCATCGTCGCAGGCAGTATTAGCGCTCCTGGTAACGGCATGGTAGTTATCGATCCAGGTGCGACGACATCGCCCACGGATGACGTGGTGGTCTACACGCCGAACAGTGGCTTCACGGGTACGGATTCGTTTACCTACACCATCTCCGATGGCATGGGTGGACTGGATACGGCGACGGTGACGGTGACGGTGAATCCCGCCCCCAACGCGTCACCGGATGCGACGAATGATACTGCCAGCACGATCGCCAGTACTCCCATATCCGTTGCAGTACTGGGTAACGATAGCGACCCGAATGGCGATCCGCTAACCGTGACGACGGCCACGCCAGGCACGAACGGCAGCACGAGCATCAGCACGAACGGCACCACATCTCCAACGGATGACGTGGTGGTCTACACGCCGAACAGTGGCTTCACGGGTACCGACTCGTTTACCTACACCATCTCCGATGGTATGGGTGGATTGGATACGGCCACGGTAACGGTGACGGTGAATCCGGCTCCGAACGCGGCACCGGATGCGACGAATGATACTGCCAGCACGATCGCTAGTACTCCCATATCCGTTGCAGTACTCGGCAACGATAGCGACCCGAATGGCGATCCGCTAACCGTGACGGCGGCCACACCCGGCACGAACGGCAGCACGAGCATCAGCACGAATGGCACCACATCGCCCACCGATGACGTGGTGGTCTACACGCCGAATAGTGGCTTCACGGGTACCGACTCGTTTACCTACACCATCTCCGATGGCATGGGTGGACTGGATACGGCGACGGTAACGGTGACGGTGAATCCCGCCCCGAACGCGGCACCGGATGCGACGAATGATACTGCCAGCACGATCGCTAGTACTCCCATATCCGTTGCAGTACTCGGCAACGATAGCGACCCGAATGGCGATCCATTAACCGTGACAGCAGCCACGCCAGGCACGAACGGCAGCACGAGCATCAGCACGAACGGCACCACATCTCCAACGGATGACGTGGTAGTCTACACGCCGAACAGTGGCTTCACGGGTACGGATTCGTTCGCGTACACCATCTCCGATGGCATGGGCGGATTGGATACGGCGACGGTAACGGTGACGGTGAATCCGGCTCCGAACGCGCCACCGGATGCGACGAATGATACTGCCAGCACGATCGCCAGTACTCCCATATCCGTTGCAGTACTGGGTAACGATAGCGACCCGAATGGCGATCCATTAACCGTGACAGCAGCCACGCCAGGCACGAACGGCAGCACGAGCATCAGCAC
>NZ_KB235914.1:4533854-4543410 GCF_000332175.1 Pseudanabaena sp. PCC 6802 | reverse complement strand
TCCCCGATGCGGTAAATGACGCGACCTCCACCCCATCTGGCACACCCGTCTCGATAGGAGTACTGGGTAACGATAGCGACCCGAATGGCGATCCGCTAACCGTGACAGCAGCCACGCCAGGCACGAACGGCAGCACGAGCATCAGCACGAACGGCACCACATCGCCCACGGATGACGTGGTGGTCTACACGCCGAACAGTGGCTTCACGGGTACCGATTCGTTCGCGTACACGATCTCCGATGGCATGGGTGGATTGGATACGGCGACGGTGACGGTGACGGTGAATCCGGCTCCGAACGCGTCACCGGATGCGACGAATGATACTGCCAGCACGATCGCCAGTACTCCCATATCCGTTGCAGTACTGGGCAACGATAGCGACCCGAATGGCGATCCGCTAACCGTGACGGCGGCCACACCCGGCACGAACGGCAGCACGAGCATCAGCACCAACGGCACCACATCGCCAACGGATGACGTGGTGGTCTACACGCCGAACAGTGGCTTCACGGGTACCGACTCGTTTACCTACACCATCTCCGATGGTATGGGTGGATTGGATACGGCCACGGTGACGGTGACGGTGAATCCCGCCCCCAACGCGTCACCGGATGCGACGAATGATACTGCCAGCACGATCGCTAGTACTCCCATATCTGTTGCAGTACTCGGCAACGATAGCGACCCGAATGGCGATCCATTAACCGTGACAGCAGCCACGCCAGGCACGAACGGCAGCACCAGCATCAGCACGAATGGCACCACATCGCCCACGGATGACGTGGTAGTCTACACGCCGAACAGTGGCTTCACGGGTACGGATTCGTTCACGTACACGATCTCCGATGGCATGGGCGGATTGGATACGGCGACGGTAACGGTAGTGGTGAATAACGGCATCCCCGATGCGGTAAATGACGCGACCTCCACCCCATCTGGCACGCCCGTCTCGATAGGAGTACTGGGTAACGATAGCGACCCGAATGGCGATCCGCTAACCGTGACGGCGGCCACACCCGGCACGAACGGCAGCACGAGCATCAGCACGAATGGCACCACATCGCCCACCGATGACGTGGTGGTCTACACGCCGAACAGTGGCTTCACGGGTACCGACTCGTTTACCTACACCATCTCCGATGGCATGGGTGGACTGGATACGGCGACGGTAACGGTGACGGTGAATCCCGCCCCGAACGCGGCACCGGATGCGACGAATGATACTGCCAGCACGATCGCTAGTACTCCCATATCCGTTGCAGTACTCGGCAACGATAGCGACCCGAATGGCGATCCATTAACCGTGACAGCAGCCACGCCAGGCACGAACGGCAGCACGAGCATCAGCACGAATGGCACCACATCTCCAACGGATGACGTGGTGGTCTACACGCCGAACAGTGGCTTCACGGGTACGGATTCGTTTACCTACACCATCTCCGATGGCATGGGTGGACTGGATACGGCGACGGTAACGGTGACGGTTACAGGTAAGGATAACAATCCGCCTGATGCGGTCAAAGATTATGCTACTTCTGATGGGATGCCGATCAGAATTGATGTCCTCGCCAATGACACCGACCCTGACGGTGATAAGTTGACTATCACCAATATTACCGATGGCACGAATGGCAAAACATCGATTGATACTAAAGGTACAACTTCTCCTACTGATGATGTAGTAGTCTACACGCCGGATCCCGGTTTCCACGGTACGGATAAGTTTACCTATACTATCAGTGACGGTATGGGTGGATTGGATACTGCCACCGTCAAAGTGACAGTTACAGGTAACGGAAACGATTCGCCCGATGCGGTCAACGATTCTGCTACTTCCGATGGAATGAGAGTCAGAATTGATGTCCTGGCCAACGATACCGATCCTGATGGCGATCCTCTCACAATTACTAGTGTCAGCGATGGTACGAACGGCACGACGAGGGTCAACACCAAAGGCACGCCTTCTCCCACCGATGACGTAGTGGTCTACAGACCGAACAGTGGCTTCACTGGTACCGACTCGTTTACCTACACCATCAGTGATGGTATGGGTGGGTTGGATACCGCCACGGTGACCGTCAAGGTTATAGGTGAGGATAACGACCCGCCCGATGCAGTCAACGATTCTGCTACTTCCGATGGAATGAGAGTCAGAATTAATGTCTTGGTCAACGATACCGATCCTGATGGCGATCCTCTCACGATTACTAGTGTCAGCGATGGTACGAACGGCACGACGAGGGTCAACACTAAAGGTACGCCTTCTCCCACCGATGACGTAGTGGTCTACAGACCGAACAGTGGCTTCACTGGTACGGACTCGTTTACCTACACCATTTCCGATGGTATGGGTGGCTTTGATACTGCCACGGTGACCGTCAAGGTTATAGGTGAGGATAACGACCCGCCCGATGCGGTCAACGATTCTGCTACTTCCGATGGAATGAGAGTCAGAATTGATGTCCTGGCCAACGATACCGATCCTGATGGCGATCCTCTCACGATTACTAGTGTCAGCGACGGTACGAACGGCACGACGAGGGTCAACACTAAAGGTACGCCTTCTCCCACCGATGACGTAGTGGTCTACAGACCGAACAGTGGCTTCACTGGTACGGACTCGTTTACCTATACCATTTCCGATGGTATGGGTGGCTTTGATACTGCCACGGTCAAGGTGACGGTCACGGGTGGAGATAACGATCCGCCTGATGCAGTCAACGATTACGCCACTTCCGATGGGATGCCAGTCAAGATTTCCGTTCTCGCTAACGATACCGATCCTGACGGCGATAAGTTGACTATCACTAATGTTACCGATGGCATGAATGGCAAAACATCGGTTGATACTAAGGGTACGACTTCTCCCACCGATGACGTAGTTATCTACACGCCGGATCCCGGCTTCAGTGGTACAGATAAGTTTACCTACACCATTTCTGATGGTATGGGTGGTTTTGATACTGCTACGGTCAAGGTGACGGTCACGGGTGGAGATAACGATCCACCGGACGCGGTCAACGACTACGCTACTTCGGATGGTATGCCAGTCAAGATTGCTGTGCTAGCCAACGATACCGATCCTGACGGCGATAAGCTGACCATCACTAATATTACTGATGGTACAAATGGCAAAACGTCGATCGACACTAAAGGTACGGCCTCTCCCACCGACGATGTGGTGGTCTACACGCCGAACTCTGGCTTCAGCGGTACGGATAAGTTTACCTACACTATCTCCGATGGTATGGGTGGGCTGGATACTGCCACCGTCAAGGTAGTGGTTGCTCCCTGTGATGTTAACCAGCCTCCTGATGCGGTAAATGATTCGGCCACTTCGGATGGGATGACAGTTAAGATTGCCGTCCTTGCTAACGATACTGACTCTGATGGCGACAAGTTGACCATCACCAGTGTTACTGACAGTATGAACGGCACAACGGCGATCGACTCTAAGGGTACAGCCTCCCCAACTGACGATGTGGTGCTTTATACACCAGATCCTGGCTTTAGCGGTACGGACAGGTTTACCTACACGATCTCTGATGGTATGGGCGGCTTCGATACTGCCACGGTCTGTGTTAAGGTTACTCCCTGCGATAATGGAACTAATCAGCGGCCTGATGCGGTAAATGATTCAGCTTCTGCCAATGGCACTGCTGTTAGTATTGCCGTCTTGAGAAACGACACCGATCCGGATGGAGATAAGTTAACCATTACTGATGTCACGCCAGGAATGAACGGTACAACAAGGATCGACACCAAAGGTACGTCCTCAACCACTGATGATGTAGTCGTTTACATGCCAAGTTCTGGCTTCAGAGGTACGGATAAGTTTACCTACACCATTTCTGATGGTATGGGTGGTCTTGATACTGCTACCGTTACCATCACCTGTGGTAGTTAAGCCATTACCATCTCGCTCCGATAAACGCAGCTTCTGTCTGTAAGGGCGGGGTGCAAGGGTAGAATCCCTTCACCTCGCCCTTATTAGTTCTTGCAACTACATCTTTGGTAAAGAAAATGCAAGCATAAGCCCACCTGGAGAGAAATAGAGCCAATAATTTGTTGCACTTTTCGGCATGTATTTTTTTGATTCCTAGAGTAATATTTAGAGTTGATGGACACCTAAGTCTTTAATATAGCTAGCTAGAGCTACTTAAGAAAAACATGCAAGATGCGATCGCATCTTGCACGTTTTGGGCATAATAACCCTGAATCGATCTAAAAGATGAATTTGGTTTGCACGATTTAAGTGTTGCGAATGTCTACCACAGCTTAACTGTGTTTGCTAGAAGGGGTATTTTGCCAGAGGAAATTAAAAATTTTCTCTGGCAAGCATTATCTTCGGCTTGTGCCCAGTTCTTACTTTTACGATGTATCGCTCTTGTCAAGAAAGTTACTGCTTTTCAAGTTAGCTTGAAAAGCCGTTTTCGATGTTTTATACCAATTCCCTAAAGCAAAATTACAGATTGCTGGAGGGGCGAGTGGCAGTTCGCCCGTACATAGAGCGATTTGTAGTTCAATTTTGAAGAATTGATATTAGTTATGCATTGCTTGCACTGCTAAGCAGCCCAATAAATAAACAGAAAGATCTAACAAATCTGATAAACATATGAGTACCGGACAAGAATTTCTGGATAGCTTTGACTACCAGAAACTGCAACCAGGACAAGTACTACCTTCTGACTTTTCTGTAGTACCGCATATCGAGAGTATGCCTCAAGATCGGCCTACGGCTCTACACCAATTGCCGGATCTTTTTGCCAGTACTCAATCCTTATCAGACTTTTCAATATTTAACCTTGATGCTTTTGGCAACATCGCGCTAACCTTTGCTAGCAACGATCGCGCCGTTAGCTCTCCTTACAAGGACGATCCATTAGTTGGTCTGGTTCCACAATCTGTTGGTATTGCTCCTGGTGGCTCATTGGGTAATAATTCCAACGAAATTATCTTTATCGATCTCAGCGTTCCTGACTACTCCAGCCTTCTTTCAGGTATCAATCCCGCTGCCGAGATAGTTTTCCTCAGCCCAGAACGCGATGGAGTCGAGCAAATCTCTGAAATATTAGCTGCGCGTACTGATATTTCCAGCATTCATATCCTTTCCCATGGTAGCGTCGGTCAACTTCAGCTTGGCAGTTCTACACTTTCTAGCACCAATATTAATAGCTACTCGCAACAGCTTCAAGCTTGGGCATCTTCACTTACCGATGATGCCGATATTCTTTTTTACGGTTGTAACGTTGCTGAGGGCGCGATCGGTGACAACTTCATCCACGAGATCTCTACACTAACTGGTGCAGATGTTGCAGCTTCTACCAATCTTACTGGTAATGCTGCCCTTGGTGGGGATTGGGTATTAGAAAGTAGGATTGGAGCGATCGAGAGCCAGATTTTTGCTCCTACTGAAGTCACGAATAGCTATGCATCAACCCTAGCCACTTTTGACTGGGCAACGGCAATGGGAACGGTAGTTGGCCTCGGCACCTCTGTCACCGGTTGGCCTGATTCCGTGAATGTAACTTCCGGAAGCTCAACATCCATTTTATATAGTAATGTCAGTGGATCGGGAGTTGATATCACAATCACTGTTGCTGCAACTATGGGCGTAACGTGGGACGGTGGGGGCGTTGGCACCAGTGCTCCTTTTAGCGATAACAACCCTTTAATTGGTAATTCAGGTCCCCTTTCGCTCCAAATTCTGGTTGATAATGCTAGTTCTAGCGATGCTGTTACTGTTACAGTTGCATTTTCTACGACGGTTACTGGTGTTGCATTCGACGTTTACGACGTTGATTTTAGCCCCGTCGGCAGCATGACGCAAAACTATTCTGACCGAGTTACTGTCAGTGGCTCACCTACTATTACTGGTTCCGGAGTAATGATTGCTGGCGGGGTAATCTCAGCTACTCAGAATGCTGATAATAATACCCCTCCTACCCCTAACGCCAACGCTAATGTAAGCTATGCAGGTTCTTTAAGCTCTTTTTCTCTCACATATGACAACAGCACGCCATTGCCAGGAGGAGGAACAAACCCCACCGTTCAATACATAAGTTTTTTAGCCGGTTTTAACTTTACCCCGGCATCAGTCAACATAGCCCCGGATGCGGTGAATGATACTGCGACAACTCCAGGCGGCATGGCCACGAGTATCAGCGTTCTCACGAACGATACGGATGCCAATGGCGATAACTTCACCATTACAGGCACGACAGGTGCAACGAACGGCACCACCAGCATCGACACGATGGGAACGACATCCAATACCGATGATGTCGTTATCTATACACCCAATACAGGCTTTGTCGGCACCGACTCGTTTACCTACACCATCTCTGATGGCATGGGAGGGAGCGATACCGCCACCGTTACCGTCACGGTGACGAATACAATACCAGATGCGATAAACGACAGCACCACCACTGCAGGTGGCATGGGAGTGAGCGTCTCAGTCTTGGGCAACGACACCGACCCGAACGGCGACACCTTGACCATCGCCAGTGTAGGCAGTCCCACTATGGGCAGCACTTCCATCGACACGATGAGCACCCCTTCTTCCACCGATGACGTTGTCGTCTACACGCCAACCACGGGTTTCACTGGTACAGACTCGTTCACCTATGTGATTTCCGATGGCATGGGAGGGAGCGATACCGCTACCGTCACGGTTACCGTCACAAATACCGCACCGGATGCTGTCAATGACACTGCCACAACTCCAGGCGGCATGGCCACGAGTATCAGCGTTCTCGCCAACGATACGGATGCCAATGGCGATAACTTCACCATCACGGGTGCAACGGGTGCGACGAACGGCACCACCAGCATCGACACGATGGGAACGACTTCCAACACTGACGATGTCGTTATCTATACGCCCAATACAGGCTTTGTCGGCACCGACTCGTTCACCTACACCATCTCTGATGGCATGGGAGGAAGCGATACCGCCACCGTTACTGTCACTGTTACGAATACAGTACCGGATGCGATAAACGACAGCACCACCACTGCAGGTGGCATGGGAGTGAGCGTCTCAGTCTTGGGCAACGACACCGACCCCAATGGCGACACCTTGACCATCGCCAGTGTAGGCAGTCCCACTATGGGCAGCACTTCCATCGACACAATGAGCACCCCTTCTTCCACCGATGACGTTGTCGTCTACACGCCAACCACGGGTTTCACTGGTACAGACTCGTTCACCTATGTGATTTCCGATGGCATGGGAGGGAGCGATACCGCTACTGTTACCGTCACGGTCACGAATACCGCACCGGATGCGGTGAATGACACCGCTACTACACCCGGTGGCATGGCCACGAGTATCAGCGTTCTCACGAACGATACGGATGCCAATGGCGATAACTTCACCATCACCGGCACGACGGGTGCGACGAACGGCACCACCAGTGTCGATACGATGGGAACGACATCCAACACCGATGATGTCGTCATCTACACGCCCAATACAGGCTTCACTGGTACAGACTCCTTCACCTACACCATCTCTGATGGGATGGGCGGACTGGATACCGCTACCGTTACCGTCACGGTCACGAATACCGCACCGGATGCGATTAACGACACTGCGACAACACCCGGTGGCATGGCTACGAGTATCTCCGTCCTCGCCAACGATACGGATGCCAATGGCGATAACTTCACCATTACAGGCACGACAGGTGCGACGAACGGCACCACCAGTGTCGATACGATGGGAACGACATCCAACACCGATGATGTCATTATCTACACGCCCAATACAGGCTTCACTGGTACAGACTCCTTCACCTACACCATCAGCGATGGCATGGGCGGACTGGATACCGCCACCGTTACCGTCACCGTTACGAATACCGTACCGGATGCGATAAACGACAGCACCACCACCGCAGGTGGCATGGGAGTGAGCGTCTCGGTCTTGGGCAACGACACCGACCCGAACGGCGACACCTTGACCATCGCCAGTGTAGGCAGTCCCACCATGGGCAGCACTTCCATCGACACGATGAGCACCCCTTCTTCCACCGATGATGTTGTCGTCTACACTCCAACCACAGGTTTCACGGGCACCGACTCGTTCACTTATGTGATTTCCGATGGCATGGGAGGGAGTGATACCGCTACCGTCACGGTCACCGTCACAAATACCGCACCGGATGCTGTCAATGACACTGCCACGACTCTAGGCAGAACTCCAACCAGCATCAGCATCCTCACCAACGACAGCGACCCGAATGGCGATCCGCTAACCGTGACGACGGCCACACCCGGCACGAACGGCAGCACGAACATCAGCACGAACGGCACCACATCGCCCACCGATGACGTGGTAGTCTACACGCCGAACAGTGGCTTCACGGGTACGGATTCGTTCACGTACACGATCTCCGATGGCATGGGTGGATTGGATACGGCGACGGTGACGGTAGTGGTGAATAACGGCATCCCCGATGCGGTAAATGACTCTACCTCTACCCCATCTGGCACGCCCGTCTCGATAGGAGTACTGGGTAACGATAGCGACCCGAATGGCGATCCGCTAACCGTGACGGCGGCCACGCCAGGCACGAACGGCAGCACGAGCATCAGCACGAACGGCACCACATCGCCCACGGATGACGTGGTGGTCTACACGCCGAACAGTGGCTTCACGGGTACGGATTCGTTTACCTACACCATCTCCGATGGCATGGGTGGACTGGATACGGCGACGGTAACGGTGACGGTGAATCCCGCCCCGAACGCGGCACCGGATGCGACGAATGATACTGCCAGCACGATCGCTAGTACTCCCATCTCCGTTGCAGTACTCGGCAACGATAGCGACCCGAATGGCGATCCATTAACCGTGACAGCAGCCACGCCAGGCACGAACGGCAGCACGAGCATCAGCACGAACGGCACCACATCTCCAACGGATGACGTGGTAGTCTACACGCCGAACAGTGGCTTCACGGGTACGGATTCGTTCGCGTACACGATCTCCGATGGCATGGGCGGATTGGATACGGCGACGGTAACGGTGACGGTGAATCCGGCTCCGAACGCGCCACCGGATGCGACGAATGATACTGCCAGCACGATCGCTAGTACTCCCATATCCGTTGCAGTACTGGGCAACGATAGCGACCCGAATGGCGATCCATTAACCGTGACAGCAGCCACGCCAGGCACGAACGGCAGCACGAGCATCAGCACGAACGGCACCACATCTCCAACGGATGACGTGGTAGTCTACACGCCGAACAGTGGCTTCACGGGTACGGATTCGTTCGCGTACACGATCTCCGATGGCATGGGCGGATTGGATACGGCCACGGTGACGGTGACGGTGAATCCGGCTCCGAACGCGCCACCGGATGCGACGAATGATACTGCCAGCACGATCGCCAGTACTCCCATATCCGTTGCAGTACTGGGCAACGATAGCGACCCGAATGGCGATCCATTAACCGTGACGGCAGCCACACCAGGCACGAACGGCAGCACCAGCATCAGCACGAACGGCACCACATCTCCAACGGATGACGTGGTGGTCTA
>NZ_KB235914.1:4531637-4533754 GCF_000332175.1 Pseudanabaena sp. PCC 6802 | reverse complement strand
CACGAACGGCAGCACGAACATCAGCACGAACGGCACCACATCGCCCACCGATGACGTGGTAGTCTACACGCCGAACAGTGGCTTCACGGGTACGGATTCGTTCACGTACACGATCTCCGATGGCATGGGTGGATTGGATACGGCAACGGTAACGGTAGTGGTGAATAACGGCATCCCCGATGCGGTAAATGACACGACCTCCACCCCATCTGGTACGCCGGTCTCGATAGGAGTACTGGGTAACGATACCGACCCGAATGGCGATCCATTAACCGTGACGGCGGCCACACCCGGCACGAACGGCAGTACCAGCATCAGCACCAACGGCACCACATCGCCAACCGATGATGTAGTGGTCTACACGCCGAATAGCGGGTTTGCCGGTACCGACTCGTTCGCGTACACGATCTCCGATGGCATGGGCGGATTGGATACGGCAACGGTAACGGTAGTGGTGAATAACGGCATCCCCGATGCAGTAAATGACACGACCTCCACCCCATCTGGTACGCCCGTCTCGATAGGAGTACTGGGTAACGATAGCGACCCCAACGGCGATCCGTTAACCGTGACGGCGGCCACACCCGGCACGAACGGCAGTACCAGCATCAGCACGAACGGCACCACATCGCCAACCGATGATGTAGTGGTCTACACGCCGAATAGCGGGTTTGCCGGTACCGACTCGTTCGCGTACACGATCTCCGATGGCATGGGTGGATTGGATACGGCAACGGTAACGGTAGTGGTGAATAACGGCATCCCCGATGCAGTAAATGACACGACCTCCACCCCAGCTGGTACGCCCGTCTCGATAGGAGTACTGGGTAACGATACCGACCCCAATGGCGATCCATTAACCGTGACGGCAGCAACGGCAGGCACGAACGGCAGCACCAGCATCAGCACGAACGGCACCACATCGCCCACGGATGATGTAGTGGTCTACACGCCGAATAGCGGGTTTGCCGGTACCGACTCGTTCGCGTACACGATCTCCGATGGCATGGGTGGATTGGATACGGCAACGGTAACGGTAGTGGTGAATAACGGCATCCCCGATGCGGTAAATGACACGACCTCCACCCCAGCCGGCACGCCGGTCTCGATTGGGGTACTGGGCAACGACAGCGACCCGAATGGCGATCCGCTAACCGTGACGACGGCCACACCCGGCACGAACGGCAGTACCAGCATCAGCACGAACGGCACCACATCGCCCACGGATGACGTGGTGGTCTACACGCCGAATAGCGGGTTTGCCGGTACCGACTCGTTCGCGTACACGATCTCCGATGGCATGGGTGGATTGGATACGGCGACGGTAACGGTAGTGGTGAATAACGGCATCCCCGATGCGGTAAATGACGCGACCTCCACCCCATCTGGCACGCCCGTCTCGATAGGAGTACTGGGCAACGACAGCGACCCGAATGGCGATCCGCTGACGGTGACGGCAGCGACGGCAGGCGGGAACGGCAGCACCAGCATCAGCACGAACGGCACCACATCGCCCACGGATGACGTGGTAGTCTACACGCCGAATAGCGGGTTTGCCGGTACCGACTCGTTCGCGTACACGATCTCCGATGGCATGGGTGGATTAGATACGGCAACGGTAACGGTAGTGGTGAATAACGGCATCCCCGATGCAGTAAATGACACGACCTCCACCCCATCTGGTACGCCCGTCTCGATAGGAGTACTGGGTAACGACAGCGACCCGAATGGCGATCCGCTAACCGTGACGACGGCCACACCCGGCACGAACGGCAGTACCAGCATCAGCACGAACGGCACCACATCGCCAACCGATGATGTAGTGGTCTACACGCCGAATAGCGGGTTTGCCGGTACCGACTCGTTCGCGTACACGATCTCCGATGGCATGGGTGGACTGGATACGGCAACGGTAACGGTAGTGGTGAATAACGGCATCCCCGATGCGGTAAATGACACCACCTCCACCCCAGCCGGCACGCCGGTCTCGATAGGAGTACTGGGCAACGATACCGACCCCAACGGCGATCCGTTAACCGTGACGGCGGCCACACCCGGCACGAACGGCAGTACCAGCATCAGCACCAACGGCACCACATCGCCAACCGATGATGTAG
>NZ_KB235914.1:4266867-4531537 GCF_000332175.1 Pseudanabaena sp. PCC 6802 | reverse complement strand
GGGTGGATTGGATACGGCGACGGTAACGGTAGTGGTGAATAACGGCATCCCCGATGCAGTAAATGACACGACCTCCACCCCATCTGGTACGCCCGTCTCGATAGGAGTACTGGGTAACGATAGCGACCCCAACGGCGATCCGTTAACCGTGACGGCGGCCACACCCGGCACGAACGGCAGCACCAGCATCAGCACCAACGGCACCACATCGCCAACCGATGATGTAGTGGTCTACACGCCGAATAGCGGGTTTGCCGGTACCGACTCGTTCGCGTACACGATCAGTGATGGCATGGGTGGATTGGATACGGCAACGGTAACGGTAGTGGTGAATAACGGCATCCCCGATGCGGTAAATGACACGACCTCCACCCCATCTGGTACGCCCGTCTCGATAGGAGTACTGGGTAACGATAGCGACCCGAATGGCGATCCATTAACCGTGACGACGGCCACCCCCGGCACGAACGGCAGCACGAGCATCAGCACGAACGGCACCACATCGCCCACGGATGACGTGGTGGTCTACACACCGAATAGCGGGTTTGCCGGTACCGACTCGTTCACGTACACGATCTCCGATGGCATGGGCGGATTGGATACGGCGACGGTAACGGTAGTGGTGAATAACGGCATCCCCGATGCGGTAAATGACGCGACCTCCACCCCATCTGGCACGCCGGTCTCGATAGGAGTACTGGGTAACGATAGCGACCCCAACGGCGATCCGCTGACAGTGACGGCAGCAACGGCAGGCGGGAACGGCAGCACGAGCATCAGCACGAACGGCACCACATCGCCCACGGATGACGTGGTGGTCTACACACCGAATAGCGGGTTTGCCGGTACCGACTCGTTCACGTACACGATCAGCGATGGCATGGGCGGATTGGATACGGCGACGGTAACGGTAGTGGTGAATAACGGCATCCCCGATGCGGTAAATGACGCGACCTCCACCCCATCTGGCACGCCGGTCTCGATTGGGGTACTGGGCAACGACAGCGACCCGAACGGCGATCCGCTAACCGTGACGACGGCCACACCCGGCACGAACGGCAGTACGAGCATCAGCACGAACGGCACCACATCGCCCACGGATGACGTGGTGGTCTACACACCGAATAGCGGGTTTGCCGGTACCGACTCGTTCACCTATGTGATCTCTGATGGGATGGGTGGCTCAGATACCGCCACTGTGACTGTCGTTGTGGGTAACGCCCCACCGGACGCGATTAATGACACTGCTAGCACAGCTAGTGGTATGGCAACTAGTATCGACGTTCTGAGTAACGACACCGATCCCAATAGCGACACGCTGACGATCGCTGATGCTACCGATGGTATGAACGGGATGACGAGCATCGACACGATGGGTAGTCTCTCTCCCACTGATGATGTAGTCGTCTACACTCCTAATACCGGCTTTGCTGGTACCGACTCGTTTACCTATGTCATCTCTGATGGTATGGGTGGCTTAGATACCGCTACTGTGACTGTCGTTGTGGGTAATGCCCCACCGGATGCGATTAGTGACACTGCTAGCACAGCTAGTGGTATGGCAACTAGTATCGACGTTCTAAGTAACGACACCGATCCCAATAGCGACACGCTGACGATTGCTGATGCTACCGATGGTATGAACGGGATGACGAGCATCGACACGATGGGAAGTGCATCGCCCACCGATGATGTGGTCGTCTACACTCCTAATACCGGCTTTTCTGGCACCGACTCGTTTACCTATGTCATTTCTGATGGGATGGGTGGCTCAGATACCGCTACTGTGACTGTCGTTGTGGGTAACGCCCCACCGGATGCGATTAATGACACTGCTACGACTCCTAGTGGCATGGCAGCCAGCATCAATGTTCTTGGTAATGACACCGACCCCAACGGCGATACCCTGACGATTACGACCACCAACCCTGGTATGAACGGTACCACTTCTATCGACACGATGGGCACAACATCGCCTACTGATGATTTAGTGGTATATACACCTACCTCTAGCTTCAACGGCACCGACTCGTTTACCTATGTCATCAGCGATGGCATGGGCGGTTTTGATACCGCTACAGTAACTGTCACAGTGGGCAGCGCAGTCAATCAGCCACCCGATGCCGTAAATGATATGGCAGCTACTGGCATGGATACTCCTGTGAGCATTATGGTGCTCTCCAATGACATGGATCCCAATAGCGATACCATCACGATCGTAGGAGTAGGCTCACCAAATAGTGGAATGGCAAGCATCGATACAATGGGTACGCCTTCTCCGACTGATGATGTCATTGTCTACACACCAGATAGCATGTTCGCGGGTACGGACTCATTCACCTATGTCATTTCCGATGGTAGGGGTGGATCTGATACAGCTACCGTGACCGTAACAGTAGGATCTACTTCTGGAGGCGGAGGTGGAGGTGGAGACCCCGTCGTTCCGCCTCCTAGGACTAACCCTAATCCTCCTAGCACCCCTCCGCGTAGCAGTGGTGGTAGCAGTAGTGGCACTGATGACAATCAGCCACAACAAGAACAGAATTTTGTAGGTTTAGATACCCTCGATTTCCTGAATGCGGATCAGATCCTGCAAAATCGCCCCAATACTGGACGCAATAGTTTAGAAGATTACTTTGATGCTAACTACTATCTAGCCAATAATCCTGATGTAGCAGCAGCGATCGCCCGTGGCGAATTTACCAACGCCCTCGATCAATTCGAGCGGGTCGGGCAGTTTGAAGGACGCAATCCCAGCATCTTCTACGACGAACAAGTCTATCGCGACTACAATCCAGGTGTGGGGGCAGCGATCGCGCGTGGAGAGTTTAGCAGCTATTTCGACCACTTCATCAGACACGGACAGTTTGAGCATCGCGATCCCAGATTGTCGCTGTTTGATTCGCAGTGGTATCTATTCAAGAACCCGGATGTGAAAGCACTGATTGCCAATGGCACGTTTAAGAATGCGTTCGAGCACTTCCTAGAAGTCGGGCAGTTTGAGAGTAGAGCTGCGAGTATTCTGTTCGATCCGAATGTCTACGCACGCTTCAATCCCAGTGCTGTAGAGGCAGTCAGATCGGGTCAATTTGGCAGCCTATGGCAGCACTACCTTGCAGTAGGACTACCTCAGGGTCTGACTGGTAGTTTAGTCTTCAACGATAAAGACTACCTGACACTGAATCCTGATGTAGCAGCACAAATTGAGAATGGC
The DNA here is from genome assembly GCF_000332175.1 of Pseudanabaena sp. PCC 6802. NCBI lineage: Bacteria > Bacillati > Cyanobacteriota > Cyanophyceae > Pseudanabaenales > Pseudanabaenaceae > Portococcus > Portococcus stanieri. The sequence goes on along the minus strand of NZ_KB235914.1, from coordinate 4,528,323 downwards.
CGCTTTAGAAGCGGGATGGAGCATTATCTGCGACGCGGACAGTACGAAAACCGTCAGCCTCGCTTGCAGGTATTTGACGAGGGCTTCTACCTGCAAAACAACCCGGATGTGAGGGCAGCAGTGGAGGCTGGTACCTACAAGGATGGACTGGAGCACTTTGTTAAAGAAGGTCAATACCAAAACCGCGACCCAGGTCCGCTATTTGATACGGAATACTATATAGCTACCTATCCTGATGTAGCGATCGCGGTAGCAAACGGTCAAGTGCGCAGTGCCTGGGATCACTACCGCCGGATCGGTCGGGCTGAGGGACGGTCACACCTATCGCCCGAGCGTATTATCTCTCAAGGACTCTTCTCTTCTACCTTTGTTGATGATGCTCTTTCTAGTACAAAAGACGATCTAAACATAGATCCCGGAAGATTTGCGGTCTGAATCGGCTCGAACAATTAACAATTAGAGGTGATTAGATTGGCGGCTGTAGTTGAGTTAAGCTCGATCGCAGCCGCTATCTGTTGGCCGACTCCGTTGAACGAGTGAGTTGCAAATCATGCTTAAGACATAATTTGCAAGATTTTGTTTACATTCGTTAACATTCGTTTATACTATGTAAATATCTGCTTTTGCTTATCGGGACAAGTTTAAAGCTGCGTACTCAAAATGCCTTGAGGCGAGACTTGGGAAGCAAAGCAGTGTCTGCAATCTCTGCTCAACCTGAGGTGTTAAGCACCAGGTATACAGTCAGAAGTCAGCAGATCCTTGTTTGTACACTAATTTGTTAGGAGCGTTCATGCCCTCTTCCTTTTCATCTCTTGGTATTTCTGAAGCACGAGTTCAGGTGTTGGAGTCCTTAGGGTTTACCCAGCCGACAGAAATACAGTCCCAATCTATTCCTCACTTTCTAGAAGGTAAGGACATATTGGGGCAAGCTCAAACTGGTACGGGTAAAACCGCAGCATTTTCGTTACCCATTCTAGAAAAGCTGGATATTTCTAAAAATTCGCTGCAAGCTTTGATATTAACCCCTACGCGAGAACTAGCAATTCAGGTCAACCAGGCTATCCGCACTTTTAACCTCAGACCAGGAGCTAGAGTACTTACGGTTTATGGGGGGCAGTCCATCGATCGCCAGATATCACAGCTAGAGCGCGGCGTTCACTTGGTAGTCGGTACGCCAGGGCGCGTTATCGATTTGATGGAGCGCGGCAAGCTCAAGCTCAACAATTTATCGTGGTTTGTCCTGGATGAAGCCGACGAAATGTTAAATATGGGCTTCATTCAAGATGTGGAAAAGATTTTAGCCGCCACGCCATCCGATCGCCAGTCAGCATTTTTCTCAGCTACCATGCCTCCCCAGATCAAGCGCCTGGTCAAGAACTACCTGCGATCGCCAATTACAATCAAGGTCGAGCCAGAGGTAACCGCACCAAATAAGATCGAGCAACAGGTTTACTTGATCCCATCTCACCTCACTAAAGAGGAATCTTTGTTGCCCATCTTGGAACTAGAAGCACCGAGTTCTGCGATCATTTTTGTCCGGACTAAAGATTCGGCCAGCCGTTTGTCGGAATTGCTGCAAAGCGCCGGTCATAGCGTGGATGAATATCACGGCAATTTATCGCAGATCCAACGCGAATCTCTCTTGCGTCGGTTCCGCAATCAGCAAGTAAAACTGGTAGTAGCAACAGATATTGCTGCTAGAGGTTTAGATATTGACGGTCTCAGCCATGTGATTAACCTGGAGCTACCAGACGACTTAGAGCGCTACGTGCATCGTATCGGTCGCACGGGTAGAGCCGGACGCGATGGTCGAGCCATTACCCTGATTAACTACAGGGAACGCTACAAATTGCGCAACTTGGAAAGACAAATCGGTCAATCCTTAGAAGCAGTCCAGTTACCTTCAATTAGTCAAATCCAAGCTAATCGGATCGCGCGATTTACCGAGCAGATCCACCAGGCACTGAGCGGCGAGCGTCTAGCATCATTCTTGCCTCTAGTATCTCAACTATCTGAGGACTACGATCCCCAGGCGATCGCGGCGGCAGCACTGCAACTAGCCTATAGCCAGGTGCAATCTGACAAAGCCGAGCAAGCCGTGATGCACGTTTTATCTAAGCAAGCCGATCGCTCGCACAGTCACGTACCCAAGCCGATCAAGCGCGGTCAGAGCGGCGATCGCCGTCCTAACTTTGACAATCGCCCTGCCCGTACGGGTAGCAGAATGGCGGGATCGTCCAGCCCGAAAAAATAAGCCAGCTTAAGGGTATATAGAACTGGGACGAGAATTAGGGCGTATTCTTCAGTGTGAAGAATGCGCCCTAGTGAATTATTTGGAGTTGCTAACTGCCACCTGGCTGGTTAAAGCTTCTCGGAGGCTGCGAACTACCGCGATCGCGGCAATTTCGTCATTGAGTTGGTTTACAGCCGTGCCAACACCAATGCCAGACGCTCCGGCAGCGATCGCCATCGGTGCGGTAACGCTGGATAAACCAGAGGCGCATAGAACGGGGACTGAGACAGCACGGCTAATGGCATGGGCAGCCGCCAGCGTAGGCGCAGCCTTCTCGATTAAGCCCAATACGCCAGCATGTGCAGGCGCGCTGCTAGTGCCACCTTCGGTTTGGATGATGTCAGCGCCCACTGCTACCAATTGCTCCGCTAAAATCACCTGCCGATCTAAAGGTAACGTATGGGGTACGGTTACAGATAGGGCAGTATGGGGCAGCAAGGCTCTGGTTGCTCGGGTTAGTTCGAGTACTTCATCGGCTGTAAAAACGCGACCTTGCGCGTAGAACTTATCGTAGTTGCCAATTTCCACCAGATCCGCGCCATTAGCTACAGCTTCAGCCAGTTTAGCTGGCTCCACTGCCGACACGCACACAGGCAGGCTGGTAATCGTTTTCGCCAGGTTAATTAGCCCCGCATCAGCCGCAATATCAACAAACGTAGCCCCACCTAACTCGGCGGCGCGTACTACCATTGCCACCGACTCAAAGTTAAAGTTTTGCAAACCACTAATAATTTTGAGAGCTTGACGACGGTCGAAAGCACTCTGTAATTGACTGGACAAGCGATTCATTATGGTCATAATCTTTTCTCGCGCGACTGCTTTTGCAATATTCCCGATATTTTAATAGGTCATGAAACCTTTTTTCGCTATATTGCGGTATGTAAGATTGCAAAATTTTGAACTAAATTTTAGAAACTACTATGTGGGCGATCGCGAAACAAAAAACAAATCAGGATCGGAAATTTCCCAGCAGATGGCAAAGACCGATCGCGCTGATAATGGCAATCGTACTGATGTTCGGTCTCAGCGCCTGTGGTGGCGATCGTCCTGCTGCGGTCAGCAAAGCCAAAAAGGTTGAGTCCGGTAGCATCGTCGAAGTTTCTCCGCCCCTAGAAATCCAGCGGCTTAATAATGCCTTTGACAAATACGAACCCCAGCTAACCATCGTTAGCCCTAAGCCCGATACCATCATTCAGGACAAAAAGGTGACGGTACAGTTAAGCGTTACCGACTTGCCCATATTCAAGAACAGCACCTTTGGCTTAGGGCCGCACGTCCATGTTACGCTCGATGGGCAAGAATACCAGCCCCTCTACGATCTAACCCAAACTCTAACATTTGACAGCCTCGCACCTGGAACCCATACCATTCGTGCCTTTGTGTCTCGCCCCTGGCACGAAAGCTTCAAAAATGAAGGAGCCTATGCCCAAACAACATTTCACGTATATGCCAAAACTGGTGAAAACACGCCCAATCCCCAACAACCCCTGCTAACCTACAGCCGTCCGGTCGGCTCCTATGGTGCAGAACCGATTTTGCTGGACTTTTATCTCAGAAATGCCCCGCTCCACATCGCTGCCCTCGAAGATAGCGATATTAGCGACTGGCAGATTCGCGCCACGATTAACGGACAAAGCTTTGAGATGGAAAACTGGCAACCCCTCTATCTCAAGGGCTTCAAACCGGGTAAGAACTGGGTCAAGCTGGAATTCCTCGATCGCAACGGCAATCTAATTGCCAACCAATTCAACAGCACCGTTCACCTGATCGACTACCAACCAGGCGGACAAGATACGCTTTCACGCCTGATGCGCGGCGAAGAAATTGACGCGATCGACAAAATCGTCGATCCAAATTACGTAGCTGCACCCACTCCAGCACCCACTCCATCGCCTGCGGAGTCGCCCGCCCAAGAAGCTACACCAATAACAGCTCAACCCACACCATCACCATCTCCCACTGCCCAACCCACTGAAGCAACCCCATCCCCAGCACCGATCTCAAAGCAAGAACAACCCAAAGTTGCACCACAACCTCCAGTCCCTGTCACCCAACCGCCAATAGTCCCCATCCCAGTCCCGATCGCAAAACCAGAAGCACCAAAGGTAGCACCCCAACCCCTAGTCCCTAATGCCCAACCCCAACTACCCAGCCCCCAAAAAGCAGGTGAAAAATCCGAACAGTCGGGATGGCAGGGAATATTTAACAAGTTCAAGGAAAAAGTAACTCCCAAACAGGAGCCTCCCAAAACTGCAACGCCACAAGCGGAGAAAGTAGAGAAAATCGCGCCCCAGCCAGTTACCAAAACTGCGCCTATTGTTGCCCCTAAAATCGCACCCACAACTAAACAGGTAGAGCCATCTGCTCCACCAAAACCAGCGCCGATCGTCGAATCTCCACAGACAACTTTACCCAAAACTCCACCGCAGACTTTGCCAACAAAAGTCGAGCCAAAGGTAGAAGTAAAGCAAGAAGCTCCGAAACCAAAAGCAGAACCAAAGGTAGAAGCGAAAAAGGAAGCCCCAATACAAGAGTTGGATAAAGCTTCTAGTCCAGTACTGAATCTACCTCCAAAACCGATGCTTCCTCCCACTCAACCCAAAGCCAAGGTTGAGGAGAAATCCGAACCACCCGCATGGCAGCGCATGTTCGATCGCTTCAAAGAAAAAGTAACGCCCAAACAGGAATCTCCAAAGGCTGTAGCGCCAAAGGTAGAGAAGATAGAGAAAACAGCGCCCATAGTTGCACCAACAACTCCCGCAACCAGGTTAGAACCGCCTGCGCCGCCACAGCCAGCAGCTACACCCGCCGCGCCTAAGCTAGCACCGCAACCCAAAACAGCACCCAAGGTGGAAGTGCGAAAAGAGACACGAAAACCAGAGCCTCCCAAAGCTCCCAGTCCCTCACCTGCTGAAGCGCCCAAGGCGATCGCGCCCGCGATCGAACAACCCGTACCCGTACCCCAAACCTCCAGCAAAGAGCAACCGGGATGGCAAAAGATGTTCGATCGCTTTAAAGAAAAGGTAACGCCGAAAACAGAATCGCCCAAGGTCGCACCAGTTGCACCTATCGCTAAACCAACGCTCGAACCAGTAAAACCATCCGCTTTACCCAAAATCGAGCCAAAGGTGGAAGTGAAGAGAGTTGAGCCAAAGATAGAAAGCAAGAAGGAAGCTCCAAAGCCAGAGTCTCTGAAAGCTCCAATTCCTGCTCCTACTAAGGCTCCTAAGGCGATCGCCCCCATTCCCGAGATCGAGCAACCATCTGCTCCCGTTCAACCAAAAGCCAGGGTTGAGGAGAAATCCGAACCACCCGCATGGCAGCGTATGTTCGATCGCGTCAAAGAAAAAGTAACGCCAAAAGTAGAATCGCCAAAGGCTGTACCAGTTGCACCCATCGCTAAACCAACTCTCCAACCAGTAGAACCATCTACTCCACCCAAAGCGGGACTAAAGGTAGAAGCGAAGAAGGAGCCATCAAAGCAAGAGCCGACAAAAGCCTTTAGCCCAGCCCCCAGTCCGGCTTTGCAACCGACGATCCCTCTCCCTCAGACCAAAGCTAAAGTTGAGGAGAAATCCGAACCTCCCGCATGGCAGCGTATGTTCGATCGCGTCAAAGAAAAAGTAACGCCAAAAGTAGAATCGCCAAAGGCTGTACCAGTTGCACCCATTGCTAAACCAACTCTCCAACCAGTAGAACCATCTACTCCACCCAAAGCGGGACTAAAGGTAGAAGTGAAGAAGGAGGCTCCAAAAGCGATCCCGCCCACTTCAGAAACCAAACAGCCAGTTGCCCCCATCACCCAACCCCCAACCTCCATCACCCAGCCTCCCCAAAACACAAGACAACTCCCACCGAAAAAACTAACACCCTGGCAAGAGCGACTACATCAGTTGCGCGAAAGCGGATCGGATAGCGATGTAAAAAGTAGTGGAACAAGCCCAGAACGGGCGATCCCAGTGCCTGACTCTCTGTGAACAACCTGAAATAGAAGATAGATATGCCACATGTACTGTGTCTGGGGGAAATCCTCATAGACCAAATTGCCACTGAAACTGGCAGTTTTGAACAAGTAAAATCCTGGAATGCCTACCCAGGCGGCGCACCTGCCAATGTTGCCTGTGGTTTGACTAAACTTGGTACCAGTTCGGGTTTTATTGGTTGTGTTGGGCAGGATGCGGTGGGAAACCACCTCGTGCAATTACTGCAAAGCACGGGTGTCGATACTTCTGGCGTACAGGTTCATGCCACGGCTCCCACGCGCCAGGTTTACGTGACTAGATCGGACAGTGGCGAGCGTACGTTTGCAAAGTTCTCTAGCAATGAAAGCGATCGCGCTGAAACAGCTTTTGCTGATATGTTCCTGGACGCAGATCGACTGCCAGAAGATCTGTTTATCGAAGCGGATTTTCTGGTGCTTGGAACGCTCTGCCTGGCTAGTCCGATCGCGGCCAAAGCAGTAGAAAGAGCCTTGCAGTTAGCCGAGAAATATTACCTGGGTGTTGTGGTAGATATCAACTGGCGACCAATGTTTTGGCCCGATCCCAGTCAGGCTCTCAGCCAGATTCTCAGTTTATTGGCACATGTCGACTATCTCAAGGTATCAGTCGAAGAAGCTGAGTGGTTATTCCAGACCTCTAACCCCGTCGCCATCTCCGCCCTGCACGATCATCTGGAAGGAGTGATTGTCACCAATGGCGAGATGGGCTGCCAATTCTACCTGGGAGAGCGCGAAGGCAGCCATCCTGCCTTCCCAGTCGCTACCCAAGATACCACCGGGGCAGGGGATAGCTTTTTAGCGGGCTTTGTCCATCAGCTTTGCCATCACCCCCTCTCTCATCTCGACGATCCCGCTCTCGTTAGAGAAATAATCACCTATGCTTCGGCTGTGGGTGCGATTACAACTACAGGACTGGGCGCGATCGCCCCCCAACCCACTGATGCCGAGGTGAGAGACTTTCTACTTCAGCGTTCCTAACAGGGGCTGGGGCTTAGTCCCAGAAAATTGAGATGCGAACTGGGGGGCATGGAAACCACGGGAGTAGAGGTGTGGGTTCTCTTGAGCCACAATCGAAAAGGCGCTGCGAACTTCTGATGTCACGGCTACGGTCGTAGCATCGTAGGTTTGCGTCGCCAACTTAGGATATAGACCGATACCCACAATCGGTACGATCAAGCAAGCAGCAATAAAGACCTCACGCGGCTTCGCATCGATCCAAAACTTAGGTTCGATTTGCAGGTTTGACTGCGATCCATCGCTCGCACCGTAGAAGACTCGGCGCAGCATCGATAACAAGTAGATGGGCGTAATAATCAGACCAACAGCCGAGAGCGCAATTACCACTACTTTAAAGCTAGAACTGTAGATATCGCTGGTTGCAATTCCCAGGAATACACTCAGTTCTCCGACGAAACCGCTCATCCCAGGTAAAGCCAGAGAGGCAAACGCGCCCGCCGTGAATAGGGCAAATGTTTTAGGCATTACCTTTGCTAAGCCACCTAACTCGTCCATCATGAGAGTATGGGTGCGATCGTAAGTAATACCAGTGAGGAAAAAGAGACTGGCTGCGATCAAACCGTGGGATAGCATTTGCAATACAGCACCGCTAATGCCCAGATCGGTAAATGCTGCGAGACCTACCAGGACAAAACCCATGTGTGAAATTGAAGAGTATGCCAATCTTCGCTTCATATTGGTTTGCCCAAAAGCGGTGAAGGCACCGTAGACAATATTGACTACTCCCAACATTGCTAAAACCGGAGCGAAATAGATGTGCGCGTGGGGTAACATCTCAATGTTCATGCGAATGAGAGCATACCCACCCATCTTCAGCAGCACGCCAGCCAGAATCATTGAAACAGGGGCTGAAGCTTCACCGTGGGCATCGGGCAACCAGGTATGTAGGGGGAAGATCGGCAGCTTTACGCCAAATGAGATCAGGAATCCAGCGTAGGCAAATAATTCTAAAAGAAGTGGATAGTGCTTTGCTCCCAGCGCTGTCATGTCGAACGTGACGTTGTCGCCATAGAATGCCATCGCTAGAGAAGCAAGCAAGATAAATATGGAACCGATCGCGGTGTAGAGAATGAATTTTGTCGCTGCATATTGTCTTTTCGGCCCGCCCCAAATTGAAATCAGCAAGTAAACGGGGACTAGCTCCAACTCCCACATCAGGAAGAACAGCAGCATATCCTGCGCGGCAAAAACACCAATTTGAGCGCTGTACATCACCAGCATGAGACTATAAAACAACCTGGGCTTTTGTTTGACATCCCAGGCTGCAAAAATCGAAAGTGTAGTGATTAAACCAGTCAGGATAACTAAGGGCATGGATAAGCCATCAACTGCCAGAGACCAACTCAGGCCAATTTGCGGTACCCAATCATATTTCTCGACTAGCTGAAAGGAAGAGGTCTGTAAATCGTAGTGCTGCCAGAAGGTATAGATCGTTAAAACTAAATCTGCGAAACCAACGCCCAATGCATACCACCGAACGTTTTTACCATCTTTATCGGGGATTACAGGTATAGCCAGAGCGGCCAGGAGTGGTATCAGCGCGATCGCCGTCAACCAAGGAAATTCGGCAGTAATCATGGTGAGGATAAATACTTATTTGCTCTAATTCCTATTCTACGAAGTTTTTGTGAAATTAACTCTACATTTCGACACATAAATTCATGAAGATATGAATACCTGTTAACAAATATTCATAGAGATAGATCGATGTATTTTCTAATACGCTCGGCGAGCGATCGCATTGCGATTAGGAAACAGCGATTTACCAATCATTCCTGATAATGTCGGCGGTTAATTTAGCTTCGTCTAGGTAATATTGCCCATGTTTATCCGATAAGCGATCGCTCATTTGGCTGATATTTAACTTTACAAAGCTTAATAAAGATATAGCTATAGCCAACAGGCTTAGGACGGGGTGCAGGGGTAGAACCCCTGCGTGGGGGCGCAGCCCCCACACCCCTGTCCTAACAGATCTGCATACGGCTATAGATCGGCGATTGAAATCGCGGCTACACAAACGAAACCAGCTCGGGCGGGTTAAGAGGGGGATTTTGTTAACCGAGGTAGGCTTCGATGACGGCGGGATCGTTTTTGACGGTTTCGGGTTGGCCTAGAGCGAGGAGTTGACCAAAGTGGAGAACGGCAATGCGATCGCACAGTCCCATCACCAGAGGTACGTTATGTTCGATCAGCAGAATAGTTAACTGAAACTGTTCGTGTACTTGACGAATAAATTGACTGAGTTGCGCTTTTTCATTAGGGTTCATGCCAGCAGCGGGTTCGTCTAGCAGTAAAATCTTAGGATTTAGTGCCAAAGCCCGCGCAATCTCCAGGCGACGCTGGTCGCCATAGGAGAGATTGCGTGCCTTCTGCTCCTTTTTTTGTGCCAAACCAACTAAATCCAGCAGTTCTAGGGATCTAGTCCGAATCATTTTTTCTTCAGAACGAGATGGATGAATGCCAAATACGCCGCTAAATACGCCAGATCTGGTTTGAATGTGGTGAGCGATCGCGACATTCTCCTGTAATGTAAGATCGCCGAACAGGCGAATATTCTGAAAAGTGCGGGCGATCCCCAGAGCCGCAATCCCGTGGGGGCGGAGGTTTGTAATGTCGCGTCGATTGAAAATTAACTTGCCACTACTCGGCAAAATCAACCCCGTAATCAAGTTAAACAGAGTAGTTTTACCCGCACCATTGGGGCCAATTAGACCGAATATCTCACCAGTTTGGACGCTAAAGGAAACATCATTGACAGCTACCAATCCACCAAAGCGGCGCGCGATCGATTTAACTTCCAGAGCGTCCGTCATAGTTTTCTGTCAGTTTTAATAAGGATGTGACAACATAAAAAGTATAAGGTATACAAGCAGATCTGTGCTGTAACGCATCCTTAGTTAATTATGGATGGAACTTTTGGGAATAGCCCCCCATCAAAAATAGTAGCCGACTGCAGCCAACACCGCTAAAAGCATCCCATTTTTTGAGAATTAAGAATGGATTATTTATTAATATCCAATTTGAAGAGATGTCTCAATAAGGATCGGATATAACATAAATAAAAGCCTAAAAATACTTCCTAACGGGAACAATGCTTTACTTAAACTCATCAAACATGATAGCTTAAACTTTGTCGAACAAATTCAATCTAATGAATGCAATTTTAAGAATGGGGGAATTTTTTGCCAGGACTGGGATAACTGCGGTAGAAAAGAAAAGCAATCTGTTTCTGGCGCTAGTTTTGGGATTGATAACAGCGCTACCTAATGCATCGGCGATCGCCCAGCCAACTAACCCAGGTGGTTCCTGGTTGGATCGCCCCCCTACTAACTGGAACAAACAACCATCAGGATTTCCTCGCCTACCCGATCCCGCACCTGCCACCAATCTGGAGCGGTGTCGCGAATCGGTACGCGAGCCAGACAGCCCAGCAGAAAAAGCTCTAGCCAGACGCGGTTGGAAATTATTCGGGGCATCACAGCACTACGGTATTACCCAACTCGTAATGGCAGCATCTGGTTTTGATGGCATGTGCAGGCCAGTGGGCTATCAGGCTTTTATTTATGTAGAAGGCAGATATGCTGGGACGCTCTCACCTGTGCTGATGGATTCGCGTACGGACGGCGCGTTGATCGAAGCCCGACTGCTCGATGCCAAAAGAATTAGTGCGGAATTTGTGCGATACAGCGCTACCGATGCCCTCTGCTGTCCCTCAAAGACTAGCTCTGCTAGTTATACCATCCGCAATGACGAAGTTCCCGACCTTACAATGACAGAAGTGGCAACTAGCCTCAACTGTCGAGATAACGCTCAAACTAGCGAGCAAAAACCCGTAACTTCTAACGATGTAACGACTCTGTTTAATAAGCGTTGGGTACTTACCACCATAGGCGAACGGCAAGTCAAGAACTATCTCTATATTGAATTCAATGCGAAGGAACAGCGCTTTGCAGGTGACAGTGGCTGCAACCGCTTTGCCGGGCGCTTTACAAGTTCGGGCGAGACATTAAAGCTTTCCCAAGTCATCAGCACGCGACGAGCCTGTGTTGGTAGAGAAGCTCAGCAAGATGAAACTGAATTTTTGCGATCGCTCGAATCGATAACCCGATTTGAAACTCAAGCAGATACTCTGCGATTGTACGCGAGCGATCGGTTAGCTTTAGTTTTTAAGAGCAATTTTAAGAGCAAATAGATTTCTCCTGAAAACTGACCATGCCAAACTCTACCTCTTCCCCTCTGTTCGTGCTAGCTTCCGCTTCGCCAGCACGGCGATCGCTCCTTCAAAACGCTGGTTTTGAACCAATTGTAAGGGTCAGTGATTTTGACGAGGCACAAATTCAGGTCGAAGAGCCATCTGCTCTAGTACAAGCCTTGGCAAAGGGTAAGGCTGAGGTTGTTGCCCAGCAGTTCTTGGGGCAAAACGCACTGATTGTGGGATGCGACTCCGTCATGTGCGTAGATGGCGAAATCTACGGCAAACCAATCTATCCCGAACCAGCGATCGCGATGTGGCAAAAGATGCGCGGCTACTACGGCACGTTATTTACCGGACATTGCCTGATTGAAATGCAAACATGGCGATCGATCGTCCGAGTTGCCGCCACGACCGTACACTTTGCCAATGCCACAGATGCTGAAATTGCGAGCTACGTTAACAGTGGCGAACCATTGCATTGTGCTGGGTGTTTTACCTTGGAAGGCTTAGGCGGATTGCTCATCGAAAAAATAGAGGGCTGTCACACAAATGTATTGGGGCTAAGCCTGCCTGTACTACGGCACATGCTCGACGAGATGGGTTATGCGATCTCCTTTAGTCCGGGACGCAAAGCAATTCTTGAACGGACACAACTGGACTCGAACCAGTGACACCTACGATATGTCAACGTAGTGAATTTGTCGCTGATATGGAAATACTCGCAGTCGCATTTGTTTTGCCGGATCGAGAATTGTTAGCCATCTGTTAATAACCCTGCAAGGTGGTGAAGTGACCGACGAGTTCTGCCGGGGTTGTACTTCTAACTAAACCCAAGAAATCACCTTCTGGCACCAATCTGATTAGGGTATCAGCATTCTCAAAGGGTAAACTGCCACCCGCAGTAATTAGGGAAATATCGGCTGCGGTGATGCCTCCGGTAAGACCGATTGTATCCATACCACTACCAAAATCGGCGATGACATTACACAGATCGGCGTTAGCCACTGCCATGTCAGTTCTGAGAATAAAAAGATCGTTCCCGCCTCCCCCTATGAGGTAATCGCGACTAAAGTCACCCACTAACGTATCGTTTCCCTGTCCGCCCCAGAGGGTATCTTCTTCGCCTCTACCGCCCAATAAGAGATCGCCACCTTTGTCCCCATTGATTTTATCGGAACCGTCGTTGCCATAAATCGTATCGTTCCCCTGTCCGCCCCAGAGCGTATCGTTGCCGCCGTTACCGCTAATTAAGTCATTCCCCTGATTCCCATTAATATTTTCCGCATCCATTGAGCCGTAGATCGTATCGTTACCAGCTAAACCGCAGACCAAATCGCCCGTAAATTGCCCTGGATAGAACGTGTAGCGATCGGAATCGCTTGTCAAATTGAAAAGATTAACAGGGATTGAAGTTTCTGTAAGTAACGAATATCCGCTGAGTGGTGGATCGAGGTTGCAGAGATCGACACCAAAGCGATCGAGGATGGTAGGCGCAATATCTGCGCGTTCGCCGTTCCGAATTACTCCCTTGTCATTTGTTGCAAGAAAAACGTAAGGTGCATCGATGTGGCTTCTATTCCCTTCGTCAAAGCCGTGATCGGCGGTTACGTAAATCAGCGTGTTGTCGTATAGATTCAGCTCTCGTAGTCTGGTTACGATCTTGCCGAGCCAGGAATCGGCAGAGATGAGAGCATCGTTGTACTCATGAGAGTTTTCGCCAAAGGTGTGCCCTTGAAGATCGCTCTCGTAGAAATGAAAGAAGAAAAAGAACGGCTCGTTCTTGTATTTGTCAATTGCCTCCAATGCCTGTGTGCCGACCTGGCTATTTATCGTTAGACCGTTGACGAATAAATCCATAATATCTTTGGCATGATAGAAAGCCCTAGCTGGCAAAAGGCGATACTCAATACCATTCTCAACTATAATTTGCACGCCTCTTTGAATGAGTTCCTCTTTCTGCTTCTCGGTTCCTTGGAAGGGAACTTTTGTAGGCGGATCGGCACCCACAAGGGAACCTCCTCCGATCGCCGCAACTGTCGCAATGTTATCGAATCCAAAGAATTCCTCTAGCCGCTCGAAGATCGTGTATCCCTTTGGAATTGCTTGATAGCGAATGTTGCTATACTCCCCAGTTATCTCCGGTGAGTAGCCAGTCAGGATTTGGGACCATCCAGCATTGGTATCTGTCTTGCCATTGATATCGATCGCGACCAGAGTCCCTTCTGAGATTAACTGACTGAGGTTTGGCAGATCGCCCCGCGCTAAAGCTTCCTGCACGTGTCCGCGTTGCGCTCCATCCCAGCCGATTAGAATGATGCGATCGCACTTTTGCTTAGGAGCGGTAATGGTATTAGTGCTGCTCATATTTCACCTCCTGAAGTGAGGGAATCAGCGCAAAAAGTGAGCTAAAGCATAAATTTGAGACATGCCATCCCCCACTCCGACGATCTGTTGTATAGATCCACAACTGAGAATTAGCAGTAAGAAAAGACTGGGAAAGGCAACTAAGGATCGTTACAGATTCAAACTTCACTGCCAAAACCTTGTAAGACTTGTAGGCAGACAGCGTGTTTCAGAAATTGTTTAAGTTATTTTTGTCACGATCCTAATTGTATTAAGACAAACGGTAAAAAAGTAAGATAAGAAGTCATTCTTCAGTAATAAAAGTAAGAAAAGCGGGAGAATGAGCGTGATTTGCCTTCCATCAAGGAGATTTGTTCCTCAGAATGCTTGCTAGTTCCTCCACCGATTCCTAGCTTCCCAACTGAATGCAATATCATTGTGGATTTGCCGCATCGACCATCCTTCACGGTAATATTTTCTCATATAATGTCGTACGCCTTCCTCGTCTGGATAACGCCCCAAATGATCCCAGTAGATTTCTCGAATGCAGTGAATTATTTCGTGACGGCTTCCTCCACCGCGTCTAATTTCATGATAGTTGCTGCAGACTCGATCTCCATATCTATCCCTATATTGCCACTGTGCTTCCACTGGTTTTGCAGTTCCTAAAACTAGAACTGCTGCAACAGTAGCAACCGCTATAGCAAGAACTCTCCCCATAATTTCCTCCTGTTTTCATACATCTCTACAAGCTAGTGAAAAGAGTTTACGTGACTATTTAGCTGCCAGCTATACTGCCCTTATCATTAGCTATAGCGTTTTTCAATTGAGAACAGGTTTTATTGACGGGGTGAAGGGGTAGAACCCCTTCTTGGGGGCAACGCCCCCAAACCCCTTCTCGTTTTCATCTGAAAACCGCTATATCATTTACAAATCATTGCCACATACTTCCTCTTCCGCTATTTTTAGCCTCGATGATATAGACTACCAATGCCTCCTCTATCTACCACACACGTTCAATATTTGGCATCGCAGATCGCAGTTATACAAAGGTAAGGTTAGACGCATCGATGTGTCGGCCAGCAATAACTGCAACCATCTCAGCTCCTCCACCTGGAAGTCCCCTCGAAAGAATCGTGTCTGTCGGTTCTGGAGTCAACCCCCAACCAGGATCTGGATTCGTCCAGGACTGTTTACCGTAGTTGAAGTAGTAGTTGCCAGACGAGACTTGAATTGTGTCTACTCCTGGTGTAAAGTCCCAAATAACAGCGAAGCCTTCACCAAACTGTTGTCCGTAATAGCTGCTGAGGATAAACGTATCCTGCCCGCCAAAACCAACCATCTGATCGAAACTATTGCTGGTTATGCCATTATTAGCGTCTAAGCGATCGTTGCCTCCTGCACCAGCCAAAAAGTCACTGCCAGCATAGCCGTTGATAGCTGCAGGTGTCATGAAGCTATTTATATTCATACCAACTGGCACGTGATTGATGAGTACATCATTACCTGGTGTTCCATCGATTGGAATAATTGGTGGCTGCACATCCCCACCTCCACCGCCTGCACCTGCATTGAAAGTCACCCCTGTGTCTCCTGGAGCAGTAACTTGCAAGCGGAACTCGGAGGTAATCGGAGCAATTCCAAAGCTCGTAACACGTGCTGTGTAGTTTATACCAGGCTGCACTACAAAAGTAATCTGAGCGTTAGGAGCCCCTCCACCGTCATCGCTAAAGTCAAGGATATTTCCATTGTCGTCGAGAAGCTGAAGATAAGGATCGTAGATGTCTCCTGAGGTTTTAATTAGGTCAAGAGTAATTGTTTGACCGACTAGGAACCCTGAAAGACGAACATCTTCACGATGAGTTATGCCTCCTCCCCCTGGAGCAGGAAAATCAACATCGCTTTGATCCAGCTTACCCATAAAGTTAGTAATCGACATTTGTGCTTACCTCCCACTAGAAAGTACGTTACTTGCATTAATCAAGCGATGGTTCGTGCCTATTTAAGGCAAGGATTTGAATACACCATCACTTCATTTCTATTTCTCCTAGACGGATATCTTTAGTCTAGAAAAATCACTCAAACCTGTCAGTAAGAATTGGAAGAAATAAGTTGAGAAATTTTGTCCAAATTGGGTATGAAAGTGAAGATAGTAAGGTAATTGTTTTTAGGCTGCAAAGGTTAGAAAAGTAAGCTCAACGATCGTTAGTTTTGCTCAAAAGTTTTGCTCAAATAGGCTGTAATTCTGAGGTAAGCTAAACTATAGGCCAATCCGAGGAGACAATTACTGTTCTATGACTGTCGATGAGGCACTGACATTACTGGATACAATCCTGTGCAGTCAACACCTTACTCCAATTCAGGAATCGGTATTCTGCAAGTCGTGGGAAGGGATTACCTATGAGGAAATCGCATCTGAAAGCGGCTACGATTGCGATTACATCAAACAAGTTGGATCTCAGTTGTGGCGATTACTTTCAGAAGCTTTTGGTGAGAAAGTTACTAAAAAGAATGTCCAGTTGGTTTTGAGTCGCTACGATTGGCAGGGAGATCCAGAAACAATCGTTCGGATTAACAGGAATGCCTTGCAAAAGTCCAACCAGGATTGGGGCGAGGCTGCCAACATCTCGGTGTTCTTCGGGCGCACCGACGAGCTGGCTACCCTAGAAAAGTGGATCGTTCGCGATCGCTGCTGTTTGGTGGCCATCCTCGGTATGGGTGGCATTGGCAAAACGGGGTTATCCGTCAAACTCGCCCGCCAAGTCCAGAGAGAGTTCGAGTATACGATCTGGCGCAGTCTGCATCATGCCCCATCCCTGCGCGAGTTAATAGAGGGGATCGCGATCGCCGATCTTCAGGATATCGATTTGCCGGATAGCGATCGACAATTGGTTGCATGCCTCTTGCGATATCTGCAAAAACATCGCTGCCTGGTCGTGCTCGACAGCTTTGAGGCAATTTTGCAAAGCGGTCAACTCGTGGGAGCCTATCGCGAGGGCTACCAGGGATATGGGGAGTTGCTCCGGCAGTTAGGTGAGGTTTCGCACCAGAGTTGCATCGTCCTTACCAGTCGCGAGGAACCAGGGGAGGTTGCCAATCTCGCTGGAGAGACATTGCCAGTCCGTGCCTTCAGGCTTGCGGGACTAAGCCATGACGATGCCGTACAAATCCTGCATGCCAAAGGCTTGACCGGCTCTACCAGGGCGACCGATCGGTTAGTCAAATGGTACATGGGCAACCCTTTAGAACTGAAGATGGTAGCCACCATAATTCAAGATCTATTTGAAGGTCGCATTGCCGAATTTCTCAAGCAAGGTACGGCGGTTTTCCAAGGGATTTATCGTCTATTAGAGGGCCAGATCGATCGCCTGACGGATTTGGAAATCCAAATCATGTACTGGCTGGCAACGCATCAAGGCTCGGGTTCCTATACAGATCTTTGGAACGACCTGTCAGTAACCATCCCCAAACACGAATTATTAGAAGCTCTATCTTCTTTGCGGCAGCGATCGCTGATTGACAAACACGGTGCGGACTTCCACCAGCAACTCGTCGTGATGGAATACATGACGGAAAAACTCATCGCGCAATTCTGCCAGGAAGGAGGAGATTCGGAAGATTGTCATCCGGGTTGTGAAAGTGGAAAAAACTCGCTCTCCTGTGCTTTGTTCCGCACCTTGCAAAGCTATGCAGCCATGAAAGTGGAAGTCGGTAAATCTCAGGTGTTGCGATCGCATTATCTCGAATTGCCAACGGACAATCGCAGCAATACAGACCGACCCCTATCCTATCTCGATTATGGTACCCCAGGCGGTTGAAGCCGATGGATCTGGGCAATAGCCTACGATGGCACAACGGTGCTAATGAGTGATACGCCTGCCAACCAGGCGGTCTATCCGCAGCACAGCAATCAAAAAGTGGGCTGTGGCTTTCCCTTGGCAAAGTTAGTAGTGTGTTTTTTGGGAACAACCGGATATGCTGGAGAGAGTGGTTATTAATTTTGGCTATGCGATCGCTCTACCCTCATATCGAACCCTACAACCAGGCTATGCTTCAGGTTTCCGAACTCCACAGTATCTATTTTGAAGAATGTGGTAACCCTGACGGCAAGCCCGTAGTGTTCCTGCACGGTGGCCCTGGTGGTGGTATTATTCCGACTTATCGCCAATATTTCGATCCATTGCGGTGGCGCGTCGTCCTGTTCGACCAGCGAGGTTGTGGGAAGAGTACGCCCCACGCAGAGCTTCGCGAAAATACTACTTGGGATTTAGTGGCCGATATTGAGAAGTTAAGGGTGCATCTCGGAATAGAGAAATGGGTCGTGTTTGGTGGTAGTTGGGGTAGTACTCTTTCCCTTGCCTATGCAGAAACCCATAGCGATCGCGTTAAGGGCTTAATCCTGCGCGGTATCTTCCTCCTCCGCCAAAAGGAATTGCAATGGTTCTATCAAGAAGGAACTAGCTATATTTTTCCAGAGGCGTGGCAAGAATATTTGAAACCTATTCCTCAAAGCGATCGCCACGATCTCATCGCTGCCTATTACCATCGTCTCACCAGTGAAGATTTGCAAATCCAATTGGAAGCTGCTCGCGCCTGGTCGATTTGGGAGGCTAGTACGAGTAAGTTGTTAATTGATACCAACTTAATTGAGGAGTTTGGGGAGGACAATTTTGCCACGGCATTTGCCCGCATTGAGTGCCACTACTTTATCAACAAAGGTTTCCTCGAACCAGAGAGTTACTTGATCGAGAACGTCGGTCGCATTCGCCACATTCCTGGCGCGATCGTACAGGGACGCTACGATATCGTTTGTCCTATGGTGTCGGCGTGGGAATTGCACCAGGCTTGGCCAGAAGCCAACTTTATCGTCGTCCCCGATGCCGGACACTCCATGACCGAACCAGGCATTACACAAGCTTTACTGGAAGCTACGGATCGCTTTGCAGAACTTTAAGAGCTGAGCCTGCATTACTTGCCTCCTACTGGTTCTAAATTCAAAAATGGGATAGCGCCGGAATTAACATTGGGTAACTTACCGTCCCATTTGGCGATCGCCTCTCGCTGGTTATCCAATTCCTGCTTTCGCAATACCTTGTCATCCAAAGAGACTTGCAATAATTTCTGCGCTTCGGCTTCTCCCTTTGCCTGATTGACCCGCGCTAGGGCTTCTTGTTCTGCTTTCTTGGCAATATAGACGGCTCTTTGCGAATCCTGTTCGGCAACTTGCTTAGCTTCAACGGCTTGGGCAAACTCTGGCGAGAACTCGATATCCACAACGCTAGTGTCGTAAATTTCAATGCCATACTTGGCCAACCGCTCGCTTAATATCTCATCAAACTGCTGCTTCAATTCCGGTCGTCGCACAATAGAATCTTCAGCCGTGAACTGGGCTACTGCTGTCTTAAAAGACTCCTGCGTTTGAGGGGCGATGATGCGTTCGACAATTTGATCCAGATTTCCTTGCTGTTGATAGGTTTGGGCAACGCGATCGCTCTCCAGAGCAAAGTTAACTGCAAATGTAGCCTTCAGATCTTGCAAATCCTTAGTCGAACCTTTAGCGGGCACTTCGTGTTTCTGAACTTTTACGTCAATGCGGATAACTCGATCCTCGATCGGCACGATCCAGTGTATGCCCTCTGACAAGGGGCTGGGGTCAACTGCCCCAAAATGGGTGACGACACCGCGCTCTCCCGCGCCAACAATCGCGATGGGAGGAAAAAGTAAAATCAAGACTATAGCAGCGATCGGAATTACTGTGGATTTGATTAGCGATCCCATATTTGCTCTAAATCTTTAGGTTGACAAATCCATTACCAATATACATAGCCATCTAATTCAAGTTGCGCACTCGCACTGTCTATACTGCCGCGTGACAAGTTTTTTGCATTGCCCGCATGGAGTCCGGTTTGAATTTTAGGCTGACTGCTGACCGCCATCATCTTCTCCCTGACGCTGGTTAATCAAGATGTCTAACATGCGATTTGTCTCAGTGCGCAACCCGGCGATCTCGCTTTGCTGTTGGGCAATTATGCCAATCGTATGCATGAATTGCCGACTCATCTCAGATTGCTCCTGCTGTAGCATGGCTTGATTCGCTCTCATATCTGAAAACAGTTCCCGCAATTCCCTAATCTGTTCGCTGTTTTGGGCGACGGTTGTAGCTAAGCGATCTAACATTTCATCTGTCCATCTCTCTACTGTCATAATGCTCTACCCCTAAATTCGCTTTCTTGTCTATTCTTTAATTGCTTGAATTTTAGAGATCGAACGTCCGATGTTTTAACGACGGCATTTGCGTTCTTACTTGCTCCAAGCGAGAGGGGTTGATTTCCGCGATCGCTGCACCAATGCGATCGCCCGCATCTGCCAACACTACACCCCAGGGATCGACAATCATAGCGTGACCGTGGGATTGCCGTCGGGGATTGTGCATGCCCACCTGGGCGGCTGCAATTACGTAGCAAGTGTTTTCAATTGCCCTCGCCTGCAAAAGAATCTGCCAGTGATCCTTACCTGTATAGGCGGTAAATGCGGCTGGCACGAATAAGACATTAGCGCCCTGCTTTGCCAAATAGCGATATAACTCGGGGAATCGTACATCGTAGCAAACCGATAGCCCCAGGTTCCCTAGCTTATCCGATCTATACACCTGCGGTGGTTCTGAGCCTGCCACAATTGTTTCCGATTCTCGATAGGTATTGCCATCAGGTAAGTTGACATCAAACAGGTGCATTTTGTGATACCTGGATAACTCTGTCCCATCGGCTCCCACTAGTAGGGCAGTATTGAACATTTTGCCATTATTTTCCAGATCCGTTCCATCAACGGGAACAGGAAATCCTCCCCCCAGGATAGTCACCTGGTAGCGTTGTGCCATAGTCACCAAAAATTTCTGGCTGGCTTGGGCAATCTCTTTTGCCATCCGCGCTTTTTCTTCTTCGTCGCCCAAAAAAGCAAAATTTTCAGGCAAACAAATTAACTCCGCACCGCGATTGACGGCAAGCTGAATTAAGTCCTCTGCCTGGGCAAGATTCTTCTTCAAGTCTGGCAGACTCGTCATTTGTAAGGCAGCAGCTAGGTATGGCTTCATCTTGATGTTCGTAATATATGTGTAATTTCAGGCTGGTTAAACCCACTCTTCATCATCACTGTTGGGATTGGGGGTACTGTCAGAGCGATCGCCTTGATTAGTTGCCTCCGCTGTAGCAGCATCACTAGCAACCTCTATTGTCGTTTCTCCAGAATCTATATTCTCACTATTCTCGGGTGTAGGTTCTGTTTGTGCATTTGTTTCCGATCCTGACTGAGTCAATGCATCTGACAAATCGGCGGTAAGCGTATCCACTGTGACTATTTGTTTTGCTTTTTCTATTTCTTCTGTTTCTTCAGGTGCTTTTATCTCCTCTGCTGCTTCTGTCTGTTCTGTTCGAGCGGCATCTTCAGTTTCTTCTGTTTCTTCAGGTACTTTTATCTCCTCTGCTGCCTCTGTCTGTTCTGTTCGAGTAGTATCCTCAGTTTCTTCTGTTTCCTCAGGTACTTTTATCTCCTCTGCTGCTTCCGTCTGTTCTGTTCGAGCAGTATCCTCAGTTTCTTCTGTTTCTTCAGGTGCTTTTATCTCCTCTGCTGCTTCTGTCTGTTCTGTTCGAGCGGCATCCTCAGTTTCTTCTGTTTCTTCAGGTGCGCCAGTCCGAGCCATCCCTTCTACCTCTTCAGGTTTTTCAATTTCTTCTACCTGAGTACCTTCGTCTGCTCGATCGCTTAGAAGAGAGCGATCGATTTCTTCAGCCTCGCCTTTTTCCTCTGTTGCCTGGCTTTCTGGCGATCTAACCGGAACTGGCCGTTCGACTGTTGCAGATTTTCCACCTGGTAGGAAAGCTATCACTTTATCGATTAGGCCGGATAACTGAGCCAATAATGGATTGGTTGAGGCAGGCTCCGATGCATTTGGCTCTGTAATTAGTTCCGCAGTTTGTTGAATTGGTGCCAATGGTTCTAGGGAGAGCAAACCTGGCGATCGCTTGCCCAAAATCGTGAATTCTTTACTGATGCGATCGACTTCATAGGGAGCAAGGCCATTAAATTCAGACGATGGCACGAGCATAACCCTGGCAGCCGCGACTCCCATTTGCCATAGCAAATTAGCAACCAGGAGGAATACCTCCGCCCAAAGGATGCCAAGCAGGCGCAACGCGGGTGGAAAAGGAGCCATATCTGCGGCAAGAGGAGCAGCGATGTAGATTTGCCGAAACACTACGTACATAAACAAGCCCGCGACCACTGCAATCCAAGCTCCTATATACCAACCGTTGATGCGTCGGCGCAAGACCGAGAGCACCCGCCGCCGATCGTCACTGAGTTCGGTGGCTGGCTTTGCCAATACCCAGAGACTAAAAGGATAAAGTGGATTTTGCCATTGCAACCATACGGTTAATGCTATAGGTGGAATACCCAGGACTAGCATCTCCAACCAACCAGGAAATATCGGATCGCCAACCGCTAAACCCATCATGCACAGTACGAGCGCGAGCGGTACTGCGGCAAGTAGGGCTAGATGAATCCAGAGAAATGGTTCCATTTTTTGATATGTAGAGCTTAGTAAGGGATTGCCAAGGTTTTGTTGGGACATAGCATTAAATGCGCGATCGCGTACACGAACACAGAGAAATAAGAGAGGTATATGTTTATAGCTCTCGTAACATCTGTATTTTATACAGGCTGTTGCCTATATTTAACAAATCTTTGCGACTGCTAAGCCAGGTAAGCCTGGGTAATTTTAGACTAGGCAATCAATGGTTTGAAGCCGTGTTTGACGGATGCCTGTCCGATCTGCTCCATTTTCGCGATCGAAATTTGATTGCGTCCCCATGAAAAGTTGGTATGCCAACCTTCAAACTCTAAGAGCATGGACTCGGCAAAGCAGGCAAATAGCTGTCTGGCTGGGGTACTCATGTTGACAATTTTCATGATCTTCCAGTCGATATCCAGGCAATGCTCGACTATGCCACCGTTAATTATATGTATGTCGGGCAACTGAATTGTGGTGGACATATTTTTGGGGTAGCCACCGTCAATCAGAATGCACGGGCGCTTGAGGGAGTTGGGGTCAATTTCCATACCCTTTGCCATACTAGCAACCCAAATGACGATATCAGCTTCTGGTAAGGCTGCTTCGATGCTGGCGATCTTGCCGCGTCCGAGTTGGGCTTGCAGATCTCGAAGGCGTTCCTGGTTTCTTGCCACCAGGATTAAATCTTTAACGTCGGTGCGC
Organism: Pseudanabaena sp. PCC 6802; assembly: GCF_000332175.1. NCBI lineage: Bacteria > Bacillati > Cyanobacteriota > Cyanophyceae > Pseudanabaenales > Pseudanabaenaceae > Portococcus > Portococcus stanieri. Next base: position 4,505,207 of record NZ_KB235914.1, on the reverse strand, counting down.
GCGTCTAACCATCTACAAACTGCGCTACCTATGTCGCCCGTAGCCCCACAAATTGCCACAGTAGCTTGTGAGAGATCTATGCCAAATTTGTGGCTGGCTTCCTCTACCTGACGACAAATAATATAAGCTGTGTGGGTATTGCCAGTGGTAAAGCGCTCGACTTCTAACTGGATATTGCGGATCTGCCGGATCTCGCTGAGGTTGAAATTCTCAAAAATGATTGATGAAAATCCGCCCAAGGCAGTGATATCAATGCCATGCTTCTGGGCGTGTACCATCGCATTAATAATCTTGCGGGTTGCTGCCTTAAACCGCTTAGTTGCTAGCATCTCTGGCAAAAAACAAGACTCTACATATTTGCCCTGGATTTTCTGACCCGTCGCACTCGTAACGGTAATGTCATCGACAATCTGCGGTGGAGCCATGCACCAGAATTCCAAGCCCTGGTCTGCATATTCTTCGTAGCCTAAATCTCTTGCAACCAACTGGGCGTGATCCAGGCTTGTCAAATGTCCTATCAAACCAAACATTAATTATTTTGGGTCTCCTAGTATTTCCTAGCATTAACAATAAGTATTAGCTCGGATGAACCAATCTAAGCGGGTAGTAACCCCATAGCAGACATTTTCATAATGTCGCGGGTATTAAAGCCAATTTTGCCCAAACTTTCGCCATACTGAATCATAAAGTCCTCGACGAGGGCTTCCTTTTCCATTCCGAGAGTTTTGGCATCTTTCTCCACCTGGTTAAGCATTTTCCAGACAATTGGTAGGTTTTGTCTGTTGGCTTTTTCTAAGCCAGCTTTGGATTCATCAAAGTTTTGCTGGAGCCACTCTTCGCCAAAGTTAAGGTGCAAATACTCGTCTTTGACCACACCTTCAGTGATTTTGCGGGCAAAATCGTCGGCGACAGGAATGTAGATGTTATATGCCGCGATCGCAAAGCATTCAATAATCAATGCCTGAATCAACAAGCAGGTAACGACATCACCTTCGGCAAAAGCCTTCTGAAAATTGCCATGCAATCCGGTAAAAAATTCCTTGGCAAATGCCATATCGGGTGTTACGTTTAAGTTGCGACCGCAGGCGGTAAACCCCTTCATGTGGCGCAGTTCCATTTTTGCCAGCTTAGCAAGATCGTCCTTAAGTTCTGGCAGCAATTCCCCAATTTGTATGTAGTTATCGTGGGCTTCCTGCTCTCCCTCGATCACGATCGCGTTGATCCGACTGTAGGCATCACGATAGGTTTCAGACTGAAAATCTAGATCTGAAGCCAATTCAAGTTCCTGACCCACCATGCTTGCCTCTTAAAGAATCTTTATCATTATTTCACATTTGTTATTCTAGTTCATCCCCGATCGCTAGGCATAGATCGCTAGGCATAGTATTTTCTGGGTGGCGGTCAATCCTGAAAATTTTTAGTAGGTTGAGCAGCCGTGCGATTGTCTCGAATTATAATCGCAGCCATGCTGGAACACGATGTCATCATTGTCGGTGGTGGGTTAGCTGGCTCTCGCGCCGCCGTTGCGATCGCGCAAAACTACCCGAACTTAAATTTGGCTCTGATCTCGAAGGTACATCCGATCAGATCGCACTCAGTTGCCGCACAGGGCGGTATCGCTGCTGCCTTAAAAAATGTCGATGCCCATGATGATTGGCTGACCCATGCCTTTGATACGGTCAAAGGTTCGGATTATCTGGCCGATCAAAATGCGGTGGAAATTCTGACCAAATCCGCTGCCGAGGTAATTATCGACCTGGAACATTTAGGTGTATTGTTCTCCCGTGCTGAAGACGGTCGCATCGCCCAACGTGCCTTCGGCGGGCATACCAACCGTCGTGCCTGCTATGCTGCCGATAAAACGGGGCACGCCATTCTACACGAGCTGGTGAGCGGTATGATGCGCTACGGTACCAGGGTGTATCAGGAATGGTACGTGATGCAACTCATCTATGAAGATGGTGAGGTTAAGGGGGTAGTTGCCTACTGCATCGAGACTGGAGCCATTGAGATAATTCGCGCCAGGGCGGTTATGTTTGCCACGGGCGGTTATGGTCGCGTCTTCAATACAACTTCCAACGATTTCTCGTCTACGGGCGATGGTTTGTGCTTGACGGCGATCGCTGGATTGCCGCTGCAAGACATGGAATTTGTGCAATTCCACCCCACCGGCTTATATCCCGTTGGCGTTTTGATTTCGGAAGCGGTGCGCGGGGAAGGGGCATATTTGATTAACGATCTTGGCGATCGCTTCATGGCAAATTACCCGATTAGCGCCAATAAAATGGAACTATCGCCGCGCGATATTACTTCCCGCAATATTGCCCAAGAAATTCGAGCGGGGCGGGGCATTAATGGCGGTGCCTACGTGTACTTAGACGTGCGCCATCTGGGGCGAGAGAAGATTATCAGCCGCATTCCGTTTGCCCGCGAAGAGGGTATGCGCTTGTTAGGTATTGATTGTATCGATCTTCCACTCCCCGTAAGGCCGACCGTGCATTATTCTATGGGCGGCATTCCCACCAACATTGATTGCCAAGTTATCGATGTAGATAGCCAGCCGGTACCGGGTTTTTTTGCCGCTGGCGAATGTGCCTGCGTATCTGTCCACGGTGCCAATCGCCTGGGGGCAAATTCCCTGCTGGAATGCGTCGTATTTGGCAAACGGGCGGGCGAAAAAATTGCCGCCTATGTCAGCGATCGCCCCATGCCAAAACTGGACGAGTCCAGCTATCGAGCGGCGGCGGTAGCAAAAGTCAAGGGTTTACTGGATCGGCAGGGGGCTTACCGCCTCTACGACCTGCGCGCCGATCTACAAGATGTCATGACCGAGCATTGCGGTATTTTCCGCGATCGCGAGAGCCTGACTCAAGGTTTGGCGGAAATTAGGCGAATTGCGGAGTGCTACGAGCATGACCTGCACGTAGACGATCGCAGCAGCACGTTCAACATGGATCTAATTGCCACGCTAGAATTGCGCAGCTTGATTACCGTGGGCGAAATTATTATGAAAAGCGCCCTCCAAAGGTGCGAAAGTCGAGGTGCCCACTCCCGCAGCGACTATCCCCAGCGCCACGACGAAGCATGGCTCTGCCACTCGCTCGGCTATCTAGAGCAGGGTACCGTGCAAACCAGTACTCGTTCTGTCGATTTAAGCCTACAGGCGATCGATCGCGATCGCTTTACGCCCCAGGAACGCAAATACTGACCCTCTCTCACCTCTGTCTAATTCCCTAAACGTAAAACCATGTCGCCTGCCAAGTTGCCAATAATCTATTCTGATACCTTTTTAGAGCACCAAACCGGGAGCTTTCATCCAGAAACGCCAGGTAGGTTGACTGCGATCGTGTCAGCCCTACAACAATCTCCTTGGCAAGAGCAACTGGAGTGGCGACAACCAACCCCGATCTCGCAACGTCCGATTCTCAAGGAAGTGCAGCGTTTTCATACACCTGAGTACGTCGCGCAGGTAAAACAAATATGCGAATCGGGTGGCGGGTACCTGGATGGGGATACGGTTGTTTCGTCTCAAACCTATGATGTAGCGTTACTAGCAGTTAGCGCGTGGCTTGATGGCATAGATTTAGTGGAGGCATCGGGGCAGCCCGCCTGGGTAATTGCCAGACCGCCAGGCCACCACGCCCGCGCTCGTACAGGTATGGGGTTTTGCATTTTTGCCAATGCCGCGATCGCCGCATTCTACGCACTCGATCGCCCCAATATAGAACGTGTAGCTATTTTGGACTGGGACGTACATCACGGCAACGGTACGCAGGAGGCTGTGTGGGAACATCCTCAAATTGCCTATATCTCAACGCACCAAGCTCCTTTTTACCCCGGCACTGGCTGGCCGCAGGAAACAGGCGCGCATGGCAATATTCTGAACCTGCCGATCGCGGCCAATACCAGCATGGAGGAGTACCTTCCCACCTTCGAGCAGCAAGTTCTGCCGTTTTTAGTGAAATTCAAACCCGATCTGTTAATTGTGAGCGCTGGTTTTGATGCCAATCGCGACGATCCACTTGCAAATATATGCTTGCTACCCCAGGATTACGGCACTTTAACCAAACTTTGCCTGCAACATACCCGCAAAATCCTATTTGGCTTAGAGGGCGGTTACGACTTTGAGAGCCTGTCTGCCTCTGTACTGGCAGTAGTCGAACAGTGCTTAGTAGCTTAACTAATAGCTAATAGCTAACAGATACCAACTAACGTTCTAGCATTAAGCGATCGCGATTCGTATCTTGCCAAGGTCTACTGGTAAAGCTATTAGTCAGGAGAGCATTGGGGCCGCCCCATTTTTGATTGAGCGATCGCAGTAATCGATCCTGAGCGTTATGAAAAGTTTCGATATCGCCCTCCCCGCGATTGATAATTGCGAACCAGATCGGCCCGCGATCGCGAGTGGGTAACATTCCAGCCAGGGCGCTCACATCAGAGAGCGTTCCAGTCTTGACCAAAGCCCCTGGTGGCAGGTGTCTGATATCAATCGTGCCGCATTTACAATCGCTGACAGGCAGCAAATCGGCAAGAGTTAAGTTGAGAGATCTAGCGCGATTTTGCAGGGCAATTAAGATGGCCACCGCCGCCTGTGGCGAGATTTGATTTTGCTGACCCAGACCGGAACCGTTAATTAAACGAATTTGTTCGGGAGATATGCCTGCGGCGCTAGAGGCTTTTTGGATGACTACTTCGCGTCCTCCCATAGAGGTGGCAAGCATCTCGGCGATCGTATTGTTGCTGTAGATATTCATGAGTTGGAGCATTCGCCGCAGTGGCACAGAAGAATGGCGAACCAGTTCTTTAGTTGCGCTGGTACTGGGTATGGATAATTCATATCGAGTTGCCCCTGCGATCGCGATCCGGGGTTTGGGCGTACCTTGGGGTAGCTTTGCATATTGTTTCAAGATCTCGTCATCCCAGTTGGCGGAGTCAAAAGCACGCTGCAATAAGTTGGCTGACTTTTGCGGATCGGTCTCGAAGTTCATGGCAAAAAAGCCAGTTACGATTAAATTGCCCTGTACTCGCTGAATGCCAAGTCGATTGAGGGCGTTTGCCATTGCGATCGCCTCTTCCCAGACAAATACCGGATCGCCGCTTCCTTGCACGATCAAATCTCCCTGGAGAGTATTGCCAACTATTTCCCCACGTGTCGAGGCGATCGTCACCACCTGAAAGTCAGGCTCCCAAGTGGAAAGTGCGGCTAAGGTAGTAGCAAGCTTTGTGAGTGAAGCGGCAGGCAACGGTCGAGTACCTTGATGGGTTGCCAGTAATGCCCCGCTATTAGTCTGGATCCAAACTCCCTGGTCTAACTCTGAATAGCCAGATGCCTTGAGGTCGAGCAAGAGAGTTTTTACTACTTCTGCGGCAGTTGGATCGAGTGCGAAGTCCGATCCTACAGGCTCTAGTGCCAATGTAGGTGTAGATATAGCAGCAAATAGCGATACAGGTAAATTTGCTCTGGGTGTATCGTTAAAATACTGTACTGAAGCAGTCAAGAGGATAGATCCAAATAAACTCAGCATAAGTTCAAGATACGCTCAACTAGCTATAGCGGTTTTCAGATGAAAACGAGAAGGGGGTTTGGGGGCGTTGCCCCCAAGAAGGGGTTCCACCCCTTCACCCCGTCGATAAAACCTGTTCTCAATTGAAAAACGCTATAACTTAAACTTTAATTTACAAACAGCTTCTAATATTTACACGCACCTTCTAAAATTAATAATAACTTAAGGTATATTTGGGATTTACAACAATAGAGTGGCAGTCGGCAAGGGGTCGCGATCGAGCATTAAATACTGTATATATACCTGGTGGAATTATGGAACTTTGGGAACAAATCAGTCGCCAGCGCGTGCAATATATTGTTGATAGCTATCAACTCTACGGGGATGACATGGATAATTTTGAAGATTATCTGGAAGAGTTACTCGTAGCATATCAACCACCGCAAATTGAACTGGCGATCGTCGAAACCTTGGTTAGTAGCTGGTTCCAACTCCCTTTTGAGAAAGGCATGCCATTCATCAATGCCGTCCACGAACGGTTGAAGGATTGGGAAATCGATCCAAACTCATCTCCAACTATCAGTCCTGCTCAATTTCAACAAATTACAGGTTTAGATCCAACCCCAGTATTCGGTCGCGGCGTTAATCCTTCTTTGCCAAAGAGCGCTTCGCAGTTTAGTTAGCCATGAATTACCGCATCGCCGTTAATGGACTGCGACGCAGTACGGCTAAGTCCTCCTCATCCATTGCCACTGGAGTACCGCTGTGAATTAGTTCGGCAAAATCTTCATTGGGCACCATAAAGCAAAGAGCATAAAGACGAGAATTACCCGTATTTTGGATCGAATGCGTGCCCGTAGGTGGAACGAGCAAACTATCCCCAGCTCGAATTCTCATGGTTTTGCCGTCGCAGAATGCTACACCTTCACCTTTGAGGATAAAAAACATCTCAACTGCCATATTGTGACGATTTGGGGGAGTTTTACCGCCTACATCAAAGATTTCTACGCAAAATGTGAGAGAAACATCACTATTACTGGGCTCGAAAACGATCGCTAGCCGATTTGTATCATGTGGACTGATGCGAAAGGCTTGATAGTCGCTGGGTGACTTCACAACGGGAATAACGCAACGCTGAGATTCAACTGGTGCAACTACGGGGGAGACGAGAGACATATGGTGAAATTAATTATATTTGGGTACTCGAACCAATAACTTATTCAAACCTCACTTTTATTGTGGAGCCTCAATGCGATCGCGCCAGAATTCTCAATTAATTATTTAGTATTCAGCCATGAATTTTGGCATATAGCGGTTTTCAGATCGGAGGTGACTAGGGGGTTTGGTGGTGTTGCCCCCAAGAAGGTGAGGCAGGTCGGTCTTGGGGGTTCCCCGTTAGAGCCACTGCCGTGTTCCACCCCTTCACCCCGTCAATAAAACCCGTTCTCAATTGAAGCTGACGAACACGATCCCCTGGCGGGCAAAGGCACTGCCATCATAAATCGGAGTCGACGATCCGCCGTTGACGTAGGCTCCGCCATAAATCCAGACGGCAACGGGCAGTTTCTCCCCAGGCTTAATCTGGGCGGGTCGCCAGACATCATCCATTTCTCCTTCAGTTCGCGTACTATTTCCATCTCTTCTGCACCTACCCTAATACCAAATCCTGTTTAGAAGATTTCTGGCAAAGAAAATACCCGTCGGTGCAGCATCCCCGTGCCTGCCCTCAACCAATCGGGGCGATCGCAGCGGAGCCTGAAATTGCAAAGATGGATGGTTTAAACATAGGGTCTCCAAAGAGTGTCTATAGGGTGTCCATACTGGAGCGTACTTCTAGTGCTAATAAATTGTGGGATAGATGTCGGTTTGTACGGCTGTGAGAGCAGACTGCACGAACCCTGAATCCCTTTCCCAGAGCAGGAGAGGGATTTAGGCCGATTCTAGCTCCCCTTCTCCTGCCTTGAGAGAAGGGGGTGGGGGATGAGGGAGTACGTTAGTTGCACATCGCGCGCCCCTATATACTTTATAGTCATGACTACTCAATCTTTTGTTTTTAGGCTAAACTCCAGTAGATATCTACAGAAAAAACAAGTTGACAGATAACTACCTCGATTGTTTTACGGCTGTCCGCCCTTCGGTGGCAGAACGGCTGGCAGCAGGTAAAGCCCTCCGCCGACTAGTATCTCGCCGCGCCCATGCTGAATTTAATATTCCAGACAATCGCGAGGATCCGATCGCTATTCTCGAAGCTCAGGCTCAAACGCGATTACCGGAGCTAGTGCCCGTGCGCTATGCCCGCATGTTGGCTTCTCCGTTTGCCTTTCTGCGCGGATCGGCGGCGGTGATGATCGGTGATATCGCGCCAGCGGTGACGACAGGGATAACCGTGCAGGCGTGCGGCGATATGCATGTCTCCAACTTTGGCGTGTTTGCCTCTGCCGAACGCAATCTGGTATTTGGCATCAATGATTTCGATGAAACCCATATTGGGGGGTGGGAGTGGGATCTCAAACGCCTCACGGCCAGTGCTGTGGTGGCAGGGCGATTTCTCGGTGCAGATCGCGTTCTGTGCGAGGAAGCGGCACGGGCGGTTGTGCGCTCTTACCGCGATCGCATGCGCCAATACGCCCACATGGGTTATTTGGAACTTTGGTACGCCAATATCACTGAGACCGCATTACTCAATGTACTCCCCCCTGAATCGCGCAAAAGAGCAGCTCAACACATTGATAAGGCACGACAGCGCACCCATCTTCAGGTACTTGAAAAGATGACGGATCTGGTTGACGATCAACAGCGCATCGTCGAAGTTCATCCTCTGATCGTGCGGACAGAGACAACCGGCACGGGCAGGCCTATTGCCGAAGCACTCGAACTATTTTTGCGGGATTACCTGGCCTCTGTAGGAGCAGATCGCCGCTTTTTGCTATCGCGCTATCGCATTGTTGATGTCGCCCGTAAGGTTGTCGGTGTGGGTAGTGTGGGTACCCGTTGCTGGGTAATCTACCTGCAAGGCAAGGATGCTGGAGATCCTCTATTCCTCCAGGTCAAGGAAGCCCAACCATCCGTACTGGCTCCCTACGCTGGCAATTTAACGACGGACAACCCAGCGATTGAAAATCAAGGTCATCGGGTTGTATCTGGGCAGCGTCTGATTCAAGGAGCACCGGATATTTTTCTGGGTTGGGGCGAACAGGATGGCATTCAATACTACGTGCGCCAGTTACGGGATATGAAGGGCGGAGTAGAATTCGATCCGACTAAGTTCCGGATTGCCAGTCTGCCTGACTACTGCGGCCTGTGCGGCTGGGCATTGGCACTAGCTCATGCTAAATCCGGCGATGCCGCCATGCTAGCTGGCTACGTTGGCAAGAGCGAAGATTTGGATGCCGCACTGGCAAAGTTTGCCTATGCCTATGCCGATCGCACAGAGCGAGATTACGATCTACTAGCAGCGGCAGCCCGTCAGGGACGCATTCAGGTTGCCAGTGAGTTTTAACGATGGATTTATCTCAAAACAAGTAGCCATGTTTAATTTTTTGAATCCTGAAGCCACTAACCCTACTCCCCAACAGATTGCGCGTTTTTTCAGGCTGTTGGGCTGGATTGGATTCTGGCTGCAATCGCTACTCGGTTTTATGCCGATTCTAGTCGTGGTAGGAACTGTTCTGTTTAACCCTAATAGGCAGCAGAGTGGAGGACTCTCGTTTGGTTTATTTTCAGCGATCGCCTGTTTGCTGCTAATGATCTTCAGTATCTACTGGTGTTTTCGCTATACTCAACTAGCTCGCAAACTTGAGATAAGAGATCTGCGTCCGGCGAAATCTCAGGTAATCCGCGATCTTCAATTGGGATTAAGCGCTAATGTCGGCAGTATGGCGATCGCCGTACTGATTGCCTTAGCACGAGTTGGTGAATTGACCTTTAAAATGCTTACTGTACCTCAAGGCTCGGCAGTAGTTGTCCCTACACCCGATCGAGCTAGGACTCTCGTAACTCAAGGAGCGTTGATTACACCGTCAGATATGATTGCCATTCAAGCTATGGTGAACACGATCGCGTCAGGATTGGTTGGCTTAGTGGTGGCATTGCTGTTGCTTTATCTCGTCAGACAGAATCAAAACCCTCAGGAGAGATCGTAGCAGAAACTCATCTACAGCTTACAGCAATCCCATTGCATGTCGGGCAACGCAGAAGCTCAAAACTACACCAGCCGAATTCAATAGTATGACGGCGAATAGATGCCACCATTGATTGAAAGTGCTTTCTGCACCTAGTCCTTCCATTACGCCACCCAATAATGGCAGCGCAACGCCGAGCAGTGCAGGTACCCAACCCAATAAATCGGCTAGCGCAATGATATAGGCAAATTGGATAGGGATATAGACGATCGCGATCGAGAGGGGAACTGGTAGTAACAATTTGTTGTCGATCGTTAATGAGAAAGTTTTAGCGGCTCTCGAAGCAACGTACAGCCATAAGAGAACGGCTGCTACAAACAAAATAGTCCAAGGCATCTCAACAGTTAGAGAACCAACAGACCACCTGTTCGTGCCAAACACGCCGATGCAAAACATGCCTGAAGCAACCGCCTGTAAGACAAATAGCAATTTGTAGGCAACTCGGCGGAGGCCGTCATTATTAAACTTATCGCGATCGCCAGTGCTATCTTTAAAAGGAGCGATTTGCCATCCTTCGTATTCGTGCAATACGATCGGAACTACGCTAGCCGCCTGCTGAAATACGGGAGCGATCGCCACTAGAAAAAACGATTCGCAACGCGGTGCGTAGAAGTCAGAGAAAGAGAAGAAAGTATAGGCAAGCCCAATTTGGGTTGCAAATGTCAGATAGTGGAAGAATTCGATCGCTGACAGCATCAAAGGGTTGGCGTAGCTAGTTTGCAGCTTTGGCTTTGGATATTGCCACACCCAGCCAGGTTTGGGATAGAAAGTTTCACCTTCCCAATCTTGAGAGGTGCAATTGGATAGTTCTTCTTGTTTGAATGGGGTCATGCCAGCAAAGGGGGGAAACTTCAGACAGATTATATAGCTATATAGCGTTTTGCAATTGAGAAAGGCGTTAGTTTATGGGGTGAAGGGGTTCCACCCCTTCTTGGGGGCGTTGCCCCCAAACCCCCTTCTCGTTTTCATCTGAAAACCGCTATAGTTTGAGAGCAATCGCCAACAAAGGCAATGTCATACCAATTTGAACAGTAAACACGACAGATCGAGCGGGGTGAAGGGGTGGAACCCCTTCGTGGGGGCAACGCCCCCACCCCCCATCTGTAACCACAACAATTTAAATTGGTATCAGAAGAAATTGTATGGCGTTTCTATCAGGCGGTCGAGAATTTCGGTATCGTTGAGTAGATCGTAGTGCCCGATCCCCTGTCGCACTCGAAAATCGGGGCGCAGAAAGCTCAAAGCAGCTCGATCGCGCAGATCGTTTGAATCCGGTTTATTACTTCCAATATCAATTACTTGCGCGGCACCGACAACTGTAGATTTGGGAATTCCAATTGGATCTAACCTGCATACTTTAATTGGGACGAGATCCCAGGCCATCCTCCTAACTAAAGTCTGTAGAGAGGTTACCAAAAAAGGAACGACGTTGAGATTGCCATTAGAGTGAGCGATGATATGAATGGCTTTTTGGGGCGATAGCCTCCGCACGACTGACTTAGCCATGCTCAGCGCTGTAAATGGGTTCCCTGACAGTGAGAGAATTTGGTGCGCCCTACTAGCGCGATCGCAAATATTCTCAAATAAGTTCCCCAGCCCATTTGCTCCCGGAATTAGCAGCGAGCAGTACTCTACGCGATCGCTTGAAGCTAGAGAATCGAGCTGTTGCCTGCTCAAATATTCATACGGATTGACATCAAAGGTATCGAATTTAATCGAAGCAGACTCCGCAACCAGTTTCAAGGAAGGTTTTGCAGCAAATTCCAAGAGAGGGGGCAACGATTGCAGTGACATAGGGAACTGTTTCGCTTGGTTAGGAAATTCATGAAGATGTTATAGCGGTTTTCAGATGAAAACGAGAAGGGGGGTTGGGGGCAACGCCCCCAAGAAGGGGTTCTACTCCTTCACCCCGTCAATAAAACCTGTTCTCAATTGAAAAATGTTATACAGTTTGGGTTCGCGCTCGTCTGTGAGATTATGTAATGCTAGTTCTGAGCGCGATTGCATTTATGGCAAAAGGAACGCTAGCTCCCTGTTCTAGTGCGTTAAGCACCAGTTTTTTGATACTACCGCTGCGATCGAGCAGACCAACGAAAAGTACGCCACTACCAGCAACCTTGGAGCTAACACCTGAAAATTCAAATTTACCCAAGCTGCGATCGCCGCGATCGAAAGCTTCAACAGTGACAATATAGTTGGGAGTATTCGCGGGATCTGATTGGATGTGCGTGCCCGCACCAAATACTGGCACATCAAACGTAATGGTCAGGGGGCCTGGATTAGCAAGACCAGTAAAAAGTAGAGCATCACCCACATCAAAAGCTCCTGGGAAAGAAGGAGTTTGATCGATTCTCAAAAAAGTTCCAGAGGGAATGCGAACGGTAGCGCCAATTCCTCCTGATGAAGTTATTGAGAATGGGTTAGGAGCAGGAGTCATGGTTTGACCGACATGAAGCCATTCAACCGAGTCAGTAGCGTTCAGGGCGATCGCAAGCTCTACAGCAGATACTATATCGCGATCGCGATATGGATTTTCCAGAGTAGATAATTGTTCTAATTCCATGAGAAAGATATCCTTAAAACTAAGTGTTCCCAACAAGTGTTTCTAAAGTTTAAGCAAGTGCTAAATTATGACTTTCTTCCCGATCTGATGCCGCAATAACCCGCGACTCTAGCAGGTCTATTTGCTGCTTATTGGTTAAATATCTCGGGATCTTGAGCTGATTGAGATTTCTCTTTTCGCTCAGCAGGCTAAAGCTGCCGCTTGCTAACAGCTTGACCTGCGGCATCCCGATCGACCCCTGGCGGCGTTGCAGTCGATAGGCGCGATTGACATCCCCAAGAGCTTTATCGAGCAACTGCGCTCCTCGATCGATGGTGGCGATCGCTACAGATGGTACGATATCGCCCAAAAGCTCGATATAAAAGACATAGCGAGATGGCGTAGTAGTAGTAGAATCGATGGCTGCCGTGTAGTCGCGCCAGCAACTATCCATTTCCTGCATCCACTCATCTGTTAGGCGATCGATAGTTGTCTTGACATGGGCTTCGTTGGTTTTCTCGCCAGCCAGATCCAGTGTCGTTCCGCGTCGATGGCTGAAATTCAGTATGGGAGCTTCAAAATAGCGCCCCGCGATCTTGACAATGTCACCTATGCGATAGCGATAGAATCCAGACAAGTTTGTCACGACAACTTCGTATGACTCGCCAATTTTCAGGGAATCGAGATCTACTGTCCTGGGGTGCTCCTTATCCACATCTGATAGTGGAATGAACTCGTAATAGGCGCTACCTAATGGCAGAGCGTAGTCTCCAGGGCGATCTGGCCATAGCCCTATGCCTATAGCCGCCTCGGAGGAACCATAGAAACTACTGAAAAGAGGGATATTGCCAAGGTAGAACTGCAAGGCGGGGACGTAGATACTAAAACTCCCTGTAGTCACTGTTTCAACATAAGCCATCTGAGGCCAAATGCGCGGCGCGATACCTCTGAAACCACTTGCTGTTGCTGCACGCAGTACGGCAGCGCGTGCGGGGTCGGGAGTCAAATTAGCTGCGAGCGACTGTCTCGCGGCTGGCGGTAATGTCAAATTCTCGCTGAGCGTTCCGCTTTCGATGTCGTCAACCAGTTCCGACCAGCGACTCTCCATGTCAATCAGCCACTGCAACACGTATGGAGCGTATGTAGCAGCGATATACTGAACCCGATCGTCTCGCAGGCCATACAAGGCGTGCAAATACCTGGCAGTGCGGTCATCATCAATGGCAAAGACCTCAGCAGGCGAACACCACAGATGCGGAATCATCTTTGCAACACGACGCATGCCCATCGATGAGTGCTCTTCAACTGTTGCTCCTGATTGAGTCGTTTCGATCGCTCCCGCACCAGTCAGCAAGCATATCCCTTTGCCTCGCGGCTTGCCTTTGAGAAAGTAATTGGTGCCTATGGCAGGGTTCAATAGTCCTGATATCTTCATCGGCACTCTCAGATGGGAACGGGTTCTGGGTACGATCTTCGCCAAACCCATCGTACCAGCCGTAGCGGCAAAACTGACAAGAGGCTCTGAGACCAGGATGTTTGGTTCGCCCTGTTTCATGCGAGCGATCGCTGCTTCGTAATCCTGATAGGAACTTAGCGGGACTAGCGATTTATACTTGTTAGCGATTTGAGAATCTTTCAGTAGAGAACTAAATCGGTGCTGTTGACCAAACTCAGAGTGTTGATTTCTGGCGATTATCCGTCTTAATGCGATCGAGTTAGCCTGGGTTGCCCGCAGCATCTGTAGCCGCAATAAATGCAAAAGAATGCGGCCAATGAAGATTGCGACTTGACGAAATAATGGAGAAAAGAAAGATTGCTCCGATCTATCCTTAAAAAATCTTAACATGAGGACAATTCTCATACTATTTTTGAACTTCGGACAGTTTGGACTTTTCCCAGTTTGGACTTCGCACTGCAAAATTAAACGCATCGCGAGACTTGCGTTCAATTCCCCAACCCATATCGATGGCTTTTTTGAGAAGCTCGCGATAGGCGATCGACAGCGCATCGGAGGAAACATGAACTTCTTCCTCTAGATCATGGGGCATTACCTTGGGATGTTGGGATTCTACGATCTGACCGTCTTCCTGGTGGGCTTTTAAAACCAGCTTCCGGAAAATGCCGTCTGCCCAAGCAGAGGTTAAAAACTGCCGACATAGAATTGATTTGGTTGTGGCTGTATTGTCGTCATGGGGAACGGGGATAAGATATACAACCAACTTTCCCTCATCAATATCAACGCATACGATGTTGGGAAGGTGAAAGGCGATGGTTATCTTAATCTCCGATGGGATTAGTTTGGAAATATAAGTCCACAAAAAGCCTTTGGGTAGATATTTCTTATTATAAAAAGAGGCAGTCGCTCCCCAATCTTGCATTTGCAGGTCAAACTTGGAAAATCTGGGATTGTCTGCTAGTCCGCTACCAAAGGCGGTAGGGTGGACAAAAGCAGGGTGGATCGCATCGATATGGTTTTCTAATAGGCGCGTGTAGTGAGCAGTTGATGTCAATTCAGTTTGAACGAGTCGATATGTCGATTTGTTGATTTCTGGAAATGATGGGAGAGGACGGCATTCCGATTCAGGTAAATCTCCCCAGAACAGCCAGACAAAACCATATTTCTCTTGCGCCGGATAGGCATCCAGGCGAGCTTTGTGAGGAATCAGTTCTCCGTCCTCGTTTGAAGGAATCTCAATGCAAGCCCCATCCGCCTGAAATTTCCAACCGTGATAGGGGCATCTGATACAGTCGCGATCGCTCCATCCTTGTGAAAGAGCTGCGCCTCGATGAGGGCACCGATCTTTGAAAGCGATAATCTGTCCTTGGGAATTGCGATAGAGAACGAACTCCTGGTTCAATAGCTTAATTTGTTTGGGTTTGCTCGTAATAGCCGAACTAAATTCGCAAGCATACCAAAAGTTTTTCAACATGATTTTCTTCTCTTTGTTAATTTGGCAGTCCTACTCTCAATTTCCTAGAGTCAATTAGCAGATTGCCGTAAAGGTAAACAGCGCTTGAATGGATTTAAGTTATCAAAACCAGGAGATCGCTCGCATCTACTAAGTGTCATTGTCTAACCATTACATTTGTCACGATTCCATATTGCAATTTGTGTTGCAATTAGTACGCGATCGCAGAATGGATGGATCGAAGTTCCAAAACAATTACAAATTAGCCGCGATCGTGAATTCTGCCGTCGGGCATGATCGTGTCGGTGAGATTAGCACCCGTCAGCTTAACCATGAGCCGATCCGCAACCTTAATCTGGGCACCAGTTAGATCGGCACCGCTCAGGTCGGCACCGCTGAGATCGGCTCCAATTAAGTTAGCTTCGCGCAGGTTAGCATTGCGCAGATCGGCTTGCAGGAGGTTTGCCCTGAAAAGATTAGCCTTATGCAAATTAGCGCTATTTAAATTAATCCGATGCAAAAAGGCATCTTTGAGATCGGCATGACTGAGGTTGGCATGGCTAAGGTTACGCCCTGATAAATCCCGTTCGCTCAGGTTAGCACCGCTAAAGTTAGCACCACTGAGATCGGGACGTTGATTGTAATTGTTTTCGCGATCGCGATCGTGCTTTGGCTGTTGTGGCTGAGCTTGCCGCTGAGTTTCTTGCTGAGCCTGCTGCCTAGCTTTGCGCTCTGCCTGTTCCGCTTCATAGGTTTGTCGTGCCTGCTGCTGCCGTGCTTCCTGAGCTTTTTGGTAGGCAGCTTTAGCTTGCTGATAGCTCTGCTGGTAGGCCGAAGTTGTCTTGGACTGCGATCGCTCCTGAGACCGATCGTGATGCTGGCGATCGTGATGCTGGCGATCTTGGCGATCGTGATGCTGGCGATCTTGGCGATCGCGCTGCCAATAATGCTGTTGGTAAGTTTGGTAACTTTGGCGCGGCTGCGAATAATAATGCTGCGATTGGGCGTGCGATCTGGCGGATTGGGCGTTTGATTGGGCGTTTGACTGGGTGTTTGACTGGGCGTGCGATCGATCGTGCGGTTGCTGGGCGTGACCGTTAGATTGGTGCGATTGGTGCGACTGGTGCGACTGGTGCGACTGGTGCGATCGCAACCGATCCCGTGCCTGATTAATTTCTTTGAGCTTTGCCTGCGCCTTTTCCTGCAAGCGGGGATTATCGTTAGGAATGCGATCTGGGTGCCAAATAAACGCCAGATCCTTATATGCCTGGTTCACCTCTTCCAGCGAAGCACCAGACTCAAGCCCCAGTATTCGATAGCATTGCTCTAGATCGTGCATTTCCACAAGATAACATTACTATTAAACGCCTTTGCATTGCCTATATAGGAAATTAACATTTTCAGCAGAAACATCGGAGGGTGGGCATTGTCTACCTTGCGACTATTGTTTTTTCTCGATGATTTTCAGGAACTCAGCTAAGGCCGTGCGGCGGCGATCGCCTGCCACCCAGGTAAAATCGTTGTGTCCTGCGCCTTCTACCCAAAGTGCAAGTTTTGGCTCCGGTGCCGCTGCGTATAATTTTTGCCCGTGGTGGATGGGGATAACTTCGTCAATTTGACCGTGCATCACCAGCACGGGGCTTTGCACCCTGGATATTTTGTCAAGATTGGTGAATTTATCAAAGGGCAGCAGCGGAAAGGGCACTACTACTCGAAAAGCAGAGGTAAACGCGCCTTCTAAAATTAAACCTGCCACAGGATAGCGAGTGGCTAGTTCGATAGCCGAGCCGCTACCTACAGAGCGCCCGTAAATCAACACCTGCTGCGCGGGTACTCCCAGATTTTGGGTGAGGTACTTGTAAGCTGTATCGGCATCCTGGTAGGCATTTTGCTCGCTTGGCGTACCATCACTGGTGCCATAGCCGCGATAGTCATAGGCAAAAACGCTAAATCCCCAGCTATGCAAGAGTTCGAGCTCGGAACGAAGATCGCCGAGGTCTTCGGCGTTGCCATGAATAAAGAGTACGGTATATTTCGCCTGAGGGTTGGGTAAATGTATAGCGGAAATGCGCTCGCGATCGTTGACCGCTAGTTTCAGGATGTCTTTGGTATCTTGATAGCTAGACGGTTGCGGCAAAAAAATCATCGAGTCTGCCTTGAAAAAAATATAAATCGCAAAACTAGCGTAAATAAACAGGAATGAGAGCGCTAGCCGTTTCCAGCTAAATTCGCCAATGAGCAGTTTTCGCAGTGGGAGTTGCGGCATGAATCTTCAACACAAATACTCCTCGATCGTATACTAAGCAATACAATGGTGAAGATATTGAAACAGTAGTAAAAGATGCGAGTAGCGATCGTTGGTGCAGGGTTAGCAGGTATGTCCACAGCAGTCGAACTGTGCGATCGCGGCTATCAGGTAGAAATCTTTGAGTCCCGTCCGTTTGTGGGTGGCAAAGTCGGTAGCTGGGTCGATCCCGATGGCAACCACGTAGAAATGGGGCTGCACGTATTTTTTGGCAACTACTACCAGCTCTTTGCCCTCATGCAGAAAGTGGGCGCATTCAAAAGTCTGCTGCGCAAGGAACACGTTCACACCTTTGTCAATGAAGGTGGGCGCATCGGTGCCCTGGATTTTCGCTTCTTTACAGGTGCGCCGTTTAACGGTCTCAAAGCCTTCTTCACCACATCCCAACTGTCGCTGCAAGATAAGATTCAGAATGCGATCGCGCTCGGCACCAGCCCCATCGTGCGCGGTTTGATCGATTTTGAAGGCGCGATGAAAACTATCCGCAGTCTAGATCGCATCAGCTTTGCCGATTGGTTTCGCAGTCACGGCGGCAGTAATGGCAGTATCAAACGCATGTGGAATCCCATTGCCTACGCCTTGGGATTTATCGATTGCGAGAATATTTCCGCCCGTTGCATGTTGACCATCTTCCAAATGTTTGCCGCTCGCACCGAGGCATCGGTATTGCGAATGTTGGAAGGCTCTCCTCACGAATACCTGCATAAGCCGATTATCAACTACCTCGAAGCCAGAGGTGCCAGGATTTACACCCGTCGCCGCGTTCGCGAAATTCAGTTTACCCAGGATGGCGCTGCCACCCAAGTAACTGGTTTGGTGGTGGCAAATGGAGAGGAAGAGGAGCAAATTATCGCTGATGCCTATGTTTGTGCTTGCGATGTTCCGGGCGTACAGCGCCTTTTACCAGCAGCGTGGCGCAAATGGAAGGAATTCGACAATATCTATAAGCTCGAAACGGTGCCAGTTGCCACAGTGCAATTGCGGTTTGACGGTTGGGTGACCGAACTCAACGATCCCGCGCAAAGGCATCAGCTAGCTCGCGCCACTGGCATGGATAATCTACTCTATACATCTGATGCTGACTTTTCCTGCTTCGCAGATCTAGCTCTCACCAGCCCCTCAAACTACTACCGCAAAGGACAGGGTTCTTTGCTGCAACTCGTACTCACTCCCGGCGATCCATTCATCAAGGAAAGCAACGAAGCGATCGCTCAACACGTTCTCAAGCAAGTCCAGGCTTTGTTCCCATCAGCCCGCGAGTTGAATATGACCTGGTATGGCGTAGTAAAACTCGCCCAATCGCTCTATCGCGAGGCACCTGGCATGGATCCCTATCGCCCACCCCAAAAAACTCCCATCTCTAACTTCTTCTTATCTGGCAGCTATACCATGCAAGACTACATCGACAGCATGGAAGGAGCGACGCTCTCCGGCCAACTCTGCGCTGCTGCGATCTTAGCTCAAGAAGCATCGCTTAAGGAGAATATGGGAGAATAAATAAGGGACTACGCATTTTCAAAATCAGCCCAATCTATTCCTAGTTGTTTTATTGCTGCCCTCAAAGTTCCCAACTTTAAATCGCAGCTAGCCCAATCAGGTATTACCGTTAACTTTTGGGTAATTGGATTAAACCATTTTCTGTGAGATCCCCCACCACGCCTTGGGAGTTCAGTACAAACTAACTTTACCCACGTCTGAGCAACTTCCCGGCATTTCATTTTGCAAAGACAACAGTTTCTATCAAAGCAGGAGAATGTTCATCTATAGATTGCAAGTTGAGAGGAGGCTTTTTACCTAGGTCTTCATAAGCTTCGAGGATTGCTTCAAATGCATCTCTAGCATTGCTTACAGCTTCATCAATGGAATCCCCTTCAGTTACTAGTTCTGGTAATAATGGGGAGGTTACTGTAAAACCACCTTCTGGTTGAGGAGTCAGTAGCAAGGGAATTTTGTAATGCATAAGCTGGGATTGCAGCAATTAAAATTTGCATGGTAGGTACAGCTTAACACCTATCCTCGATCGCCTATCCAGAACGGTAAAAATACAGTCTGCTCTCAGTTGCGCTCTACTACTATTAGCATAGCGATCGCCATTACCGGACAACCATAAATTATTTATTCACTCGATAATAGACCTCTTGCAGATTAGGTTGAGGTTGAGTTGCCAAAGAACCCCAAGATAGGAAAATATCAGGACATAGCAATAACGAAAAAGCGTCCTGATGATGAACTATATAATAGCGCAAACCCTACCTGCTGCACACTTTAAGCGTCGATTTGGTATCGAGACTAATACGTTCAAAGCAATTGTGAAAGTGCTTAAACCAGAGTGGCGAGCAACGCCAACACCTGGAGCCAAGCCTAAACTCGGACTAGAAGACCGCATATTGGTTGCCTTCGAGTATTGGCGGGAATATCGCACCTACTTTCACATCGCCACTAGTTGGGGCATCAGCGAGTCTACAGTTTGTCGAATAGTGCATTGGGTAGAGGAGACTTTAATCCGCTCACGTCGCTTTCGACTACCTGGGAAGCGCCAGTTGGTGCGGGGCTTTGGGATACCTACAGTCGCGACGTTGATGTGACTGAAACTCGCATTGAGCGTCCTAAGCGGCACCAACGTGCCTTTTATAGCGGCAAACAGAAAGGGCACACGCTCAAATGTCAACTCATAATTGACGCTCTTACTGGGCAGATTATCTGTACGTTTTTCGGCAAGGGGCGACGGCATGATTTCAAGCTGTTCAAAGCTTCTGGCATCCATTTCCATCCTCAAACCGAGAGTTTGCAGGACAAGGGTTATCAAGGCATCCAGAAACTGCATCTCTACTGCCGCTTACCCCACAAGAAACCGAAAGGTGGTCAGCTTACGCCTGAGCAGAAAGCGTTCAACCGCCAACTTGCGCGCCAACGGGTTGGCATTGAGCATGTTAATCGCCGCTTGAAGATCTTCCGCATCTTATCTGGACGCTATCGCAATCGTCGTCACCGCTTTGGTTTGCGTTGCAATCTAATTGCTGGTCTCTACAATTTTGAACGCTCTCAAGGCTCCTCAGTTGGCTAATTTGCAAGAGGTCTAATAATTCTGAAAAGCAGACTCTAGCGATCGCCCAATCTTCTTGAGTATGGATTACCAGAACTCTTACTTTGGAATCTGGAGTGGCAATATCTAGATCGACTGGATGATTCTCATTTAGTTGTGAATCGAGAGCTAGTCCCAGAAACTCGAATGCCTCACAGGTGCGGGAACGTACGAGTGCCGAGTTTTCGCCTACACCAGCCGTAAATACTAGCGCGTCCAGACCGCCTAAACTCCCCAGCATAGAACCAATACCAGAGCATAGCCGATGAATATAGATATCTAGAGCTAGCTGCGCTCGTTCGTTGCCTGCGGCGATCGCTGCCACAATCTGACGCATATCTGACGAGACACCTGAAATACCAAGCAATCCAGATTCTTTGTTGAGTTCTCGATCGAGGCGATCGATAGTATACCCCTCCTGACGCATCAGGTGGATCGGGATGCCCGGATCGACTGCACCAGAGCGCGTTCCCATCATCAATCCATCTAAGGGGGTAAATCCCATCGTCGTATCTACACAGCGATCGTTCCGAACAGCGGAAAGAGAACAGCCATTACCAAGATGGCAGATGATTAACCTCAGGTTTTGCCAATCTCGCTGCAATAGTTGAGCGGCTCGGCGAGCGCAGTACTGGTGGCTAATGCCATGAAACCCATAGCGACGAATTCCCCGTTCTACCCAAGCATAGGGGCCAGGATAGATGGCAGCGGCGGCAGGGAGATTGCTGTGAAAGGCAGTGTCGAAGACAGCGAATTGCGGTATTTTGTTGCCTAAGATGCTCTCCACTGCCTCTATCCCATCTAGATTCGCAGGATTGTGCGCTGGTGCTAGAGTAGAGAGCCGAGCGATCGCCGCCTTCACCGCATCAGTCACTCTGACCGTCTCGCAATACTCCTGTCCTCCATGCACCACCCGATGCCCCACTGCGTTAATTTCCGATGGATGCGCGATGACGGCGGTTTTACCTTGCCAGAGCGTTGCCAACAGATGGGCGATCGCTTCTAGGTGTGATTGAGTTGGGATTTTCTCCTGCCGAACCTCTCCCGCGACTGTTTTGACTTCAATCTCGGCGCAGTCCTGATGGTGCGTCCAATCGACAACGGCTTGCCAGAGGGGTTTTGGAGGGATATCCGGCAGCCGATCGCCTGCTATCTCATAGAGAGAACTCTTTTGAGTGCTCGAACCTGCGTTGAGTACCAGTATTTTCATAGTCCGTGCCGGATTAAAATCAGCATTGCCATTGTTGGTTACTCCTTACGCGCGATCGTGTGAATTTTGAGGAAGTTCGTGCCGCCTGCTTTCCCAAAAGGAAGTCCTCCCATAATCAGTACCTTATCACCGAAAGCTGCAAACTGCCGCCGAATTAAATCGGTTTCCAGGTAGTTCAGTACATCGGACAAACTATACTGAACCTGTTCCAGGAGAACGGGTCTAACTCCCCAGTTCAGGCTGAGTTGGCGATAGATTTTCAGGTCGGGAGTGTAGGCTACAATCGGAGCCTTTGGACGTTCTGCCGAAGCCAGCTTAGCGGTATAACCTGTTTCGGTAAAAGCGACAATGCACTGCAGATCCAGCGCGTCGTCAATCGCGTGTAAAGCTTCGCTGATGGCATCTGCATCGCCATTACAGTTGGGTGGATAGTTAATAAACTGAATGGATGGTTCCACTTCAGCAGCAATGCGTGCCAGCATTTTGACCGCTTCCACCGGGTAACTGCCAATCGCAGATTCGCCAGAGAGCATCACGGCATCTGTGCCGTCCGCGATCGCGTTGGCTACGTCGCTAGCTTCTGCGCGGGTGGGACGGGGGTTGTGAATCATGCTGTCTAACATCTGGGTGGCGGTGATTACCGGAATTCCTTTCTGGTTGCACAGTTTGATAATTCGCTTCTGGATCGAGGGCACTTTTTCCGGACTCATTTCCACACCCAGGTCACCCCGCGCCACCATAATCGCGTCGCACTCATGCACAATTGCGTCCAGGTTGGAGATCGCCTGGGGTTTCTCCAGTTTTGCCAGTACGGGAATATTGACTCCTTTCTCCTCGAGCAATGCTTTCAGAGTTTGGATGTCTTCCGGTTTGCGCACAAAACTGAGGGAGATGAGGTCTACACCTTGCGCAATGCCAAAATCGAGATCGCGCTTGTCCTTATCGGTCATTGAAGGCAAGCGCAGGTTCAGCGTTGGCAAGTTCACCCCTTTGCGACTCTTAAGTAAACCGCCTTCTACTACCCGGCACCGAACGGCACTACCATCGCCCCCCTCAACGCACAGCTCTAACAAACCGTCGTCCAGCAATACCTGAGTTCCCGACTCGGCTTCTTCTGCCAGGTAGGGATAGTCGATGCCAACCGTGTTGGGTTGTCCCGCGTATTCGGCGATCGGTACCAGGGTGAGCGAGCCTCCTTCGTGCAACATCATACCCTCAGCAGGCAGATCGCCCACTCGGATCTTGGGGCCTTGCAGGTCTTGCAGCAGCAGCAGTGGCAAGTCCAGGTCTTGCGAAATAGAGCGCAACCGCTCGATCCGCTTGGCGTGATCTTCATATTTACCGTGGGAGAAATTGAGCCGTGCCACGTTCATTCCTGCCAGCATCATCTTCCGAATCGTGTCGGGGGTATCGCTTGCCGGACCGATCGTCGCCACAATCTTTGTGCGGTGGATCAATGGTTTCATGGGATCCTTAAATTTAATTAAAATGGAATCAGGGTTTCGACATTAATTCCGGTGCGATCGTCTTCAATTTGAATCTTATTAGCAACGGTGCTGGACATACTGGGGCTTTCTCCTGTTGGCTATGAACGGGGAATAGAACATAGATCGATCTGTGGATTGTGACCGATGAGATAGCCCAGTCTCTTTAAACAACTGCTTTTAGCGGTGCAGGTGGCCGCTCGAAAACTTCATTCTGCAACGACTGACCTCGCTCAAAATCGGTAATATTGGACAGGGTGGTGGTGGCGATGTTTTCCAACGCATTGCGGGTGAAGAATCCCTGATGGGCAGTGATGACCACGTTGGGAAAGGATTGCAATAGTTGAAAGGTGTCGTCCTGAATAATAGTGTCTGACAGGTCTTGGAAAAACAATTCGTCTTCCTGTTCGTACACGTCGATTCCCAGATAGCCGATTTTGCCCGACTTGATGCCCGCGATCGCGGCAGTCGTGTCAATCAGAGCACCGCGGCTAGTATTGATGAGCATGACACCCGACTTCATTTGCGCGATCGTGCTGGTATTGATTAAATGGCGGGTTTCGGGTAACAGGGGACAATGGAGGGAGATAATATCGGAATTAGATAGAAGCTCCGTTAGGGATGCGTAACGAGCGCTGCCGATCGCTTCAAACTGCGTATTGGGATAAGCGTCGTAACCCAACAGCGAACAACCGAATCCGTGCATAATCCGGGCAAACACCATGCCGATCTTTCCCGTACCGACGACCCCAACTGTGCAGCCATACAGGTCAAATCCCAACAACCCCTCCAGGGAGAAGTTGTCATCCCGAACGCGATTGTAGGCTTTGTAGAGCTTGCGATTTAACGTCAGTACCAGGGCAACGGCATGCTCGGCAACGGCGTAGGGAGAATAGGCAGGCACGCGCACTACCTTTATGCCTAACGCTGCTGCCCGTTGCAAATCGACGTTGTTAAACCCCGCAGATCGCAGTGCCAGCAAGCGAGTCCCACAAGAAGCAAGAACGTCCAGCACTGCTGCATCTGCCGTATCATTGACAAATAAACAAACTGCGGGGAACCCCGCCGCTAATACGGCAGTTTTTTCGTTGAGTTGAACGTCGAAAAACGTCAATTCGTGCTGATAGCTGGCATTTACCGCCTCAAAAGACTGGCGATCGTAGGATTTGGTACTGAAAAATGCGATCTTCAAAACATACCTCCAGAAAGTCAGTTCGCGATACGAAGTCTTGCGCTAATTTTATTCCTCCTGACCTATCTGTGGTTTAGTAAGGCCACTTCCAGTTCACCACATCGGGGCGATCGATACCGTGTTCGTAGGCATAGTTGCGGCAGGAGATCTGTTCGTCCTTGAGCATCTCTTTCACATGGGCACCTGCTACTTTCAGTTGGGGCAGCCGGTCGATCGCGTCGATCGCAATGCTAAAGCGATCGATCTGGTTGCAGATTGCCAAGTCTAACGGCGTGTTGATGTTGCCTTTTTCCTTATAGCCCCGCACGTGCAGGTTTTTATGATTGGTGCGGCGGTAGGTAAGGCGGTGAATTAACCAGGGATAGCCGTGGAAGTTAAAGATAATGGGCTTATCCAGCGTAAAAAGACTGTCAAAGTCGCGATCGCTCAATCCGTGGGGGTGCTCCGTATCCGGTTGCAGCTTAAACAGGTCGATTACATTGATAAACCGTATCTTCAGATCCGGGAAGTGCTGCCGCAAGATGCAGGATGCCGCCAGCGATTCCTGGGTTGGAATATCACCTGCTGTAGCCAGTACCACATCCGGCTCGTGCCCCTCGTCCGTACAAGCCCACTCCCAAATATCAATACCTTTCGTGCAGTTTTTAATCGCTGCGTCCATGTCGTGAAATTGCAAATGCATTTGCTTATCCGACACGATTACGTTGATGTAATCCTTGCTGCGCAAACAATGATCCGCAACTGACAGCAACGTATTCACATCTGGCGGCAGGTAAATCCGCACCACTTCCGGGCTTTTGTTCAGCACCACATCCAGGAAACCCGGATCTTGATGGGTAAAGCCGTTGTGATCTTGCCGCCACACGGTAGAAGTAATCAACAAGTTCAGCGACGAAATCTCTTCGCGCCAATGAATGCGATTGCAGATCTCCAACCACTTAGCGTGTTGGTTAAACATGGAATCAATCACATGAGCAAACGACTCGTAGGTCGAGAAGAACCCATGCCGTCCAGTGAGCAAATAGCCTTCCAGCCAGCCTTCTAACGTGTGTTCGCTCAGCATTTCCATGACGCGACCGTCGGGCGACAGTTCGCCCCCATCTGCATCTTCTGGTAAATACTCAGCAATCCAGAACTTCTTGCTGACTTCATAAACCGCACCGAGTTTATTCGACGTATTTTCATCGGGACCAAAGACTCGGAAGTTAGTCATGTTAGACTTCATGACATCTCGCAGGAACGCACCCAGAGGCTTCGTATTCTCGACTTCAACGGTACCTGGCTTTTCCACTCGCACTCCATACTGGCGGAAATCAGGCATCTTCAGATCGCGCCGCAGCAACCCACCATTGGCATAGGGAGTAGAGCCGAGTCGCTTATTGTCAGTAGGTGCCATATCCTTAATTTCCGATCGCAGCACACCGTTGGCATCAAATAGTTCTTCCGGTTTGTAACTGCGCATCCACTCTTCTAATTGACGCAAGTGCTCTGGATTGTCGTGCATCCCTCCCATTGGCACCTGATGCGCTCGCCAGAAGCCTTCTACTTTGTGCCCATCCACTTCGGCGGGTCCCGTCCATCCTTTGGGAGTCCGCATCACAATCATCGGCCAGATGGGACGAGTTGCCACCCCGCTAGAACGCGCTTCCTGCTGGATGTTGCGGATCTCGGTAGTGCAGCGATCCAGGGTTGCCGCCATTGCCTGGTGCATCGATTCAGGATCGGAACCTTCAACAAAGTAGGGTTCGTACCCGTAGCCTTCAAACAGCGCTTTTAGTTCTCGGTGGCTGATGCGAGAGAGAATTGTGGGGTTGTTGATTTTGTAGCCGTTCAGGTGCAGCACGGGCAATACCGCGCCATCTCGAATGGGATTGATAAATTTATTGGAGTGCCAGGAGGTTGCTAAAGCCGCCGTCTCAGCCTCTCCATCACCGGGCATAGCAACGACGATTAAGTTGGGATTGTCAAAGGCGGCACCGTAGGCGTGGGAAAGGCTGTAGCCCAGTTCGCCGCCCTCATGGATCGAACCAGGGGTTTCGGGCGTACAGTGACTGCCAACCCCACCTGGGAAAGAGAATTGCTTAAAAAAACGCTGCATTCCCACTTCGTCTTCACTGCACTCTGGGAAGTAGTGGGAATAACTGCCCTCTAAATAGCAGGGGCCGAGAAATCCTGGCGCACCGTGTCCTGCGCCTACCATAAATAGCATGTCCTGGTCGAATTTTTTGATGACTCGGTTCAGGTGAGTGTAGAGAAAACTGATGCCAGGGCTAGAACCCCAGTGACCCAACAAACGGAGTTTAACGTGGTTTGATTTCAGAGATTCTTTCAATAAAGGATTATCGCGCAGGTAAATCATGCCAACGGCTAGATAGTTAGCTGCACGCCAGAATGCATGGATCTTGCGCAATTCTTCGGAGCTAAGAGGAGTTCCCTCAACTGTCGATCGCGCCATTCCAAACGCGCTAATCGATGACATGTCAATATTGGGCTTTTGAGGAGTTGCTACCATAATTGCGATTAATCCTCCAAAAATACTTTGCGTCTATTATAGGGTGCTAATTTTTGCCCTATCTTGTTTTCTAGACTACATAGCAATATTCTTATTAATTTTTTAAGAATTGATGGCGAAACGTCAAGGCGATTATTTGTCTCTTGTGCATCTCTCTAGCTTCTTGACGCACTATAGCGGTTTTCAGATCAGAAAGAGTAGGGGGTTTGGGGGCGTTGCCCCCAAGAAGGGGTGGAACCCCTTCACCCCAAAAATAAAACCCGTTCTCAAGTGAAAACCGCTATATTATGACATTCCTGAAACTGGCACACTCCACATACCGATCTAGCTATAAAACTCATAGAGTCAGAAGTAACGAGCTTGCAGTAGCGCTACCTGAGCCCGCCATCCCCTGAAATACTACGATCTTTATATGCATACCGCCTACATTAACAGCATTGGGAAATTTCTGCCCAACGACCCTATAGCCAACGATGAGATGGAAGACTTTCTCGGGAAAATTGGCGATCGCCCTTCCAAAGTACGTTCTCGCATTCTCAAAAGCAATGGCATCCAACAGCGCTACTATGCCCTAGATCGCCAGCAAAATACCACGCATCGCACCAGTGAAATGGCAGCACTAGCAGTACGCGATGCTCTCGCGCTGGCCGATCGCGATGCAAAGGAAATCGATTTACTTGCCGCTGCCACCACCTGGGCAGACCAGTTAGTTCCCAGTTTTGCCAGTATGGTACATGGGGAGCTATCAGAATGCTTGCCTTTAGAAACTGCCTCTACGCATGGCGTGTGCTGCGCGGGAATATCCGCGCTGAAGTATGCGACAAATCAGGTGGCATTAGGACAGAAACGCAATGCGATCGCTGTAGCAGCGGAAATGCCATCGCGTCTATTTAAGCACAGCCGCTTTGAAGCTGCGGAAAATGTACGGGCAGGGAAGTCACTACCATTTGACACTGAGTTTTTGCGCTGGATGCTGTCAGATGGAGCTGGAGCGATGTTAATTCAGGATCGCCCCAATCCCAATGGCATTAGTCTCAAGGTGGAATGGATCGAACTAATTTCCCATGCAAATGCTTATCCTGTGTGCATGTATGCTGGATTTGATGATGAGAGCGCAAAACGTAGCTGGATGGAATATTCCGATTATGTGGAAGCAGCTAAGTCGGGAGCGCTCGACCTGCGTCAAAATATTCGACTGCTTGACGATGTGCTTAAGTTAGGCGTGGAAGGTTGGCTGCGCTTAATCGACCAGGGGCGAGTCGATCCAAGCACAATCGATTGGTTGCTGTGTCACTACTCTTCGCATTTCTTCCGCAGTCAGATTGTGGAACTCCTGGAAATGGCAGACTGTACGATCCCCGAGCATAAGTGGTTCACTAATCTCTACACGAGGGGGAATACGGGTTGCGCCGCTATCTATTTGATGCTGGAGGAACTATTTAATTCTGGCAAATTGCAGGTTGGACAAAAAATTTTCTGTTTTATTCCCGAAAGCGGTCGCTTTACCACTGCCTACATGCTCTTGAGCGTCGTGGAATCCTGCACTCCTTTAGTCAATTCGCCGAATTCATCTAATTCATCTATGGAGGTAAATAGTCAAGCGATCGCGCAAAATGAACTCTCCCAGAGTAACAGCCAGGATAAAGCCATATCTCAAGATCCCTACGCCGATCGCTACTATATCTCCAATAGTATTTTAGAGCGAGAAACCGTATCGACGTATCTAATCAGACAATTGGCACAAGTTTGGTTGGAATTTGAGCGTCGCATCCATTCCGTGCCTATAGTACGTCGGCTCGAGCGCGGTGAATTCACTCTGCCAGACTACAAAGCCCTGTTAATTAATTTGCGCCCCCAAGTAGTAGAAGGTGCCCGCTGGATGGCACGGGCTGCCTCCAATATGACCGATTTTCAGATGCGATCGACTTTTATCGGTCACGCCCAAGTAGAGCATCGCGACTTCCTAATGCTAGAACAAAATTATCAGTCAGTGGGTGGCGATTTATCCAATATTCTCCAAGCGGAAAAGAATATTGGAAGCGAGGCTTTGTCAGCTTTTATCTTTAACCAAGCTTCCCAAAGCGATCCAATCGACTTAATTGGTAGCATGTTTGTTATCGAGGGATTGGGTAATAAGCTAGCTGGCCAGTGGGCAGATCGGATTCAGCAGAGCCTCGCTCTCAATGAGTCACAAGTATCGTTTTTAGCATATCACGGCAAAAACGACGCATCGCACGTCGATAAGCTGAACGCACTTGTACGAGCAGAATGGATGACCGCTGCGATCGCAAAGCGCATCGTCAAAACTGCCAAAGTTACAGCCAGACTCTATCTATTGCAATTAGAGGAGATCGGCTAAATGACTGATATCCATAATAATCGCCGAGATCCCAATGCCTGGGATATCCTGCAACTCGATCGCGCAATTCCAGTTGATGTTACGGCCAAAGTATATATGGTGCGCGATCTGCAAAACTGGACGCGTAACTATCTGCTGATTCCAATTAAAATCGTTGCCAATCTCCTGCTGGCAATAATTACGATCGGTAAGCGACTGCTGCCATTTCAGTTTCGCGCTTATGTCTTGATGCATCGCTCTGCTGCTTTCTTCCTCAAACACTGCGTCACGCCTGAAGCCTGCTATCTGATCGTGCGACACCTCTGTATCGGTTCCAATATTGTCAATTTTCTGATCGATAACGGTCCCGATCCTGAAATTGCAAAGTCCAATCTCTACCCGAGCACAGTGGACGATCTGTCGCAAAATGCTTTCTTAGAACATGACTTGATTCTCTATAATTTTGTCTACGACTACAATATGGCAGTACAGGCTAATCCCAACTGGTTGGAGGCAAGGCGATCGCAAGGCATTAACTACAATAGCATCCGTCCAGTGGAAATCAATATAGACTGCTCTCAACGAGGTTGGCTGCAAATTCTCGACCTGGAATCTGCGATCGAGCTATTCAAAGTATTCTATTCGATTTGCCTCACGAGCGATGAGTTTGCTCGCGCTGTCTTATCCTTACAGTTTGATGAGAATTTCGGCTGCTACGTCAGCGAGATTACGGGTGACTATCGCTGGAATCACGTCATTCACAATCGCCATCCCCTTAGCCCCAACAGCCCGTTTGTGGCAGGACGGGCTTTGATCCTACACGGCATCATCGCGGAGTATCTACATCGCTACTTGGAGTTGTGTCAACAGCAGGCAAAGATGCAAGCGATTGGCTCCGCTACACAAGCTAACTCGATTAAATTTCATCAGAGTTGATGCCAAGCGATCTGAGGTAAGCCTCTAGTTGCTCGTTTTTCCGTCGTTCTTGAGCGGCGATCGCTTTAGCTTGTTCTCTATAGCGGTTTTCAGATGAAAACCGCTATAACCAGATGGCTCATAAAGATTAGCCATCATTATGGGTTGCCCAGTAGTTTATGACGCAATTTTTTAATGCGATCGCGGTACTGAGCGGCTTGCTCGAACTCTTGTTTCTTGGCGGCTTCGCGCATCTGTGCTTCTAGTTGCTCGATTAGTTCTGGCAATTCATCCAGGGAAATATCGAGGGGTTGGTTGACGACGTAATCTAACTGTTGTTCGTTGAGACGACGGGAGATCGATAGAAAATCGAGAATCGCATTGCTGGATTTCTTGGTAATCGATCTTGGCTCGATGCCGTGTTCTTCGTTGTAAGCGATCTGGATCTGGCGGCGGCGTGCTGTTTCGCTAATCGCTTTGTCCATGCTGTCAGTGAGCCGATCTGCATACATAATTACCTGTCCGTTGACATTGCGGGCAGCGCGACCGATAGTTTGAATTAGCGATCGCTCTGCCCTTAAGAAACCTTCTTTATCCGCGTCGAGAATTGCCACCAACGATACTTCTGGTAAATCCAAACCTTCGCGTAATAGATTTACGCCGATCAAGACATCAAATTCGGCATTGCGGAGTGCTTGCAGAATTTCGATGCGATCGATCGATTTGATATCGGAATGGAGGTAGCGCACGTTGATGTGTCTATCCTCAAAGTAAGCAGTCAAATCCTCCGCCATGCGCTTGGTGAGGGTGGTAATTAATACTCTCTCGTGGCGGGCTACGCGCAATTTGATTTCACCCAGCAGGTCATCGACTTGCCCTTCCGTCGGGCGCACGAATATCTCCGGATCGAGAACCCCGGTGGGACGGATGATCTGCTCCACAATTTGCTCGGAAATCTCTAACTCCCAATCGCCCGGTGTGGCTGAGACGAATATACACTGCTTCACCTTATCCCAAAATTCTTCCGATTTGAGCGGGCGATTGTCTGCCGCACTGGGTAACCGGAAACCATGTTCGATCAATACAGACTTGCGGGCGCGATCGCCGTTATACATGCCGCGCATCTGCGGCACGGAAACGTGCGATTCATCCACGACCAACAGCCAGTCATTGGCGGGGAAATAGTCCACCAAACAGTCGGGTGATTCGCCGGCATTGCGACCGGAGAGATGTCGCGAATAGTTTTCCACGCCATTGCAAAAGCCCACTTCCTGCAACAGTTCCAGGTCGTAGCGAGTGCGCTGCTCCAGACGCTGCGCTTCCAGGAGTTTATTATCCTTAATCAGTTCCTCAAGGCGTTCGTCTAACTCCTGTTTGATTTGCTGGCAGGCAATTTGCAAGCGCTCCTGTGGTGTAACGAAGTGGCGAGCGGGATAGATATTCAGCCCTTCCACGCTTTGCAGGATTTCTCCCGTCACCGGATCGACAAAGCGAATCGCATCAATTTCATCGCCAAAAAACTCAACGCGAATAATCCTATCCTCATAGGCAGGGACAATTTCCAGGATATCGCCCTTCACGCGAAATCGACCCCGCGACATCTCAATATCGTTGCGTTCGTACTGGATTGTTGCGAGATCTCGCAACACTTGCCGCTGATCGACAGTATCTCCCACGCGCAATGGAATTGATGCCTTGAGATATTCTGCGGGAATGCCCAGACCGTAAATGCAGCTAATCGAGGCGACCACAATTACGTCCTTGCGCTCGAATAGCGATCGCGTGGCGGAGTGACGCAGCATATCGATTTCGTTGTTAATCGAGGCGGTTTTTTCGATGTAGGTGTCGGTAACGGGGATATAGGCTTCTGGTTGGTAATAGTCGTAATAACTAATGAAATACTCGACGGCATTATTGGGAAAAAATTCCCTCAACTCGTTACACAACTGCGCTGCCAGAGTTTTGTTATGGGCTAACACCAGCGTTGGCTTCTGATATTGCGCAATTGCATTCGCGATCGTCATGGTTTTACCCGTACCCGTCGCACCTAGCAGAGTTTGATAGCGCTTACCGTCTTTTAGCCCCTGGAGTAGCTGGGCGATCGCTTTGGGCTGATCGGCGGTGGGCGGCCAGGGTGTCTGAATTTGAAACTCTGCCATAGGTTTAAGAATTTTCGTAAATTAACGAACGCACTGTCCTATTTTAGCCAGGTCAAAAATATACGTGTAATACCAAATCCGCGTTAATTGTCCCTAATATAGCGTTTTTCAATTGAGAACAGGTTTTATTGACGGGCTGAAGGGGTAGAACCCCGACCTGGGGGCAACGCCCCCAAACCCCCTACTCTTTCCGATCTGCAAACCGCTATATTGCCTGGCAACTAGAAGTCGCGGCTACAAAAAACAAAGCCTGCCTGTACAGACTCCGCAAAAAGGGGGGTAAAAACCAGGGTTTGGTATAAGTAAGCGATCGCCTGACTAACTGAACAATTTATGTAAGGGTGGGTTGCGACAGCGATCGCAACCCGATTGCCGAACTTACACAAAAACGCTAAAAATGGCATTAACAAAAAAAATTAACTGCTACCTGAATAGCCTAAAATGGCTTAGATACAGGCATTTGGCATTTCGTCTACCCATTGCCAACAAGGAACCCTAGTATATGACCATTGGATATCTTGCACTAGTTCTACACGCTCACTTGCCCTTTGTCCGCCACCCTGAGAGCGATTATGTTCTAGAGGAAGAATGGCTGTATGAGGCAATTACCGAAACTTACATTCCCCTACTCAAGGTATTTGAGGGACTGAGGACAGATGGCGTTGACTTCAAGCTCACCATGACTCTGACCCCACCCTTGGTGGCAATGCTGCGCGATCCTTTGCTTCAGGAACGTTATGAAGCCCACTTAACCCAACTACAAAAGCTGGTAGCTTGTGAAGTGGAGCGCAACAAGTTCAACAGCCACCTCAAGTATTTGGCTGAGTTCTACGAAAAAGAATTGGCAGAGGTGCGATCGCTATGGCAAAAATATGATGGCGATATCGTGGGTGCGTTCAAGCAATTCCTGGATAGCAATAATCTGGAAATTATTACCTGCGGCGCAACGCACGGCTATCTGCCCTTGCTAAAAATGTACCCCGAAGCGATACGGGCGCAACTCCAAGTGGCGGTAGAGTCCCACACCCAGGAATTTGGCAAGCCACCCAATGGCATCTGGCTGCCTGAATGCGCCTACTTCAACGGGTTAGAACGCGCGATCGCCGATGCTGGTTTGCGCTACTTCATCTCCGACGGTCATGGCATCATGTACGCCAAGCCTCGTCCGCGCTTTAGCACCTATGCTCCCATTTTTACCGAAACGGGCGTAGCCGTATTTGCCAGAGATCAGGAATCTTCGCAGCAAGTATGGTCGGCAAGGATCGGTTATCCCAGCGACCCAGTCTACCGCGAATTTTACAAAGATTTGGGTTGGGAAGCCGACTACGAGTACATTAAACCCTTTATCATGCCAAATGGGCAGCGCAAAAATACGGGGGTTAAGTACCACAAAATTACAGGTCAGAATTTAGATCTGGGTGCCAAGCAGCTATACGATCCTTACTGGGCAAGGGAAAAAGCCGCCGAACATGCGGGCAATTTCTGCTTTAACCGCGAGAAACAAATCGAGCATCTGTATCACAGTATGGGGCGACCGCCAATTGTCATGTCGCCCTACGATGCCGAGTTATTTGGGCATTGGTGGTACGAAGGCCCCTGGTTTATTGACTATACGCTTCGCAAAGCCTACTTCGACCAGAAGGTATTTCGCCTTACGCACCTTGCCGACTACTTGAAAGAAAATCCCAGTCAGCAGGTGGCACGTCCGGCACAGTCAAGCTGGGGCTACAAGGGTTTCCACGAGTTCTGGCTGAACGAGACGAATGCTTGGGTATATCCGCATTTACACAAAGCCACCGAGCGCATGATTGCTCTGGCACAGCGCGAGGCAGTTGACGAATTAGAACGTAAAGCCTTGAATCAGGCGGCACGGGAAGTACTGTTAGCCCAATCTTCAGATTGGACGTTCATTATGAGTACGGGCACCATGGTGCCCTATGCCGTGCGACGCACCAAATCTCACCTGTTGCGGTTCAACAAATTATTTGAGGATATTAGTAAAGGTGCGATCGACTCTGGCTGGCTGGAAAAAGTAGAATATATGGACAATATCTTTCCACAAATCGATTACAGGGTCTATCGTCCCTTATCTACTCCGGTTTTGCAGGCATAGACTATGTTCCCTTTGAGCACCTCCCGAGGAAGTCGTAATTGAGACTTCGTTACCTTGCATATTTCCGTATAACTACCTCATAGAGGCATATTACCCAGAAAATTATTGAAAAACGCTATAAGCTTTTAAATACCGAGGAACCCGTAGATGGCTGCTGAAACCAGAGACTTTGATGCCCAACAGTGGGTGAAGACGCGATCGTCGCTCGACTCAAACGAATCGAGTTTCCTGATCTGGGCGGGGTCAATATATGCTTTCATTCCCGGTGAAAAGAGAAATCGCCTCTTTAAAATGGTGGGCATGAGCGTCAGCAGGTGCATTCCCTCCGCAGAGGGGATCTGGGATTTCACATCCAGAGAGTTGACTTACTACCTTCATCCAGAGACAGGTGAAATTTTGCAGCAGTGGGAAAATCCTTGGACAGGCGAATTACTAACGGTAATGCACGTTGCCAACGATCCCGTACAGGGGCATTTCAAAGGCAAGTTTCCCGCACAAGTAGATGGCAGCAATACCACTTTCGTATTTGACCTATTTTCTACTTATCCCAATCCTCTCGCCACAGATCGGAAATTTGCCGAGCATAGCCCGAATCCAACTTATCAGGCAGCCGAGTTATTCAAGATTTCAGTTCCCACTGAAGAACTATTGAATCCTGAAATTCTCTCTGTTTCCAAACTCCAGCTTTACTGGGATCGGGTCGGGCCTTGGGTGCCCTGGATGAAAATGGGCGATCGCCCCGGTCAACTCATCTACAGCGCCTGTGGCAGCAAAGTAAATGGAGTGGATGAATTGCCGCAACTGCTAAGGGATGAGATTAATACTCGCATGCCTCTATATAAAAATGCACCGCTGTCTTATTCAGATGATGTAGAAGATATGACCTCGTGGTTGTATTTTCAAAAGCACTTTGATGCTTACCTAGCTGGCAAAACTTTTCCCTTACCACAGTCAGAGGAGATTTAATCGATACTCCTGACATGCAGTATTGAAAAACGCTATAATACAGCCTGAGACGGGCTGGGAATGCGAGGAAAGCATGTATAGCTATAGCCAATAGGCTTAGGACGGGGTGCAGGGGTTCCACACGGCAGTGGCTCTAGCGGGGAACCCCCAAGACCGCCCTGCCTCCCCTGCGTGGGGGCGCAGCCCCCACACCCCTTGTCCTAACAGATCTGTCTACAGCTATATATGGGAATTTGCAGGTGAATGTAGAAGTTGAATTTGGTGAAGCGATCGCGCAATTTAATCGATCGGAATTTTATGCTTGCCACGATACCCTGGAAGCCATTTGGATGGATGCCGAGTATCCAGACAAGACTTTCTATCAGGGAATTTTACAAATAGCCGTCGGATTGTATCATCTCAGTAATAGCAACTGGCGCGGCGCGGTAATTCTTCTGGGTGAAGGGATCGGTCGGCTGCGCGATTTCCAACCAGACTATGCAGATGTTGATGTCGAGCGATTAGTGCTTGATAGCGCCACATTATTGAAAACATTGCAAACTTCTGGAGCGGAGGGAGTTGATGCGATCGCCCAACAAATGCGAGAGCGATCGCCTGAGTTAAACATTCCTAAAATTCATTTAATCGCCGCATGAGATCCCAAACGGAAAAACAAAGGGAAAATTCACGCGAATGTAGTTTGGTAGAATTATAGCGGTTTTCAGATGAAAACGAGAAGGGGGGTTGGGGGCGTTGCCCCCAAGAAGGGGTGGAACCCCTTCACCCCATCAATAAAACCCGTTCTCAATTGAAAAGTGCTATAGCCCAGGAAGCCATGAAAATCTCTACTTCAGGAGGTTAGAGTCGTGACTGCAACATTACTTAATAACTTGCCTAGCACAGAGCAGGAGCAGCGTTTCTTGCTGCCAGGGAACTACAGTTGGCAGGAGTTTGAGGCTTTAGAGCAACTCCTGGCTGATTCTCCTGGTTTGCGGATAACTTATTTGGATGGATGGATCGAACTCATGACATTGGGAGAGCCACACGAATTAATTAAAAAATCTTTGGCTATCTTGCTGGAAGCTTACTTTACACTCATGGAAATTGAGTATATTCCTGTGGGCAGCGCTACGCGACGAGAGGAAGATAAGGGTACTTCCTTTGAGCCGGATGAGTCCTATTACTTGCGAGAAAAGAAAGCCAATCCAGATCTAGCGATCGAGGTGGTGCTGACCAGTGGGAGTTTGCAGAAACTGGAGAAATATCGCCGCTTTGAGATCCAGGAGGTGTGGTTCTGGGAGGGTAACCAGTTAAAGCTGTACCACCTGCAAGATGGCCAGTACGTAGAAATAATGCGCAGTGAACTTTTACCAGAATTAGACATCGATCTGTTAGTACGCTGCGTGCAAATGCAATCGCGCTTAGAAGCCATTTAGGAAGTAAAAGGCGCACCAAAAGCAGGTATAAATACTGATGAAGTCTAGTATAAACCTGAAGAGATGCGCCGATCCTATAATACCGATTTATCCAACCAAGAATGGGAAATTATCGCACCCATGCTACCCAAACCATCAAAATGGGGTAGGCCACCCAAAACAAATATGCGAGAGTTACTGAATGCCATTTTCTATATACTCAAAAATGGTTGTACATGGCAGAATCTACCCCATGACTTTCCGCCTTACTCAACGGTCTATTTCTACTGGCAAAGGTGGGAAAGAACTGGGCTACTGGAGGAGATTAATCGCAAATTGAGCCAACAATTTAGGGAAAAGGTTAGTAAAGAGGCGACCCCAAGCTTGGTGAGTATCGATAGCCAGAGTGTGAAGACAACAGAAAGTGCGGGCAGTCGAGGTTTTGATGGCGGTAAGCAAATCAAGGGCAGAAAACGCTTCGCTATGGTTGACACCTTGGGCTTAGTTGTAAAGGTGTTGGTGTGTGCAGCTAACATCGGTGAAAGAGCAGGAGCTAAGCAGTTGTTACAGAATCTCACATCTCCATTACCACGATTAGAGAAAATTCTGGTTGATGCTGGATTCTCTGGTGATGAAATCACACAATGGGTCAACGACAACTTCGGATGGCTTTGGGAAGTTAGCAAACGGGCAGACAATCAGAAAGGTTTTGTAGTGGAGTCAAAGCGTTGGGTGGTAGAGCGAACCTTTGCTTGGTTAGGTAATTGTCGTAGACTAAGCAAGGATTATGAATTTTATGAGCAAATGTCTGAATCGTTTATTTACTTGGCTTTAATCCGCAAAATGCTAAGAAATCTGGCAACTGCGACTTCCTAAATGGGTTCTTAGAAGCAATGAAAATCTTTAGAGATGCGATACGGCAGGAGTCATAGCAAGATCTGGTTCGCTGTCGATCGCAGAATTTACCTATACTGGAGATCCATACCAGATTTTAATATTCAAGCAAAGTAACCAGGCCATGTCATCCATAAATCGTACTGCTAGCGTCCACCGCCAAACTGGAGAAACCGACGTTCGAGTCGGATTAGATCTCGACGGACAGGGCAAGGGACAGGTAAGTACGGGCATTCCCTTCCTGGATCACATGCTGCAACAGATTTGTTCGCACGGCCTCATCGACATGGATATTCAGGCAACTGGCGACCTGCACATCGACGATCACCATACCAATGAGGATGTTGGTATTACGCTGGGGCAGGCGTTAGGGCAAGCACTGGGCGATCGCAAGGGCATCGTCAGGTTCGGACATTTTATCGCGCCCCTGGATGAAGCTCTGGTGCAGGTCGTTCTGGATTTTTCCGGTCGTCCCTACCTGGTTTACGGTCTGGAGATTCCCACGCAACGGGTGGGTACCTACGATACGCAACTGGTGCGCGAATTTTTTCAGGCAGTTGTCAACCACGCCCAAATGACATTGCACATTCGCCAGCTTGACGGCATTAATTCCCACCACATCATCGAAGCTACTTTCAAGGCATTTGCCAGGGCATTGAGGATGGCGATCGAAATCGACCCGCGACGCGGCAGCGTCATTCCCAGTTCTAAAGGCGTGCTTTAACGCGAATACTTTAATAAGAAAGGTTTTGACGGTTACAGGGCATCTTGGCTATAATAATCTTACCGCCGTCTTACATCTTGGATTATGGAAACTACACGTT
This sequence comes from Pseudanabaena sp. PCC 6802, assembly GCF_000332175.1. NCBI lineage: Bacteria > Bacillati > Cyanobacteriota > Cyanophyceae > Pseudanabaenales > Pseudanabaenaceae > Portococcus > Portococcus stanieri. Next base: position 4,466,683 of record NZ_KB235914.1, on the reverse strand, counting down.
TGTCTAGTAAAGGACAGGTCATCGTTCCGAAGTCCGTGCGCGAAGCACATGGATGGAAAGCGGGGCAAGAATTTGAAATCGACGATCTCGGTAGTTCTATTGTTTTGCGACCTGTAAATGCGTTTCCGCGATCGCGCGTTGAAGATCTGATTGGTTGTACGGACTATCAGGGACCAAAGCATACTTTGGAAGATATGGAAGCAGCGATCGCCATTGGCGTTGCCGAGCAATTTTCTAAAGGAGTGCAGCAGTGCTAACTATCGCTCTAGATACGAATCTCATTGTGAGGATTTTAACTAATGACGATCCCGAACAAGCAAAAATTGCTGCCAACCTCATACAAAGCGATCGCGTATTTATCCCAAAGACCGTGCTTTTAGAGGTTGAATGGGTTTTGCGCTACACTTACAAACTCGATCGCATTGTTATCGATAAAGCATTTCGCCATTTGTTGGGATTGCCAAATCTTTTGGTGGAAGACGATGCCTCAGTCAAGCAAGCGATGTTTTGGTATGGCGAAGGGCTGGACTTTGCCGATGCTTTGCACCTAGCATCCAGCGGTATTGCCGATCGCTTTGCGACGTTCGATTTAGCTTTGCAAAAAAGAGCGCGTCGCCTTAATAATGTAATTCCTGTCGTCTCTCCCTGATTGATACGATCCACAGCCAAGAACTTAATTTCTTGGCTAATGCTATTCCCGAATAATCCGAGTTAAGATGCATTTAGGCGCACATTTTGCAAAGTACAGTTCAAAGCCATGACCCTAGTTCGCGAAAAAACTCTGGCAGAAAAGGTAAGAGCAGATTTTCCGCTCCTGCATCAGGAGATCCACGGTCAGCCGCTGATTTATTTTGATAATGCGGCTAGCTCGCAAAAACCCCTGGCCGTGCTGGAAGCCTGGCGCTATTACTACGAACACGACAACGCCAACGTGCATCGCGGCGCTCATACCCTCAGCACTCGCGCTACCGATGCCTACGAGGGGGCGCGGGAAAAAGTTGCCCGGTTTGTCAACGCGCGATCGCCCCAGGAAATTGTCTATACGCGCAATGCCAGCGAAGCCATTAATCTAGTCGCCTATGCCTGGGGCATGAATAACCTGGTGGCGGGGGACGAAATTATCCTCAGCGTCATCGAGCACCACAGCAATATCGTCCCCTGGCAATTCGTAGCACAGAAAACTGGAGCCGTCCTGAAGTTCGTGCAGCCCACCGCTAGCGGTGAATTCGATTTCGAGCAATATCAAGCGCTGCTCGGCGATCGCACCAGACTGGTTACCACATTCCACGTTTCCAATACCTTGGGTTGCGTCAGCCCCGTGGCGGAGATCGTTCGCCTTGCCCACGATCGCGGCAGCAAAGTCCTGATCGATGCCTGCCAGAGCGTGCCGCACATGTCAGTGGACGTGCAGGCAATGGATTGCGATTGGCTCGTGGCATCGGGACATAAGATGTGCGCTCCTACTGGGATTGGCTTCCTCTACGGCAAGCTGGATCTGCTGCGCTCTATGCCCCCGTTTATGGGTGGTGGCGAAATGATTGCCGATGTATATCTCGACTATTCCACCTATGCCGAGCCGCCCCATAAATTTGAGGCAGGCACGCCCGCGATTGGCGAAGCGATCGCCCTTGGTGCGGCAGTGGACTATCTCAGCGAAATTGGCATGGAGAACATCCACGCCTACGAGCAGGAGCTGGTCACCTACTTATTAGAGCAACTCAAGCCCATTCCAGACCTCAAAATCTACGGGCCATTGCACCATCGCGCCGGACTGGTAGCGTTCAATGTGGGCGATCGCATCCATGCCAACGATCTGGCCGCCATGCTCGATCAAGCGGGCGTAGCAATTCGTTCGGGGCATCATTGCACGCAGCCTCTACATCATCACCTGGGCGCGAGCGGTACCGCCAGAGCCAGTTTGTACTTCTACAATACTCGTGATGAGATTGATGCCTTTATCGTAGCCCTGAAGGATGCGATCGCCTTTTTCAATAGCATTCTGTAGGGATTGCGAACGTACAACCTGGCGATTGCAATCGCGGCTATACAAACAAAACCCGCCTGCGCGGGTTCAAGGCTCCCAATAATTCAATTCTCAATCTAGATGGAAAAAGCATATTGGCTGGCGTGGTCGAAAGTTCCACAGATCGGCCCCGTATCTCTCAAGCGCATCTATCAACACTTTGGGAATCTCAAAGATGCCTGGTCGGCTTCCAGTTCGGAATTACTTGAAGTTGAGGGCATAGGCAAACAGATTGCCTCGGTTATAACTGCAACGCGGCGAGAGATCGATCCGCCCGCGCTTCTGGAGGAATATCAACGTCAAAATCCTCGCTTCTGGACTCCATCCGATGACGAATATCCCAAACTACTATGGGAAATTCCCGATCCGCCGCCCATCCTGCATTATGCGGGCAGCCTGACAAAATGGGCGGAGCGATCGACCGTGGGCATGGTGGGAACGCGCAGTCCCAGCGGTTACGGGCGGCGCTGGGCGCAGAAAATTGGCAAAGCTCTAGCAGAGCATGGTTTTACCGTGGTGTCGGGTTTGGCGGATGGCGTGGATGCCGAAGCGCATCGGGGTTGCTTGAGCGGCGAGGGTAACGCGATCGCCGTAGTCGGTACGGGCGTTAATATCGTCTACCCGCCCAAAAATCAATCGCTTTATCAAGAAATTATCAAATCCGGTCTGGTTGTCAGCGAATATCCTCACAACACTCAACCAGATCGCGTCCATTTCCCCGCTCGCAATCGCATCATCGCCGGACTGTGCCGCGCCACGATCGTGATCGAAGCACCGGAGAAATCGGGCGCTCTGATCACCGCCCACCAGGCCAACGAATACGGTCGCGATGTCTTCGCTCTGCCCGGCTCTTTAGATACGCACCACTCGCTTGGTTGCTTGAAATTAATCGGTAACGGCGCGCAGGTAATTTTGGGCGTTGACGAACTCATAGCGGCGCTAGGTGCCATGCCCGGTCTAGATCCCGATCCTCAGACAGAACCAGTGCAGTTACCTTTACTGGAGCCAACCCAACAGCGCATCCTCGCCGCGATCGCCTTTGGCGAACCGATCGGCTTCGATCGCATCGTTGAAACCGTGGGCTTGCCCGCTGGAGAAGTGTCGGGAGCCTTATTGCAACTGGAGTTGATCGGGGCGATCGCACCATCGCCCGGTATGCGCTATCAACGCCTTATATAAATTTCGATCCGGGATTGGAGGTAGCGCGTACTAGTTAAAGAGTTAACACAAATAAACCAGCGGCCTAACCCTGGTTAGGACTAACGCAAAAACACCATAGGTAGGGTGGGCACTGCCCACCTTATACCAATTCTTCAAAATTGAACTACAGATCGATCTATGTACGGGCGAACGGCCGTTCGCCCCTCCAGCAATCTGTAATTTTACTTTAGGGAATTGGTATTACTACTTAATAAAAATCTCCAATTCTCTTAAGACTTTGTTTTTACAGGAGCAATCAAATGCAATCTAATCTGAAAGTAATCTTTGCAAGCTTGGCACTTGTCTCTCTCTCTGGTCTGAATGCTTACAGCGTTTCTGCGAACGAACTCCCCAGCCAGCGCCAGCTATTAGCGAAAACCGCAGCATCTCAAGTCCCCAGTCAATTACAGGTGCCCAAAGACGAGAAGCTATTGTTTAAAACGGCGGCAAAGGGCGTACAGATTTATACCTGTCAACCGAAAGAGGATAACCCTCAAAAGTATGGATGGAAGCTAAAAGCACCGGAGGCAGTGTTGCTCGATGAGAAGGGCGTGGAGGTGGGCAAACACTATGGGGGGCCGACTTGGGAACTCAAGGATGGCAGTAAGATTCAGGGTAAAATCCAGGCGAAAGCAGATTCTTCTACCAAGAATTCTATTCCTCTGCTTTTATTGGAGGTGACCTCTCACTCTGGCAAAGGTGCGATGAGTAATGTCAAACACGTTCAGCGTCTCGCCACGGTAGGCGGACAAGCTCCTGCTAAAGGTTGCGATGCCGCGACCAAGAAGGATGCGGAAGTGAAAGTGGATTATACGGCTGATTATTACTTTTACGGTATCGCGCCAACTTCTAAAAAGTAGTTGAGATTAAAGCCTGGCGATTGAAATCGCGGCTACACAAACAAAGTCCGCCTGTGCGGACTTGAAGAGGATTTTCAGTATCGCTTTAAAAAAGCTGACCGCTAACACTATACAATGACAAAGCGCAAATTCTTTAAGGACAATGCGATGGGTCTGCCGCGCAAACAATTCGGACAGCACTGGCTGCGCAGCGAAAAGGCGCTGGCAAAAATCCTGAAAGCGGCGCAGCTAAGCCCCGACGATCGCGTCCTGGAAATTGGGCCGGGAACGGGGAATCTCACGAAAATGCTGTTGCCGTTCGTGCGATCGCTGACTGCTGTAGAAATCGATCGCGATTTGTGCGAGCAATTAAGGCGTAAGTTTACGCAGGAGAATTTTGAACTGATCGAAGGCAGCATTCTCGATGTGCCCTTGCCGGAAGGGGTTCGCAAGGTCGTAGCCAATATCCCTTACAACATTACGGGGCCGATTTTGACGAAGTTGTTGGGGACGATCGCGGCTCCGGTCAATCAGTTCGATCGCATCGTGTTGCTCGTGCAAAAGGAAATCGCCGATCGCCTGGTGGCAAAGGCGGGACATAAGGCGTATGGTGCTCTGAGCGTGCGGGTGCAGTATTTAGCCGAGTGTCAGTTTATTTGCGACGTACCCGCCCAGGCATTTTATCCGCCGCCCAAGGTAAACTCGGCGGTGGTGTGTTTGTTACCGCGATCGCCCGTTAAACCAGCTAGCGATCCTGAGTTTTTGGGGAAGTTAATCGAGATGGGGTTTGCGACGCGGCGGAAGATGCTGCGGAATAATTTGGGAAGTATAATCGATCGCGATCGCCTGGTTAGTTTGCTGGAGGAGATGGGCATTAATCCTCAGGTAAGGGCGGAGGATTTGAGCGTTGAGGAATGGGTAGCGCTTAGCGATGCTATATCTCTGCGCGGATTTCATGACGATCTACATTGTAGAAAGATATAGCCATAGCCAACAGGTTTAGGACGGGGTGCAGAGGTAAAACCCCTGCATAGTGAGCAGTTCCACCCACCCACTGAACTAGCCGATCTGTCTAAAGCTATAGTTTTGACAATAAGTAACATATAAGTTACTATCATATCTAATATGAAAGTTCAAGAATAGACCTCTTGCAAATTAGCCAACTGAGGAGCCTTGAGAGCGTTCAAAATTGTAGAGACCAGCAATTAGATTGCAACGCAAACCAAAGCGGTGACGACGATTGCGATAGCGTCCAGATAAGATGCGGAAGATCTTCAAGCGGCGATTAACATGCTCAATGCCAACCCGTTGGCGCGCAAGTTGGCGGTTGAACGCTTTCTGCTCGGGCGTAAGCTGACCACCTTTCGGTTTCTTGTGGGGTAAGCGGCAGTAGAGATGCAGTTTCTGGATGCCTTGATAACCCTTGTCCTGCAAACTCTCGGTTTGAGGATGGAAATGGATGCCAGAAGCTTTGAACAGCTTGAAATCATGCCGTCGCCCCTTGCCGAAAAACGTACAGATAATCTGCCCAGTAAGAGCGTCAATTATGAGTTGACATTTGAGCGTGTGCCCTTTCTGTTTGCCGCTATAAAAGGCACGTTGGTGCCGCTTAGGACGCTCAATGCGAGTTTCAGTCACATCAACGATCGCGACTGTAGGTATCCCAAAGCCCCGCACCAACTGGCGCTTCCCAGGTAGTCGAAAGCGACGTGAGCGGATTAAAGTCTCCTCTACCCAATGCACTATTCGACAAACTGTAGACTCGCTGATGCCCCAACTAGTGGCGATGTGAAAGTAGGTGCGATATTCCCGCCAATACTCGAAGGTAACCAATATGCGGTCTTCTAGTCCGAGTTTAGGCTTGGCTCCAGGTGTTGGCGTTGCTCGCCACTCTGGTTTAAGCACTTTCACAATTGCTTTGAACGTATTAGTCTCGATACCAAATCGACGCTTAAAGTGTGCAGCAGGTAGGGTTTGCGCTATTATATAGTTCATCATCAGGACGCTTTTTCGTTATTGCTATGTCCTGATATTTTCCTATCTTGGGGTTCTTTGGCAACTCAACCTCAACCTAATCTGCAAGAGGTCTAATATATTAGAGAGGATGGCTCAAATCCCTATCAGAAATGGTTCGACAACCTGGATGCCATAGCTGCGGCAAAGGTTACAGTTGCGAAGTCTCGTCTAGAGCTAGGAAACACATCAAGCATCAAATGGTTTGATGGAATTGGCGAATACAGGATTGATTGGGGACCAGGTTATCGCATTTACCTAGCTCAGGATGGTAAGCAACTAATTGTCTTGTTTGGGGGTGGAACTAAAAAAAGTCAGCAGTCAGATATTGACCGAGCTAGAGAACTTTACCAAGAGTATAAGAGAAGAAAGAGGGGGGCTAGTGAAGCAGAAGTAAAAGAAAAAACTGAAAAAAAGAAAGGAAAGAAGTAAAGATTATGACATTAACAAGAGACTTTAAAGAAACGGTTTGTGAAAGAGTTCAGCGAGATGAGAGTGCTCAGATTTTTGTGTAAGCGAGAAATAAGGTCAGTAATTTAAACGTCCTGGGAATAGGATAGCAAAATATGACAACGCTGCCTTCCAATCTTTAAGGGGGCGAGTCCAACGCTTGGCAATGTTATGCATGGCCAAGAACATGAGCTTGAAGACAGATTCCTCATCGGGGAAGACAGCCTTGGTTTTAATCACCTTGCGCAGGGAGCGATTGAGGGATTCAATGGCATTGGTAGTGTAGATGACTTTGCGGATGTCCATGGGATAGTCAAAGATGGGGATAATGTTCTGCCAATGGCGCAGCCAGATTTGGCTAATCGCGGGGTATAGGCGATCCCACTTGGCGGCAAAAGCCTCAAGCGCAGCTTCGGCTTCTGCCAAAGTGGCAGCATGATAAATGGGCTTGAGGTCAGCCACAACAGCTTTAGCGTCTTTCCAGGGCACATGACGCAAACAGTTGCGGATCAGATGCACAATACATAGTTGCACCTGGGTTTGCGGGAAAACAGCCTCAATCGCCTGGGGGAATCCCACTAAGCCATCGCAACAGGCAATCAGAATGTCCTTGACCCCACGGTTTTTGAGGTCAGTCAGCACCTTGAGCCAGAACTTAGCGCCTTCGGATTCCACCTCCCCAATCCACAGCCCAAGCAATTCTTTGTTGCCCTCAACCGTAATACCCAAGACGACATAGACCGCTCGCTTGCTCACCCGACCCGACACCTTGATATTCACGTAGAGGGCATCGAGGTAAATGATGGGATATACAGGTTCCAGGGGACGGCACTGCCAAGCCTTGACCTCGTCGCTAACTGCATCAGTGACCTCACTGATGAGTGCGGCGGAGATCTTGGCACCATAGAGTTCTTCGAGTTGAGCACTAATGTCTCGGGTGCTTAATCCCCGTGCATACATAGCCAGGATTTTCTCATCGAGTCCTGCTATTCGCCTTTGGTGTTTCGGTACCAGCACGGGGTCAAACTCGCCGTTACGGTCTCGCGGTATCGACAACTCCATTTCGCCCTGTTGCGACTGCACCGTCTTCTGCGAGTAGCCATTGCGGCTGTTGCGTCGCACAACTTCGTCTTCTACCGCTTCCTCTCCCTTAGGCGTGCTTGATTTGAGGTGATGGCTCAGCTCTCCCGTGAGCGCTCGCTCGATTAGTCGTTGACTCAGTTGCTTCAGTAAGCCCGATTCTCCTAGAATGTCCTCGGGGCTATGGCACTCTGACACCAACTCGTCTAGTAGTTCATCTGTACGATTAGTTGCTTGTTTGCCTCTTAACATGTTGCGGTCTCCTTGGTTTTTGTGATTCTAGACCGCTTACACAAAATTCTGATCAGTCTCGCGAGATCCTGCATTTGCGGAAGCTCTTCTTGACGAAGCTATTTCTCTGTTCCTCAATGGCGAACCAGAAACCGCAAGACTTATACTGAGAGATCTTGTAAATGCAACTGTCGGTTTTGAACAACTGGCGATCGCAACATCCAAACCAAGCAAAAGCCTGCACCGGATGTTATCTGCAAAAGGGAATCCTACGATGGATAACCTGACTGCGATTCTCAATGTCCTTTGTAAAACACTGCATGTAAACATCAAAGTTCAGACGATTCCATGCACCTAAACCCGTCTTTAGATTTACCATTGGGAATTCCCAAGCGATCGACTTCCTCAAACCATTGCCTCCAGCGATCGGCAATACTTCTATCTTGAGGATCGCGACTTTTATTTTGTCCAGTCTTCATAGTTGAGATTTGGAATGTTTTGAAAGTGCTTCACATTGGCTGTGACAAGTAGACAATCACAATATAGCGCAGTTGCCGCAATAAACAAGTCAATAGGTGCGATCGTAATACCTCTAGTTCTAAGATCGACGTAGATTTGGCTGGCTATATCAGCGATCGCTCGATCGTAGAGTATCACTTCACTAACTTGGGCAAGTCGATCGAACTGCTGCATTTGCCTTTGAGCATCTTTATAGAGTAAGCCACTTTTGATTTCGTAGTAGGTAAAGATCGAAAATGAAAAGTAGGAATAGTGCTGTTGATAGATGCGAAATCTTTCAATAATCGTTGAGTTGCCTTTTAAAAAATAGGAGAGAATATTAGTGTCAATTAAAGCCTTTTTCATGCGCGATCTTCTCTGCCGAGATCCAGTTGGCGATTGGCTTCGGCTTCTGCAACAATTTCATCCATGATGTCCCCTAGATCGGATGCCATACCTGCAAATTCCATAAAATCTACTTTTGGCTGCTTAGATTGGAGGAATCTCAAAAAATCGAGAACTTCTGCCAATACAGGCATAGGAGCATTTTCAAGTTCTTGAAAGAGTTGTTCTTTGATAGTCATTGTCTATCCTCCTTTTGCTTTAAGCATAGCTCGTAATTTTTACGATATGTTGTGGTATCTGGATGTTCCGCACCAAGTGCTTTTTCAGCGATCGCTATAGCCCGACAATACAACAGTTCCGCCTCCGCATACTTCCCTTGCATATAGTATAGCCCTGCAAGATTATTGAGGCTGTTGGCGACATCGGGATGGTCTGCTCCTAGTTGTCGCTCGTTGATTTCCAGCGCGCGTCGCAACGGTGGTTCCACTGCCGCGTACTTTCCCTGTGCGTAGTGTAGCAATGCGAGATTATTGAGGCTGATGGCGACATCGGGATGGTCTGCTCCCAGTAGTCGTTCACTGATTTCCAGCGATCTCTTATATAGAGGCTCTGCCTCCGCATACTTCCCTTGCGATTTGTATAGCAATGCGAGATTATTAAGGCTTTGTGCGACATCGGGATGGTCTGCTCCCAGTAGTCGTTCATTGATTTCCAGCGATCTAAGGTATAGAGGTTCTGCTTCAACATATCTCCCCTTTGTTCCGTATAGCAATGCGAGACTATTGAGGCTTTGTGCGACATCGGGATGGTCTGCTCCCAGTAGTCGTTCCCTGATTTCCAGCGATCTAAGGTATAGAGGTTCTGCTTCAACATACTTCCCTTGCGCATGGTATAGCCTTGCGAGACTATTGAGGCTGTTGGCGACATCGGGATGGTCTGCTCCCAGTAGTCGTTCCCTAATTTCCAGCGATCTAAGGTATAGAGGTTCTGCTTCAACATATCTCCCCTTTGCTCCGTATAGCTCTGCGAGATTATTGAGGCTTTGTGCGACATCGGGATGGTCTGCTCCCAGTAGTCGTTCCCTGATTTCCAGCGATCTAAGGTATAGAGGTTCTGCTTCAACATATCTCCCCTTTACTCCGTATAGCCCTGCGAGATTATTGAGGCATTGTGCAACATCGGGATGGTCTGCTCCCAGTAGTCGTTCCCTGATTTCCAGCGATCTAAGGTATAGAGGTTCTGCTTCAACATATCTCCCCTTTACTCTGTATAGCTCTGCGAGATTATTGAGGCTGTTGGCGACATCGGGATGGTCTGCTCCCAGTAGTCGTTCCCTGATTTCCAGCGCGCGTCGCAACGGTGGTTCTGCTGCCACGTACTTTCCTTGTGCGAAGTGTAGCGATGCGAGATTATTGAGGCTGTTGGCGACATCGGGATGGTCTGTTCCTAGTTGTCGTTCCCTGATTTCCAGCGATCTAAGGTATAGAGATTCAGCCTCTGCATACTTCCCTTGCGATTTGTATAGCAATGCGAGATTATTGAGACTGTTGGCGACATCGGGATGGTCTGTTCCTAGTTGTCGTTCCCTGATTTCCAGCGATCTAAGGTATAGAGATTCAGCCTCTGCATACTTCCCTTGCGATTTGTATAGCAATGCGAGATTATTGAGACTTTGTGCAACATCGGGATGGTCTGCTCCCAGTTGTCGTTCCATGATTTCCAGCGATCTAAGATATAGAGGTTCCGCCTCCACATACTTCCCTTGCGATTCGTATAACCCTGCGAGATTATTGAGGCTGTTGGCGACATCGGGATGGTCTACTCCCAGTTGTCGTTCCCTGATTTCCAGCGATCTAAGATATAGAGGTTCTGCCTCCGCATACTTCCCTTGCGATGTGTATAGCAATGCGAGATTATTGAGGCCGCTGGCGACATTGGGATGGCGTGCTCCCAGTTGTCGTTCCCAAATTTCCAGCGATCTGAGGTATAGAGGTTCTGCTTCGCCGTACTTCCCTTGCTCGTAGTTTAGTCCTGCCAAGTTATTGAGCACATGTGCAATACCAAGCGGCTTATCATGAGTTTCGTAGAGATTGAGTGCTTCTAGATATGCTCTTTCAGCTTCAGGATAGTTGAGATGAGATCTATAGGCATCGCCCAAGAGATCGAGGATGTCGGCACGAGCGAGACTAGGTTGGGGATATCGCTCTAGAACGTGGTAGAGAAAATCAAAGCGTTCTTGGGAGACAGGGATAGTTAGTTGGTGCGTTGGTCTTCTGATTTGTTCTAGATCGACTGACTCAATTGCAGGAATATCACTTTTCAGACGAACTTCCATCGATTTCCAATCCCAAAAGTCGGGAGCAAACCTGGCAAAACGAGTAATAGTATAGCCAGGTAGCAGGAAAAGTAATGGATATGGTAGCCTCTGTGGATAGTTGTCACGGGCAATGTTGATATTGCTGAGGATATCGGGATAGTCGCCATATCCACCGATCGCATGTTCTAAACCGCACAATAGCAGAACGGGCTTTTTCCCTGGAATTAGAGTTACCGATCTCAGGTCTTCCTCAATTGCCGCGATTAGATAGCGCAGATCGGGGCGATCTAACATTAAAGGAATCCACTGCACGTAATCTGGTTGACTGCGATCGAGCAAAAACTGGACTGTGGCATCGCGATCGCGCTCCAGATTAATCTCGACAAAGCCGATTGTCAGACCCTCAGACAGATCGGCAAAAAGCCCTATCTTACGGATAGCCTCAGCATTGCGAGCTAGAAAATCAAGATCGGAACTATTGAACTGAGTCGTTAAGGGCGCGTTGAAAAGCATCGATGTTCAAGACCGTAGGATGGGGATAGTTCCAGCGACGTTTACCGTTGTACTCCAACACAGAGGTATTAACCAGCGTTAACTGCCCGATTTCATCGTTATTTGCTCGTTTAGTACGGTATGTATTAGCGATCGCGCCATAGTGCGTGTCGGGGATCTCGCGCTCAAAGCTAAACTGGCGTTGATTAATTGCATAAACTACATCGTCTGCTTCAATTTTACTGTGTCCGCGCCCGATTGCAGTGAGGCAAGCCTCGCGTACCATTTGCATCAAGTGGCGAATATGCCCGCCACTCGCACGAATCAGATCGTCCCGTTCCCGATCGGTTGCAAATATCTGTTGCGTATCCATGCGGCGCTCTAATAAATTGACAAGAGCCTGGATACCATCTGGGTTATGCTTCAGGGGATTGCGTTTGGCATCAAATTCATAGATATTGACCATCGGAATGATTTTTGGCTCTGCAAATGTATTGGCAATCCCGCGAGGCGAGTATAGGGCGGAAATTGGCAGAGTATAAATTATCGTGCAGCGCAGCTCTTGCAGTTGCGAACCGTAGTTAAAAAACAAGCGCTCGGCTACATGAGGTGGGCAGCGATCGAGATTGTCAAAAATCAACAGAATACCTTTTTTGTCCGGATATCTCTTGCGGAGCTTCTCATTCCCATCATCCAGCAATAAGTTAAGTGTAGTTTTTAAACGAGAGAAGTCTCTCTCTAGAGTTTGTCGAATAGTTTGTTTATCTTTCGAGCCGCCCTTGATCTGAGACATAATCTTTGCCAATAGCTTTGCCAGAAAAGGTATAGGAAAGGGAGTCTCGCCCCCTAAAGTTATTTCCCCCTCCACTGAAATAGAACTTTCTACTGTTTGTTCGTTTTCATGGGTGACTTCAGCAAACCAACTCTCGAAATCTCTAATTATGCTCGCATCGATTTTAATTTTAGTTTTGCGTAGTTCGTATTCTACATACTGTGCGACCAGCAAATACAGATCGGTATATTCCACATCATTGATATCCGTAATCTCATCCGTTCTGAGGTAAATGACGTGATACTGTTTCCGCAAATTTCTTTCTAATGAGTGTAGTTCGGTACTTTTGCCGCAGCCGCGATGCCCTGTAAACAAAATCGTGCTAAATTCTCCAGATTCTTGTAAATCGAGGGCAACACGCATATTCGTGACAGCTTCACTTTTGCGCGATTCACCTAGCTCTGTGTAATAGCGATCGAGATCGTCCCCTTCCAAAGGTTTGACATCAGATACACGATAGGCTTCACGCAGGTTAACTGCCCGCTGAGATGACATAAACTCTAGTCCCTAGTCCAAATAGTAAGGCTGCTCTAACTTAGCAATTGTAAAATAAATGGCGCGACTTATCTTTAGGTCTTTGCACAATTCTAGCTGTGTCTTAGGTTGTTCGCTCATACGGCATCTCCCAAAATTAAGGCGATCGCCTGGTCGATAATCGCGGTGCGATCGACCATAGCGGCAATCTCAGCCGCTTCGTACCTACCCTCAAATGCTTCCAATGCCGCCTGTTTTAAAGCAGACTCGTAGGCATCTTCTAGCGTCTCCTGTAATTCAGCTTGAGAGAGGTAAGTGCCTCCTGCTTTGCGGCGTTTGTTCGAGCGTTGGATTTGCTTCACCGCGTTAAAAATAGATATCTCCCAAGATCTGGTCGAGCGCTTCTCGGCAGATTGCTTAATCAAGTGGAGCAGCAGGATAATCCCAAAGCTAAAAACTCTGTTTAGCTTATCGTCCCTGCTCATTTCGGTCATCTCCTCTACCAATAGCAATGCCTCATGGATGTTGCCACCAACAAGCAATTCCTTAAGTTCTAGCAACTCTTCCATTGCCCATGCCTCCTGAGTCAGTCGCCCAAATCGATATCACCTGTCACTTTTACATTTTTTAGCATTGTTTGTCCTATATCACCTTGAGCGATCGCACTTATCGCACTTACAGTCATTCTACCTACGGTAAATTTGCCACTGGATCCGCCAACTGTTTCCTCACGTTGCAGAGGGTAGTAGTTAAGGGAGCAGGGCTAAGTCTGTGAAAATTTCATGACAATCGACATTGCCACCATCTCGATCCTACATATTTCCAGCCTATAACTGAGATCTTGCAGTTAAGGTGCGATCGCTTACGGTTATCCGCACATTGCTCGATGCGATCGACACCCGTTATATAAAGTTAACTAGCGATCGACATCCCTCATCATACGCCCTCAAAAAGCTAACGGCTAACTGCTGAGTGCTTGTTAAAAAAGCTGACCGCTGATAGCTGACTGCTAAAAGCTAATTTTTAATTTATTTTTTAGTAAAGGTTGTATATAAAAGGTTAAGCATTATATAAGGTTAAGAAGGGTTTAATCTAATACTGGTTGCTACCCTTAACTAATAGCTTTTACAAACTGTTTCCGAGCTGTTTCCGAGCCATTTATGCACTACCAATTGCCCTCATAACTGCACCGCTAACTATGTCCACACTTGTCATTGTTGAGTCTCCGACCAAAGCCCGCACAATTAAAAATTTCCTGCCACCTGGATATCGGGTCGAAGCTTCAATGGGGCACGTGCGAGATCTCCCGCAATCTGCTACTGATATTCCCGCAACAGTTAAGTCTGAGGAGTGGGCGAAGTTAGGCGTAAATGTGGATGCAGACTTTGAGCCGCTCTACATCGTGCCCGAAGACAAAAAGAAAGTAGTTAGGGAGCTGAAGGCTGCCTTAAAAAATGCCTCCGAACTCATCCTGGCCACTGACGAAGACCGAGAAGGGGAAAGCATTTCCTGGCATCTGTTGCAATTATTGCAGCCCAAGGTGCCGACCAAACGCATGGTATTTCATGAAATTACCTCCGAAGCGATTGGTAATGCTTTGCAAAATTGCCGCAATATCAACGAGCAACTCGTCCAAGCCCAGGAAACCAGACGCATTTTAGATCGACTTGTCGGCTATACCGTGTCGCCACTACTGTGGAAAAAGATTTCCTGGGGACTGTCCGCCGGCAGAGTGCAGTCCGTCGCCGTGCGCCTGATCGTCAATCGCGAACGCGATCGGCGAGCGTTCAAGTCGGGCAGCTATTGGGATCTCAAAGCAACGTTATTTGCCCCCAAGCAGGAGTTCCCAGCGCAACTCGTCTCCGTGAGGGGCAAAAATATTGCCACGGGTAAGGATTTTGACGAGTCAACGGGCAGAATTGCTGCCAATCGCAATGTTGAGTTATTAGATGAGGCTGGCGCGATCGCCCTGCAAAATCGCATTACAGGCAAAACCTGGACGGTCGGCAATATCGAAGAGCGCCCCAACAACCGCAAGCCATCGCCACCATTTACCACCTCTACGCTGCAACAGGAAGCTAACCGCAAGCTGCGCCTGTCTGCCCGAGATACGATGCGGACGGCACAGGCGCTGTACGAACAGGGGTATATCACCTACATGCGTACTGACTCGGTGCATTTGTCGCAGCAGGCAATTACCGCTGCCCGTACCTGCGTCGAGCAAATGTACGGCGCTAACTACCTCAGTCCTCAGCCGCGCCAGTATGCCACCAAATCGAAGGGGGCACAGGAAGCCCACGAAGCGATTCGTCCCGCTGGCGAAACTTTTCGCACGCCCCAGCAAACTGGCTTATCGGGTCGCGAGTTGCAATTGTACGATCTGATCTGGAAGCGCACGGTGGCATCGCAGATGGCAGATGCTCGCCAAACCACGATCGCCGTGCAATTGCAGGTAGAGGATGCCGTCTTCCGCGCTTCCGGCAAGCGGATTGATTTCCCTGGCTTCTTCCGCGCCTATGTTGAGGGTTCGGACGATCCTGACGCGGCGATCGAAGGGCAGGAGGTGATTTTGCCCGCTATGGCTGTCGGAGACCATCCCGAATGTCGGCAGATCGTACCGAGCGGCCACGATACCCAGCCACCCGCACGCTATACCGAAGCCTCATTGGTAAAAACCTTAGAAAGCGAGGGGATCGGTCGTCCCAGCACCTATGCCAGCATTATCGGAACGATCTGCGATCGCGGCTACGTGCAGCAAATCCAGAATGCTCTGGTTCCCACATTTACTGCTTTTGCGGTTACTGCTTTACTAGAAGAGCATTTTCCCAATTTAGTAGATACGGGTTTTACGTCCAAAATGGAACAAACCTTGGATGATATTTCCACAGGTAGCGCGAACTGGTTGCCATATCTACGGGAGTTTTATCACGGCAAGGAAGGCTTGCAAATTCTGGTAAAAAATGGTGAAAAGGAAATTGCGTCCGATGCCGCTCGCACAGTCCATTTAGAGGGATTGGAGAATGTCAAAATTAAGCTAGGGCAGTATGGTGCCTATATCCAGGTTGGTGAAGGCGATAATACGATCAATGCATCAATTCCCACCAATTTCACGCCTTCCGATTTAGTGCCTGAAAAGATTGAGACGATTCTCAAGCAGAAAATAGAAGGGCCAGATCAAATTGGGATTCATCCTGAAACCAACGAGCCGATCTTTTTGCATGTGGGGCCATATGGACCTTACGTGCAACTAGGAAGCTCTAAGGATGATAAGGCTAAACTCAAGCGGGCATCGCTGCCGAAGGGAATGCAACTGGAGCAACTCACCCTGGAGATCGCGGTGGATTTACTGAAAATGCCGCGCACGTTGGGGGTACATCCCGACACTGGCAAGAAAGTGCAGGCTAATTTAGGGCGGTTTGGCCCCTATGTCGTCCACGATCGCGGCAAAGATGGGAAAGATTACCGATCGCTCAAAGGCGACGACGATCCCTACACGATCACCTTAGAGCGAGCGTTGGAACTCCTGGCACAACCCAAGGTAACGAGAGGCTCGGCGCAGGTATTGCGCTCTGTGGGCACGCATCCCGCCGACGAGCAGCCTGTAGAAATCTACATGGGTAAATATGGCCCCTATGTCAAACATGGCAAGGTTAACGTGTCGCTACCTAAAGATAGCTCGCCAGACGATCTGACTTTGGAACAGGCGATCGCTTTACTAGCCACCAAGGCACCAGCCAAATCCAGCAAAGCTACTGCCAGTAAAACTACAACCAGCAAGGCTAAAACAACCGCCAAAACAGGAACCAGCACCAAGGCTAAGACATCGACTAAAAGCTCGACCAAGTCCTCCACCAAGACTAGTAAAACCACTACTACCAAGACCACCCGCACTCGCAAAGCTACAGTCAAAGGCTAGATAATTCTGATTGCCATACTATAGCGGTTTTCATCTGAAAACCAGAAGGGGGTTTGGGGGCGTTGCCCCCAAGAAGGGATTCCACCCCTTCACCCCATCAATAAAACCTGTTCTCAATTGAAAAACGCTATATGCCCTCAGTTCTAGTTCAAATAGGTGAAGTGGGCAAACTTTCACATTTGTTATTCTAGAAAAACAAGGGATTCATCGCTGAGGACAAAATGATGAAAAGAGTTTTAGCTACAGGATTTGCCGCTGTTGCTGCGGCTCTTGCTTTGGGAACTTCACAGCCTGCCCAAGCCCAAACCCGATGCCGATGGGTAGGACGGCAAATGCAATGTCAAGACACTCGCATCAATAATGATTATTACTACGATCGGGGTCGCAATAACCGCTACTACAACGATGGTGGCTACTACGAGGAATGGCGGCGGCAAGATCGCTCCTATCACAACGACCAGGGCTACTACGAAGACTGGCGGCGCGACCAGTGGCGCAATAATGACTACTACAGCAACCGCTCCTATGCTAACAATGGGGACTTGCGCCGTGCCATCAACGACATCTACCGCCGTGAGCTAGGGCGCAACGCTGACTGGGAAGGTATAAGGCATTATACAGATCAGTATTACCGTGGCTGGTCCCTAGGTCAAATTCGTAATGACATTGCTAACAGCAACGAAGCTCGCAACCGCTATTACTATCGCTACTAGGCTTTGATACACACAACAGCTCAAGCTATAAAATGCTTTCAGCTTTGCTGCAATCTGACCAGCAAATATTGCTCTGTTGACTTAGTCACCGTCGATGGTCGGACAGGGAACGTAGTTATATTGGCTGGAAAGGCAATTAACATTGAAATTGAAGCCAGTGGCGAATGGAGATTTGTATGAGTGCTAAACCAGATTTTGCGACTATGAGCACGATCGAGCTTCGAGCATATGTTTTAGGTCATCGCAATGATGAGGAAGCACTACATGCCTACCTCGACAAGTTACATTCCGAGAGTCCGCGATCGCGCGTCTATCAGCCCGAAGATGACGTATCTGAAGCGATCGCAGAGTACATGCAACACAAAAACTCTAATGCTTGACTACGCAAAAGTTATTTTTTCTGTTTGCAGGAGTCAAAGATCGACTGCACGGCATCGGGAACTTTACGAGTCGTTCTGACTTCTTCGTCAACTTTCTTAAATTCAGCAAAGGTGTACTTTGCCTGAAGCGAATTCATCACGCAGGAACAGTACTCTTTCTTTGACCTGTATTGACATCCTTTCATGAAGTTTTTTGTGACTTCAGCCGGATAGACATTTTTAGCTGCTTCGGCAGCCAGTACTCGCGTGGGTAATCCTAGGGCGATCGCGCTGGTGCACGCCAACAGTACGGAAAATATGCCAGATCCAGAAAATTGCATTAATTTCTCCTACCTAGATTGGTGATTTCACTTGGTCGATTTACCCAGGTTTTGCCCAGTGACTCCATTAAGTTATTTAAGTTATTTAAGTTATTCGACTTATTCAACTGAGCGATGCCAGAATCGACCTTTGGCTTAGACTCAGGAACGATCTGAAAAGTTGCCCTCGCGCATCTGCCAATTACCCCCTCATTGCCTAGCTGTTGTGCGTACTTTTCTTCATTCTTAACAAAGTCCGTATATGTCCATTTAGTTGAGGCTTCGTCTAAAGCGCACTTACAGAAATAAGTAGCTTGTTCGTTCGTGGCTTTAGGATTAGCTTCCAGGGCAGAGAGTACGCAAACTTTTTGAGTTGCTGCTAGCTGATTAGGGGTCCACTGCACCCTTTTGGCAGCGGCTCCCAGCAGAGTTGGAGATAGGGTTAGAGATACCAGGATTAAGAATTTTCTCATGGTAGGCAAGTACGGGAACTATATCTCAGTTGGGACTTAGAGCGCTAGGGCGATTATTAATACTTAAACCCATTCTTACGAATGTGGACGGCTACCTCACCATCTCGTAGTTTTTCGCCTGCGCCCAGCTTTGCCAAAATAATGGAATGGTCGCCCGCGTCAAGACTAGAAACAACTTCAGCATCAAGATAGGCGATCGCCTCTTGTAAATAGCGCTGACCGCTGGGGGCATTGCCAGTAGGCAGTTCTGCTAGCGGATCCGTACCTGGCTCAAAGCTTTTGGAGAAATGTCCCATAATCTGCCCCTGCCCTTTCTCCAGAATGTTTATGACTAAAGGGCTGCCAGGGGTGAGGAACGATTCGATGTAGCGCCCCTTAGCAACGGCGATCGTGACGGCAGGCGGATCGAACGCGGCTTGCTGCACCCACGAACCCAACATGGTAGCAGTCTTGCCGTCTTGCGTAGTCGTAACAATATAAAGACCGCTGGGAATGCAGCCAATCGCCGATCCTAGAGCTTCATTTTGAGTATTTAATTCGGCCATACTATCTAAATTTTTTGTACTTTCCTTAGCATAGAACATAGGGGGATACAACCATACTAGGTGTATCCCCCTAAGGTAATGCGAGCGCTAGCCCACAATGTTACAAGCAATTTAGCTAAGCTTCTGCATAGGTATCCTGACTCTAGCTTTAAAGGTAGGCGGTGCCGATTCCCCACCAGATCAAGAAAGCGATCGCAGCTAAGATCGCTGATGCAGAAAGCAGAACGATCGCGGGACTGTCTGCCCCATCGAACTTCATGATGCCGCGATTAAAGTCTGACATAAATGTAAACCTTATCTAAGTCATAAGTTACGCATATATCCTACCCTTTCTCGGAGTAAATGCGTCCTCGCTATTGTTGTGGTTTGGTGACCGCCAAAATGAAAATTCGGAGCACCGCCAGAGGAGCGATTGAAGGCGATGGCCAGAATTACAAACCCCCAAACGTATAACTAGAGCGGATTGCTAAACTTAAAGCCCATCGTAATAATTACCAAACTTGCGTTCCAATCCAGTAACAATGCACCAAAAACAGTTAGCTCCGGCGTAAAAAATACCGAAAGAATTAATCTATCCTCGTTTAGAAACTGAGGGATGCTCCTTGATGTACCATCGCCAGAGAGTATCCGCTCCTTTTGTCAGGCCAACTCGCGTGGTTTGCACGATGTCAGATGGCTTTATTACCAGATTATCCGATCTGGGTTCTAGCCATAGTTGCGATCGCGGCTGCAAGCAAATGCCGTTCAACCTGCGGTCAATTTTGAGCGCTCGACACAACTTCCCCGGCCCAGCAGCAACGCGCACGACTTTTTCCTTAGCATCTACCCAAGGAGGAACTCGATCTAAAGCTAAAGCTCTCAGCAAGACGGCACTAGATACACCTTCGCGATCGGTCACGATATTCAGGCAATGGTACATGCCGTAGATGAGATAAACGTAAACCGAACCAGGTTTGCCAAAAATGGCAGCATTGCGATCGGTTTTGCGAGCATAACCGTGACAGGCCGGATCGCCAGGCCCATAGGCCTCCGTCTCTACAATGAGACCTCTGTACTCAACTCCATCGATTTGCCGCACCAAAGTACAGCCCAATAGTTGAGGTGCAACTTCTTGAGCTGGACGACTGAGGGATGTTAAATCCATTTAAGAAATTCAAAACAAGAGCGCAGTCTAACAATCCTATCATTTTGCAGATCGAATTTACTTTACGCTGCGGCTTCCAGAAGACTAGACGCGACAAGTTCTTGAGTCAAGTTCGGATTGGAGGTATAGGAATTTTTAGATGCTCTTTGTTCGCATTCATTTAGCAGAACCTCAGCTAGATAGGCGCTATTGTGGCGCAGAATTGTTTTTCCTCGTACAAAGTTACCACTAATAACTTTTTTTGAGACTAGTTTCTGACAGGCTTGGAGATCTGGCTCGACTGGGAATTTGTGTTCGGTCGCGTAAAGGCGACATAGTCTCTCGTCAATTGGCTCCGTATTTACTACAGCGTAATCAATTAGAGTTCCGTTGCCTAAGTATTCCTCAATGGTTCGGATAAAATCTGAGGCTTTATAGCCATACGTTTCAGATGGGTCGGTGACGAGATTAACAACATAGGTTTTTGGGGCAGTAGTTTGGATTAAAGCTTCAGCCAGTCCTTCCACCAAAAAGTTGGGTAGGATGCTCGTAAATAAACTGCCAGGACCGATAACGATAAGATCGGCTTCCAAAATCGCTCGTACAACCGGCTTATACACTTGGGCGCGGCGTGAAAGATAAATATATTCGATCTTTTGCTCGAAGTTAGTGCGCAGATCTATGAAAGTTTCGCCATACAGATCGGTGCCATCATTCAACTTAGCAATTAGATCTACGTCGTTCAGCGTAACTGGCAAGACGTGCCCTTGAATATTTAGCAAATTGGAGATCGATTCAATTCCAAAAGAAGTGCCCCCTTCCCAGTCATAGGCAGCCGCGAGCAAGAGGTTGCCTAAACTGTGTCCTTTGAGATCGTCCCCCTTATGAAAGCGGTAATTGAGTAAATCTCGCCATTTTTGACTGGAGCAGTCATCTGGCAATAACTCGGAAATACATTTGAGAATATCACCAGGAGGAAGAACGCCATGTCGATCGCGCAGGCGACCGCTACTCCCGCCACTATCCATCATCGAGACAACAGCAGTGACATCAGCTACGTGTTTTAACTCGCTGAGAACAGTGCTCACTCCGGAGCCACCACCAATTACAACTATTTTAGGTTTTCTGTAAGGAATCATCTGAGTAGTAACCCTCATTCAAATCGATCGATATAGCTATTCCCAGCGATCGCGTAGTCTTTTAAATGACATCTCAACTGGTCAGTGCAAGGTTTTTAACTCGACGGGAAGAACTCTCACCCACGCTTTCGGCAGCCAACCAAATACCATGGCGGCGCCAGTATTGCTCGATCAAAAGCTGGTGCAGTTCTGTAGCAGAAAGAACCTTTTCCTCCACCAGTACTTCCCCCAGTTTCTTTTTAGCTTGCCTATGGCGATCGATCAGCTTCTTTAAGCGGGCTTTGGAAATAATTGCATTCTCAACCAGCAGATCTCCCAATCTAATACTTTGATTTTTAATGTAGTAGTTGAGTTCCGCTTGGGAAATATGCCCCTGCTCCGTCAAAATCTCGCCAACTTTCTTTTGGGTTTCACTTTGCTCTTCTAAAGCCATTGATAAAGCTTCCTCAGAAACCAGATTTTGCCTCACCAAGATCTCCCCAATCTTGGCAGGTTCAGGATCGGAAGCAATTAACTCTAAATTCGATGCAAAAACATCTAGCTCCGGTGCGATCGCCTCTAGCTCGGCTTCAATAGTGTCTAAATCCAATTTAGTGGCAGAGCGATCGTCCTTGACCAAAGCAAAAGGATTAGATTTCTTTTGAGATACTTTATCTACCAATTGTTTGGAGACTAACATAAGAAATGGTGGAATAGTGTCGCGGTAGCGATGCCACAGCCTCTTGGGTTCCTGGATCAGGCGATAGAACCACTCCAAACCCGAACTCCTTACAAACTGAGGTGCTCGCTTTTGCAACCCAGCATAGACGGAGAATACGGCACCCACACCAATCATCACGGCATTAATCTTATGAAGGTGTTGCGCCATCCAGTATTCTTGTTTGGGGCAGCCTAAGCAAACCATGACAATACCAGCACCACTATCATTTATTCTTTGAACGAGCGCTTCATCCTCATCTGGAGTCAATGGGCGGAATGGGAGTGGTTCCATGCCAGCAATTTGCAGAGATGGGAACTCTTGCATTAACTTTGCCTGCATTTGATTTAGAATTTCTGCCTGAGAGCCGACAAAGTAGACACTTACACCTGTCATAGAGCACAACTGACACAGCCGCAGATAAACGTCCATCCCTGCAACCCGGTCTTGACCGCGCACCCCTAGCTGTCTCAACATCCATACGAGGGGCATACCATCGGTTGAGACCATGTCGGCTGACTTTAGCACCGTGGCAAATTCTTCATGCCAATAGGCTTCCATCAACATATGCACGTTTGCCAGGCATACCATTTTGCTTTGATGCGCCCTTGCCCATTTCAAAATTAAAAACATCTGCTCGTCAAAGCGCAGAGCGGTAACCGGGGAATTAACAACGTGCTTGGTTGGGATTAATGTTTTGCTAGACATGGCTCGTATCTTCGTTTTCTTATGCGAGCATGTTAGATCGAGATCGTGAAAAACTAGGGAAGCTTTTGTCGCGATCGCCAGATTGCTACAATACTGTATACATCTTGGATCGTAATTTACATTAACCATGACCGAGCGTTGGACGGAAGAGACATTAGACAGGTTTGCGGCAACGGTAGCCACGGCAATCGCGGCTGGAAATGAGCGAATGAGTCGCTTAGACGATCGGATGGAAGAACTGACGGCGGTAACTCAGACAATTGGTAGAGACTTAGCACAACTGATTGCCATTCAACAGGCTGGACAAGAAGAACTGACGGCGGTAACCCAGGCGATCGGTAGAGATTTAGCGCAACTGATTTCTACTCAGCAGCAATCGTCAACAGAGTTGAATCATGCCATGATTCGTCTAGCTGGCACTCAAGAGGGTATCGCAAGGTTACTGTCCAATCTGGATGAAGATAGACCCACCATCCTCAGGAAACTAAATGTGATTGAGAACAAAGTAGATCGACTCTTAGAGCAATAATCTTAGACGAATTCTCGCTTACACAAAAATCTGAGCACTCTCATTCCCCCAGGCGATTGAGGCTGTTTTCCCGCAAACCCAGGTGCAACTATGTATTGTGCATCTGATCCGCAACTGTTTGCGTCATGTGCCCTGGAAAGACGCTAAAGCTGTTGTGGCTGACCTCAAGCCCATTTATCATGCTGCCACTTTGGCAGAAGCCGAAGCTGCGCTTGAGGCTTTTGCCGCCAAGTGGGATCGCCTATACCCCGCGATTAGCCAAATCTGGCTGCGCCATTGGCAGAACATTATCCCCATCTTTGACTATCCCATGGACATCCGCAAAGTCATCTACACTACCAATGCCATTGAATCCCTCAATCGCTCCCTGCGCAAGGTGATTAAAACCAAGGCTGTCTTCCCCGATGAGGAATCTGTCTTCAAGCTCATGTTCTTGGCCATGCATAACATTGCCAAGCGTTGGACTCGCCCCCTTAAAGATTGGAAGGCAGCGTTGTCATATTTTGCTATCCTATTCCCAGGACGTTTAAATTACTGACCTTATTTCTCGCTTACACAAAAATCTGAGCACTCTCGTCTCAATCAGGGCACTCTCACGCCGTCAAGTGGCCTTATCCAGTCTGGCAAACCATATCTCTAGATCTTCGAGGCGATCGCAATCTAAAATTGCTTCTGCTAGGCTTTCCAGTTGGTGGGTGGATAATTGCTCGACTTGCGATCGCAACCCTTTACGCAAAGATCCAAATTTTCGAGTTAGTAACCGCAAGACCAAAGCAGTCTGCCCCTGCTGCATACCTTGCTGCATACCTTGCTGCATACCTTGCTGCATACCTTGCTGCATGCCTTCTTGTTTAGCATCCTGATAAACACGAGTTTGCCTTAGATCGTCAAGTGTAAACATGGCCTGGATTTCCTCGCGACTTAACTGCGGAAATTTGTACACTAACACCGTCTCAACTAATTCTACAACTTTCTCTCTTAGGTCAGTTAAGGTTTCTTGCTCCACCAGCACAGCTAACTGTTCTGCTAATTTTTTTGCTTTAGCTGTCGATGCCAGGACTAACTGCACGATCTTGATTGCCCAAGAATCAGTATCTCGATCTTGCCAATCCTCTAGGTAAACTCGTAGGATACGACCGCTAGCGTATAGCTCTCGATAATAGTGAACCTCACCAGGATCGTAGCTGCGTTTCGCAAAAATTGCTACTGCTTGCCAGTCTTGTTTGGGCTTGTACTGCCTGAGATACATAAAGTTCTCTGTCATGAAGTCTTCATAGAAGTCAGATTTAGGCTGGAATTGAACCTCTGTGAAGATAATTAACTTGTCCTCGTCTTTGGGCAGGAAAACACCATCAATGCGGAAGGCTTTTTCTTTCACCTCAACAGAAACAAACTCGTATCCTTCTGCATTAGATATCGGTTGCTCGATTAGCTCGAACAGCAGAGGTTTAAATGCTCGAAACAATTGATAGAAAAGGGTATCTGTTCTCATGAGAACTAGAGTAGCACTGGAGGCGCGATTAGCTTACTACTAGATCTGCAGACAAAAAAGAGGCGGTTATTAACCGCCTCTTTTTTAGATATCCAATACTAGATGTACTGGATTTTTAGATTACCTAGAACTAGGCAATAATTACCAGTTGAGTGATAGCCGCTGCGTTACCGAATTGTGGTGTAACCTGAGCGACTTGAGTAAATGTGGTACCAGTACCACCACCATCTCTGTCGAAGTAGAGGCCGCCACCGACTGTGTCGTAGAAGAAGGTAGAAGTACCGATGTTAGCGGCAGGAGCATTCTGACCTTCTACGCCACCTGCACCGAGCGTAAAGAAGAAGCTGGCTGGAGCAGCAGCAGAGGCTTTTTGACCGGCAATGAGCGAACCACCAAAACCAGCCGCGCTGATCAGGATGCGATCGAATTCTGTTACGGGCTTGAAGTCAGCAATGGTATCGATGACACCAGGCTGGAAGACATCAAGTACGAAGTTGTCAGTACCAGAACCACCAGTCAACGTATCAAAGCCTTGACCGCCGATGAGCGTGTCGCCCAAGCCAGGAGCAGTGTTAGCACTGGGAGCGCCAGTCGCAGTGGCACTAGCATTGCCATTGAGGATATCGTTACCAGCGCTACCGAAGGCGTAGTCATCGCCAGCGTTACCAGTGACGGTATCGTCGTTGACTGTGGTCAGCAACTGGATGCCATTAGCCGTGGTTGCAGCAGTTGGATCGTCGGTGAAGGTATCAGCAGTAGGACTACCGATGAGGTTGCTGCCCTTGATGACGGCACCAGCTCCACCAACTGTGAAGGTGGATGTCGCGCCATCACCGGTATTGACGGTGTCGTTAGTGGTGATGAAGCTGCCGTTGACCGCAAACAACTGTGCGCCAGGAGCGAGCAGTTGATCCTTGGTCACGCCCACAACCGTAATGGTTTGGTTAGCAGGGGTGCCATCGCTTGCCGTGCCTGCAATCGTGACTACTGCTGCACCAGCAGAGTTGGTGGTGACGCTAACTGTGGCGTTGCGGTCTAGTTGTGAAATTGAAATCGTGTCGCCAGTAGAGAAGTCAAAGATGGTGTCCGAACCACCGAAGCCGCCTCTGCTTCTGACTACTTGCTCTGCCCCCGTGAACAGAACCAGGTCTTGAGGTACGGCGGTGAAGAACTGGAACTGGTCGTTGCCAGATTCGCCGAACATGTCGTTGTTGCCGCTGCCACCGATAAGGGTGTCGTTACCATCGGCACCCAACATGCGATCGTTACCTCTGCCAGCAACCACTACGTCGTCGCCGATGTCGCCGTTCATGGTGTTGGAGTTGGCAACGCTACCGTAGATCGTGTCATTGCCTTGACCGCCAAAGAGCGTGTTACCACCGTTGGTGGAAGCGATCAATACGTCTTCGCCTCTGTTACCACCCAAGCTGTCAGCGCTAAAGCCAAAGCGAGCACCAACCAGGGTATCAGAACCTTGACCGCCAAATAAACTGTCGTTACCGCCTGCGGTTTGGGTTAAGCTATCAGCAAACAAAAGGTCGTTGTCAGCATTACCATTGAGTGTATCTTTGCCGACGTTACCAGTTAGAGTGTCGTCGCCTCTGAGGCCTCTAGCGTCATCGCCTGCAGTAGTTGCTAAATAACTGTCGTTTGCGTTGGTTCCTGTAAAAACTGCCATTTAATTATTTACTCCTCGAGTTTTTTAGTTTACAAGTTCTAGCCTTCTAATGTGCCATGCGTTACCTACTATGACGGTAACCCTGCGGTGCCTCTGCCGCCAGTAGGTAATAAACTGGACGCTTGTGCACTTCGCATGTTTTTAGAAACTTGCCACCTTACATAACTAAACATATCACAACATGTACTAGGTAATTGTGCAGTTTTCGGCAATATTCTGCGCCGAGCTAGGTGAAATTTGCTTCCGCCCCCACACTATTCCTGATGCTGTCTGACTGACAAAAGTTATCCGCCCTCACCCCAAACCCCTCTCCCAGAGCGGGAGAAGGGTTTTTAACTCCTGTGGACTCTAGCCCCCCTTCGCCCCTTGTGGGCGAAGGGGCTGGGGGATGAGGGGTAACAAATTTGTCAGTCGACCAGATTCCTAATGACTTACGCGCAGCTCTGCTTGGCTTGATGTAATTTGTTGGGAAAGCCCATGTTGTTACGCATCTCGATCGCAGAAGGCCAAGAAATCAATTTCTTGGCTCAAAGCTAAAGTCGGCTGGAGCGGACTATATAAAAGGTTGCTGTGCGAGATCCTATTTGTTGTGCTCGATCCGTAGTATATTCTCAAAATTCAGAACGCCAGAAGTTTTTAGCAACATGTAACAATAATGTTTAAGAGTTACACCGAGATTTTCAGTCGTAGGGGGGATGCGTATCATGCCGCTATGCTGAACTGCCCAAACGCTAGAGATGCTGAGTTCGAAGCGGCGCTCTCTTTGGCTAATCCGCAAATCGGTGAAACATTGGTGGATATGCCCTCTGGTGGCGGTTATTTATTGAACTACAAAGAATTAAAAGGTGTGAGGTTAATTGCGGTTGACCCTTCGCCGATTTTTTTCAGGTGCTGCCAAGACTCGATCGCTGAAACCCACTGTTGCCCGCTTGCAGATATACCATTAAAGTCGGGTGAAGTTGACGTGGTAGTTAGTTTGGCCGGGCTACATCATGAATCTGACCATGTATCCATCTTTCGCGAAGTAAAGCGGGTGTTGCGTAAAGGCGGTCGCCTGGCGATCGCTGAGGTTGCCCGCAACAGCCCGGTTGCTCGCTTCCTGGATGAATTTGTGGATGCCCACAACCCGGACGGTCATGTTGGTAAATATATAGATGACAGCTTCCGTGCGGCAATATCTGAGGCGGGGTTAACTTTAAAGCAAGATCGCGCCGCTCGTTACCAATGGCGGTTTGCGACAACTGAAGATTTGAGTCGCTTTATCCGCCTGATGTTTGGGCTGGAGCAGATCGCCGATCTAGAAATATTACACGGCGTGAAGGAGTACTTGGGGTCTCTGGAGTTTGACGAGCGAGGTATCGGGTTACCCTGGTCTCTGCATCTCTTGTTGGCAACGAATGAAGATTAACAGTGAGTCCTAGCTATGGTAATTCCCGTTATTGTATTGCGCGGAGCTGACGATCGCTTAAAGATCGAATCAGCCCGCCAGATAAGCGGCAACTGCGATCTGTGGGAACTGCTTGACGATACCCGGTTTGAGCTACAACGCCTGGTATTTGCCCATGCCAAATTAGCAGAAATTGAAATGGCGATCGTGCCGCGAGAAGGCATTCTCCTCAATACGATCTCCGACCCCGATATTAACCCCCATACTTTATCCAACCTGAGAACTGTACTGCGCCAACAAAAAAATAGAACCATTGTGAATCACCCCAAACACGTGCTGCAAACCCATCGGGAGGAGGTAGCAAAAGTAGCCGCTGGCATTACAGGGTTGGTAACGCCTGGTACGATTCGGGTTGCCAATAAACCGGCACTGGCAAAGAAGTCGGTAGCGGTGGCGGGGCTGCGCTATCCTTTACTAGCCAGACCAGCGGGTGCCCACGGCGGTACGGCATTAGTAAAAATAGCAGATGCTGCTGCGATCGGCGCAATTTCTGCGTTATCGTCTCGACAGGTGTATCTCACAGAGTTTCACGATTTTCGCAGTCACGATGGATTGTATCGTAAATGTCGATTCTTTGTTTTTGCCACAGGGGAAGTCGTGCCTCGCCACTTGATTATCGGTCGCGACTGGAACATTCACAGCCGCACGCGATCGGACGTGATGATCGGCCAACCATCTTTGCTTGACGAGGAAAGAGAATTTCTGGAAAACTACCAGGTAATTTTAGGCGATCGGCGACTCAAGGCACTGCGCGCCCTGATCGATAAACTCGGGCTGCATTATTTAGGGGTAGATGCCAGTCCGCTGCCAAATGGAGATTTACTCCTGTTTGAGGCAAATGCTTGCATGAACGCTCTGCCATTTCCGGCAGCAGGCGATTCGTTCGATTATCTGCTGCCAATGCGATCGCGTCTTACTCAAGCCTTTTCCAACTTATTGCTCAAACTGTGAAACTGGATAAGCCATCTGAGTTAGTTGCATCGTCGATAGTAAAAAAGTTGCCATTAATAGAAAGGAACCGCGATTCTGGTGACAATAACTGTTCTCTGGTCATACCTAAAACCGAGATGGTTTGATTCGCAGGCTGCCCGTTGCCAGCCGTTCCATTAATTGTAATTACGGCTGCACCAGCGGAGTTATTAAATACAGTAATAAGGGTGTTGCGA
Source organism: Pseudanabaena sp. PCC 6802 (assembly GCF_000332175.1). Lineage (NCBI taxonomy): Bacteria > Bacillati > Cyanobacteriota > Cyanophyceae > Pseudanabaenales > Pseudanabaenaceae > Portococcus > Portococcus stanieri. The sequence goes on along the minus strand of NZ_KB235914.1, from coordinate 4,437,584 downwards.
TCTAGTTCGCTAATCGTAATTCTATCCTCCACTCCAAAGTCGTGGATAGTATCGCTACCACCAAACCCACCATCACTTCTCAGGATTTGCTCTGTCCCTATTAATACTGACAAAGTATTCTCCTGCTTGCTGAGAAATTGAAATTCGTCGGCACCTCTACCGCCAAACAATTCGTTGCTACTCACGCCTGCAACCAGAGTATCGTTGCCACTACCACCTTGCATGGTGTCATTGCCTAAACCAGCTACCAGAAGGTCGTCTCCCGCGTTGCCATTCATAAAATTGCCATTCAGGAAACCGCCATAGATAATGTCATCCCCTTGTCCGCCGAAGAGGATATTGCCGCCGAAGTTAGAAGCAATCAGGAGATCGCTATCACCACTGCCAAGCAATACATCGTTACTAAACCCAGTCCGAGCGCCAATCAGCGTATCGTTGCCCGCATTACCTGAGAGAGTGTCATTTCCCTCTAGATCGCCACCCAAAGCTATATCTATTGTGGGCGTACTAAAACCGACTGGGAGATCGGATATCAATACATCGTTGTTATTGCCACCGTCCAGTGCATCCTTGCCAACACTACCAGTTAAAGTATCGTTACCATCAAGACCGGAGGCGCGATCGCCCTCTGGCGTAGCTATATAAAAGTCATCGGCAGCAGTGCCGGTAAAGATTGCCATTTTGCATGTTACTCCTCAAGTTTCTTCCTAAAAACTTGCGCCATCCCTAATCTGTCATGTCTATGCGGTTGGAACTTACGAATACGAATCTGAGACATTTCTGAGAACCGCGTATAGCAATAAAAATAGCACGAAGACATCTAGGTATATTTGCAGTTTCCCGCAATTTTACCTACCAGAACTGGTGCCGACGGTTTCCGCAATAGCGGTTTGAATCTCGGCGATCGTCTCTTCTAACATGCGCTCTTCGCTAAATAATTGCTCTGCTCTTTGTTTGGCATCTCGACCCAGGCGATCGCGCAGTTCTAGTTGCGCGGCTAATTCTTGAATGGCAAGGACTAATTCTGTCACGGTACGTTGCGGGTCAGTTTTAGGATCGGAAATTAAGCGACCTGTATTACCTAGAGCTTCGGGGATCCCACCCACGGCGGTGGCGATTATGGCAATGCCCTTAGCCATTGCTTCAATTACCGACAGGGGCATACCTTCATTTTGGGATGGCAAGATAAAAATATCGGCTAAATCTATCCATTCTGCTACGTCTTGTACCTGCCCGAGAAACTTAACTCTGTTTGAAATTCCTAATTGCTCTAAAGCCTCTTTAAGCTGTGCTTCGAGTTGCGGTCTAAAAATGCCGCCGCCAGCCCAGACAAAATATAGGCGTTCCCAGACGGGCGTTGCGATTAATGCCTGGATGGCTTCTAGTTGATAGTGGTAGCCTTTGCGTACTTCTATGCGGGCTGATGTGAAGCAGACGATCGCATTGTGGGGAATTTGCAAGCTTTGGCGCAGGCTATTGCTATTGGCAAGATCGCGCGGTGTAAAGTATTGCGGCGGCCTGCCATAGTAAATTACTCGACCGCGATCGCGCGGCAAGCCAAACTGTTGGTGCAGGAGATTAAGGTTCTCAGTAGAGACAGCGATCGTTTGTTTGGCTTGGGAGTAGTGACGAGCTAGTTGTTTAATCCTCTCGGGAGTTTCTCTTTGGATATATTCGGGCATGACGAGTCCCTCAACAATGATGTAAGGAATGTCAAATTCAATTGCGGTTGATTGAATGTCGAGATTAGAGAAGGGGCTGGTATTGCTACTAATAATGAGATGAGGGCGTTCTGAACTCGTATTAAAGATGCGATTGAGTTCTGCTTGAGTTTGGCGATCGTCGAGCCATAGATGCCGAACGCCTAGTTGTTGGCGGATATTTACAGCATCGGTATCTACGGCGTGGGGTTGGACGCAGGTGACTTTGTAGCCCCGTTCGGCTAGGGCACAGAGCAGGGAGTGATTGTATTTCGCCACGCCGCCCACACCGCGATCGCCAGTACACAGCAAAATATGTTTGACTGGTGCCGTGGGAAGTCGGACAGATTGTCCTAGCTTGGGATCGCTGTAATGCTTGATAGGCTGGATGTTGCCTCTCCAGGCAACGGCCATGCCTTGCAGGGTTTGATAGATCGTTGTCTGCCATCCCCTATTTTTGAGATCGTTTAAGCTAGCGACGACCTCGGGCACTGAGGCATTGGCAAACAAGATGGTGGCATCAGGTTCGGCATATCGTTCGCAGACGATCGCCAGATGGCGAACAGACGAGCGATCAAAGCTACTGTCAATGAAGATCGTAGACCAACGGCGTTGCAACTGGTTGCCTAATTCTTCAACAACCTGGGAACTATCGCCAGGAACTAAAGTAACTTGAGAGATCGTACCAAATATCTCTTTAGCAGAGTCAATGGATGACTTAATGCTTTGGAGCACTTCTTTATCTCCTAGCATCGAATCCAGAACATCTAGTTCTAGACCCACGATCGCCATATGACACAACGTCCATCCCATCTGAGCGCCGATCGCCAGTCCCCTTCTGCCTTTATATTGGAGCGCAATATTATAGAGAATAAGTGCTTCATCGCGGCTGAGTAATGGCAAGCCGGGATGGCGGCGATCGAAATAGCGGTTGTGTTGGTATGAGCGATCGCTCGCATTGGAGTTGCTAACCGCAATATTGGGTAAACAAAGATCTGGATAAATTGAGACAAAACCCTGAGAGATATAGTCTCCTGAAGGTAGAGAATCGCTTTTGACTCGATCTTGAAGTGCAGATACTCTCTCTCGTTGTTGTTTGAATTCAGGATAGCGAATATTCACGGCAACTATCCCACCTGCGATCGCTGATAGTTTTAGCTGTTTAAATTGCTTGTAACCTCCGGCAAGATGCAATATCCCTATAGGAACGTGCGGCAAATAGGTCTCGACCAGATTGTATGTAGTACTATCCAGCATGGGAAGTCCGTGCAGTAGTAACCAATTGCACCAGCCCGGCAGAAACTCTGTTTGAGCAAGCAACCCATGCTCGTAAATTGCAAAGTTCAGCGCAAACTGATCGGTTAAGAAATTGGCACAATTCTGCAATCCCTGACGCAGTAAGCTTTCCCAGATTTGCCAATGCGGCGCATCGCAACGGAGCGCAAAAACTCCAGCGTTCAACATGGGATACGTGCATAATTTCTCAGCTACGCTATTGCCGAAAAAGCTCTTATAATGATTAGATTTATAACGCTGAAAATCAACTTGCCCGCCATACTCCTTATTGCTACATCGGTCTAGTTCGGGCACGATCGCCAGCCCCTTGCGGTTAGCTCCCTGGATAAATAATTCAATTGCATACCAGTCTTGCACCCAGGCATCGGCATCGATCCAGAGGTAAATGTCAAAATTTGGGAAATACTGTCGTAAAAATGGTCGTGCTAGCAGCCCTTTTAAATATTCGGGCGATCGCTCTCGATTGGGAAAATCAAAATCCCAAACTGGCTGTTTGATGATATCGACGCGATCTTGCAACCACCTAATTTCTTCAGCAGTGCAACCTAGATCGAGGAATCCTATAGCCACATCTTTACCTTGAGGCTTATCTCGGATTGACCGAATAGTTCCTTGAGCTAACTCGAAAAACTTCGTATCCGCTCCAGTAATAATAATTACATCCCTGCTAAAAGAACGATCTCTAAACTGGGAAGGCTCGGATTGATGCGATCGCTCATAATGTTTTTGGCGCAAATACAATATTCTTTGCTGCCTTGCATCTTCCACTTCTCTCAGTAAACCGGGATCGATGTGGAGCGATCCTTGATATTCGCCTGGGGGGAGTTTAAACTTTGCTAGTTGCTTGTCTAAATTATTGCCAGGATATCTAACATATTCAACTGTATCTATATCGATCTTGTCAATTTTATAAAATGTAGATAATGCTACTTGATAAGTTAGATCTTCCGTCCCCACTTTTGTGTAAATCTCATCTTCGGGAAATCCTTCGATAAACTCATGACATTCCCTTCTAACGCATAAATTAAGAGGGATACTATTCCTAATGGCTTTAGTCCATTGGGGGTGAATTTTGTCTTTAATCCTCACACCTGTTCTGAGTGCGTTAATACGATCTTCTGGCAAGCTGACGATTAGATTGTAATTCTCGCTAATCAGTGGAAATGATGATATCCCTTCAGATCTACCTTGTAACAACATAAAGCAGACATAGATGTGTTCGGGTAAGAAAAGGTCATCGGCATCGCAGAAAAACAAAATCTCGCCTTGGGCGTATCTTACGCCTATATTTCTCGAAACAGATGCTCCTCTATTACGGTTAGAACTGACAATTTTGACAAAGACGTATCGGTCGGCAAACTCCTTTAGTAAAGACAATGTATTATCGGTTGAGGCATCATTAACAATTACTATTTCAGCGCTTACTTCCTGCGATCGCGCATAATGTTGCTTAAAGAAATTAATACTCTCAGCAATGCTTGTCAGGGTTTTGCTTACTACCCTCTCGCAATTAAAAGCTGGCACAATAATTGAAAAAGAGTCAGTCATCAAGGCATACCACTAACTACATAATTTTGTAAATGTACTGGCAGTTCCCAATCGATCCTTGGGTCTGGGATATGTTCTACTGGTTCTACATTCCCGCGCCAAGCTACACCCATAATTTGCATGGTTTGGTAGATTCTGGTTTTCCAACCTCTATCTCTGAGGTAGTCTAAACCTTGCATTACATCAGGGGAGGTAAGATCGTGAAACATAATCATGGCATCGTCTTCTGCGTACTTCTCGCAGGCGATCGTGTCATTTATAGGATAGGGAGCATCATGGTTGCCATCAATAAAAATGAGCGACCATTTTCGCTGGGTCTGCATGGCTAGTTCCTCAACTTTTTGGGGACTGAAACCCGAAATTAGGACTACCTCGCCGAAAGTGCCGAAAGCTTTGGCAACTGATTCTAGAGAATAGATTACACTTTCGCGATTGGGAGATTGAGATAGTAGGGGATCGATTACATCTAAATTTACGCCAGCTAGCGCTAAATGACAGGCAGACCAACCCATCCAGCAACCAACCTCTAAGGCTCGTTTACCCTTAAACCTCAAAGCAGTGTTATACAGGATATGAGCTTCATCTCGACTCAGGAACCCACAGATAGGATGTCGCCGATCTACATACCAGTTGTGGGGAATCTCTCTTCGCAAATATTTCCAGGGACAAAGGTTAGGATCTCCAGCAACCATATTAGGGAAATATAGATCGGGTTGGACAATTTGCAGCCCAGGAGATACATAATCTCTTTGGGGAAGTAAAGTTTGTTGAATCACAGCGACTATATCCTCATATTAATCATAATTAAAGTATAAATCAAAAAAGCTAAGTGGAATTAAGTTGAGATTTTGGTGGCGATCGCATCCAGAATTTTCTCTACTTGTTTTTCCCATGTCATCCCTTGCATAAATAACGTACCCTTTGCACCTCTAAGTTTCGCCTCTGTCCGGTCGTTATAAATTTGTTCCAGCACCTCTACAACCTCTTCAACATCAGATTCTCCCCAACCTTCAACCCCACTGAAATGAGGATGTCGCATAACGGGCTTTTGATGGCGAAGAGGATAGCAGTGGCGAATCGTTCCACCTTCAATGTCCTTCAAATCGCCAATTAAATCCAGGTGTCCTGTGTTTGCTGATAAAACTGTTGGGACACCACAGGCGAGGCACTCCATGGCAACTAAGTTAGTGCCACCCTCGCAACGATTGGGGAATAAAGCAACATCCGCCTCGCGCACGATCTGGGGAGTAATGTGATTGGGAACTAACCCCAAATCGATATATGAATTGGGCGGTAGGCCATTATTAGCAAGCCATTCCGCAATCTTTAAATTTTGGTTGCTATCTGATGCTGGCAGCCCAACCACATTACCAGTTTTTTCAATCCCAGCCATAAAGATAGGCCAGAAATTATGCCAGGCAGTTATTAGCAATGCATCGGGATGGCGAGATTGGAAAATCTTAAAAGCTGCCACAACGATATCTTGACCTTTGCGAAACTCCAGTTTGCCACCAGAGAATATAACAAAGCGATCTCTGAATAGATCGGAGCGGGGGGCAGGGTGGAAAATCGCCGGATCGATACCCTGGATAGCTAGTCGAACATTTGTGAGGCCATAGTTGTGCAAAATGTTAGCATTCCAGGTTGATGCCACTAGAATCAGGTCGAAATTATTAAAAGAATCGATCTTTTCGGGACTCAAATGAGACGACTCAAAAACAGCATATCCATAATTCTGCTTTCCTCGTATCCGTAGTTCGTATTTGGGTTTGGAATTATCCAGGACGTGAATTATTGGAAAGTCAACGTAAATTAGCTTATTTGCATTACTTGAGACAATCTGCTGCAATCGTCTTTGCTCGCTAATCAACGGTGCGATCGCATGTCGATATAACGGATTGACAAATCCCGTATTGAAGTCGGGAGCAGCTATGAGATATGGACTGAAACGATCGCTTTTAAGTATTTGCAATAGCAGGTTTGTGCTAACTACACCCCAACCAGTAGGGGAACCAATAGTCATGTTAAGACCAATATTTTGTTTAGTCATTACTGTTGATGAGATGTCTAACTTGAGATTGTAAGAACGATTTTGGTATTGGGCGATCGACGTATTTAACTCCTCGACTACTCGTGTAATAACTGCATCCCATCGCTCTGGCTGTGGTTGGCGGAACAGCCGCATGGTGGAATACCAGGGGCTATCCTCGCGCCCCTGCAACCAGCGCCAATCGGCAACGTGTGGTAACAGTACCCATACGGGCTTGCCTAAAGCTCCAGCCAGGTGAGCGACAGATGTATCGATGGAAATAACTAAATCTAGGGATTGGACGATCGCAGCGGTATCGGCAAAGTCTCCCAGATAATGCCGCAAGTCCTGAAGTTTTCCTCGATTTTGTTCGAGTATTTCCACATCGCGATCGCTAACTTCTTTTTGCAAACTGTAGAATTTGATGTCAGGAATGTCTAATAACTTCAGAAAAAGTTCGAGCGGACAAGAGCGCGTAGCTGTAGTTGAGTGACCTGGTTGGCTGGCCCAGACAAGTCCGACTTTTAACCGTGCTTTGTGCTGAGAAATCTCTGCTGCAATCCCGCTCGTGTCTTGAGGTGCTGACAGATAGGGAATTTGAGCGGGAATTGTCTCTAGAGTAGTTCCTAAAATACGGGCTAGACTCACCAATGGAATGCGCAGGTCGAACTGAGGCAAAGGAACATTACGTTGAGCGATCTGAAGGTTTTCGAGCGTCCTGAAGGTATGACCGAGCAGGCGATTTAATGGCTCGCGACAATCCAGGATAACCTTGCCCACTTTAGATGCTATTAAAGGAATATAACGACTGAACTGGATGATATCTCCTAGTCCTTGTTCGCAGTAAATCAACAGCGTGCGCTCCTTCGCATCCGTGCCATCCCACAACGGCTGCACGAAGTTGGGTAAGGGATTCCCCTGTTTGAAGCTATCGCTTTGCCAACGCCATTCATACTCGCGAAACCCTTCTTGCAGATTGCCAGCAGCGAGTAAAGCCAGTCCCAGGTTTTTATGGGCATCGGCGTAGTCTGGCTTCAGACTAATAGCCGATCGATAATGGAGGATTGCTTTTTCTAAATTCCCTTGCTGGCTGTAGGCAGAACCGAGATTAGAATGAGCTTCAGCACTCTGCGGATTTAGGGTCAGGGCTTGTTGGATATAAGTGATGCCAGTTTCAAGTTGACCAAGTTGCGAGGCTAGCGTTCCCAGCATGTGTAAAGCATTGAAGTGCTGCGGATGGTGTTGGAGAATTCGGCGATAAAGTCTTTCGGCATCAGTCAACTTGCCCGCTTTGTGATGCGCGATCGCTTCTTTAATTAAGTCATCTAGATTCAAGTCATCCACTGAGAGAAATTCTGATTTCTCCTCTATTGACATAGCGATCGATACGCTGGAGATCGCATCAAGCGTTCGGCTACCTGAGTTAGTCAAGTCGCGCAAGGCGTTGCCAACCCTTTCGATCGCATCTGTCCAATCGCCAATTCGCTCCTGGCGGAACAAGCGCATAGTTGGATACCAGGGACTATCTTCGCGTTCTAACATCCAGCGCCAGTCCGGGGAGAAAGGCAGTAGAACCCACGTAGGCTTACCCATTGCTCCCGCTAGATGCGCGACAGCGGTATCAACAGAAATTACTAAGTCGAGTTGCGCAATTATGGCAGCAGTATCGGCAAAGTCTTGCAGGCGATCGCTGAGAATAGTTAATTTCCCTTGATATTGTCCGAGTAAGTGTCGATCGCTATTGTCGATCTCCTTTTGCAAGCAGTAGAAATTAACGTTAGAAATATCTAAAAGCGATTTCAGGATGTTCAGCGGACAAGTGCGATCGCCCGCCGTAGGATGGGATGCTTTGCTCGCCCACACGATTCCAACTCGAAAGGTGTTAGTGCGATCGTCGATCTTGAGAAGACTTGCAATCTCTTCGGGTGACGGTGCTGATAAGTAGGGAATCCTTGCGGGAATAGTTGCCAGGGCTGTATCGCATATGCGGGGCAGGCTTAGTAGGGATATGTGAGTATCGAAATCTGGTAAGGGAGCGTGAGGTGGGACGAGTTTCACTCCGTCAAATTGTCTGAATAGCTTCTCTAGAGGTGGAGGGCAGACAAACATAACCTTCTCTGCTTTCCTTTTGATTAAGGAGAAGTAGCGACTAAATTGGATGGCATCGCCAAAACCTTGTTCGCAGGAGATGAGAAGCGTGCGACGATCGAGATCGGTTCCGTCCCACAGTGGTTGCGAGCATGAAGGTGCTGGATTATCGCTAAGAAAAGTCGGACTGCGCCAACGCCATTCGTATTCCAAGAACCCTTGCCTCAAATCCCCCAGCAGCAGTAAAAGCATGCTGAAATTATATTTTGCTTCGGCATGATTGGGATTAATCGCAATCGCCTGCTGATAGCAATCTTTCGCCTGCTCGAACTGACCTTGCTTTTGCAGCAAAGTGCCCAGATTATTATGGGCTTGAGCATAGGTAGGGCTAATGGCAATTGTTTGTTGGTAGCAAGCGATCGCTTTGTCTATATCACCTCGCGCAGCATTCGCGAGGCCGAGGTTGTAATATGCATCTGCGAAGTCAGGATTTAGCGCGATCGCTCGTTCGTAATGGGAAATTGCCTCATCATGTCTTTCCAATTCCGATAAAGCATTACCTAGATTGGAATGAGCTTCAGCGTTAGTTGGATCGACTGCTACGGCTTTTTTAATCCAACTAATACCTGTCTCAAGCTGCCCGGCTTGTAAAGCCAATACTCCTAGCATATGTAAGGAGGTGAAGTGTTGCGGTTGCAATTGCAAAATCTGCTGATAGATAACCTCTGCCTCAGCTAACTTACCAGCTTTGTGATGGGCGATCGCCTCCTGAATTAGAATATCGAGATTTGGCAATGGAGACTCTACTGGATAAGGACTTTTATTCCGCTTATTCGATTTTTTTGATGATTTTGAAGGCTTCGTGGGTTTTGATGATTTCGACGATTTTGCAGACTTCATATGAGAATTTGTAAGATCGATACTTAAAAGCTCGCGCACGGCGATAGCTATTCTTTCTATAGCTCCTTGCCAATCTCCTGTTTTGTCTTGACGGAATAAGCGCATGGTAGGATACCAGGGGCTATCTTCGCGCTCTAACAGCCAGCGCCAGTCGGGGGCGAGGGGAAGCATTACCCATACGGGCTTGCCCATTGCACCTGCCAGGTGCGCGACGGAAGTATCGACCGTAATTACCAGATCGAGGCGATCGATAATGGCAGCAGTATCGGCAAAGTCACCCAGATAATTGCTCAAGTCGGTTAGCTCTGCTTGATATTGTTCCATCAGAGGTCGATCTGCATCGCTTATTTCTTTCTGTAAAACATAGAAATGGATATTAGTTTGACCGTTTGCCAGATCTTTGACTAGATCGAAGAGTGGGAGAAGAGATGATAAATGACAGGAGCGCTTAGGAGCCGTTGAATGAGTTTGCTTGCTAGCCCAGACTAAACCTACTTTGAGCAGCGATCGACGCTCTCCAATCTTGCGGATAGCTTCTGGATTGATATCCTTCCCAATTGATAAGTATTGCTCTGGCGCAGGGATAGTATCTAGCGTCGTCCCCAGAATATGAGGTAGGCTCAGTAGCGATGCTCGAATATCGAAGTGTGGCAAAGGCAAATTCCTAGGACGGATCTCAATACCCGTCTTGTCAATAAATGGCTCGAACAGCCTTCTAACAGGCTCCTGGCAGTCAAAAATGATTTTGCCATTCGACCCACATCTTGCTTTTGCTATGGGGATATAGCGAATAAACTGAATTAAATCGCCAAACCCTTGCTCGGAATAGATTAAGAGCGTTCGACCTTGTAGATCTTGGCCATCCCACACGGGATGTGGAAAGAAGTGCGGGGAATCCTTGTCCAAACCGCTACGTTGGGAACGCCATTCATACTCGGCTAGTCCCTCGGCATAGTTGCCCTGGAGCAATAAAGCTAAACTGAGATTTAGATGAGCTTCAGGATAGTCGGGATTATAGTTAATTGCATGTCGGAAAGCCTCGATCGCAGCATCGACCTGGTTTAACTCAAGGCAAACAAACCCCAACCAGTTATAGGCATTGGCATTACTGGAGTCGATGGCGATCGCACGGTTGAATTCATCAATAGCTCTTTCGTACTGCTGGAGGTTGGAGTACATATTGCCCAAGCCAATATGAGCGTCAATATGGTTGGGATTGAGGTCGATGACTTTTTGATATGCCGCGATTGCTTTTTCTGTGTTTCCCTGACACTGGTAGACATAGGCAAGATTGCAGTGCGCGTTCTGGCTATCAGGCTGGATTTGAATTGCCGTTTGACAATGCTCGATCGCCTCATCCAGCTTACCTAGATCGGCTAGCGCTGTGGCTAAATTGCAAAGTGCGAGGAGATCGTGGGGATCGAGTTGCAAGGCTCGATGATAGCATGCAATCGCTTCATCGGTTTTCCCTAGCTTGAACAGAGCCGCTCCTAAATTGCCATGCGCTGCTGCATAGTCTGGTTTGATTTCTGTTGCCCGTCGGTAATGAAAAGCAGCTTGCTCGAAATTATCCTGATTCCAAAATACGATGCCTATAAAATAATGTGCTTCGCAATAGTCAGGCTTGCAGGCAATCGCCTGTCGGTAGGCAGCAATCGCCTCCTCTGGCTGGCGCTGTTGCTTAAAAATATCTCCCAGTTTCCTGTGTGCTTCGGCGTGATCGCTCTTGAGCGCGATCGTGCGTTGCAAATAGCTAACTGCTTCAGTGAGGTGGTTCTGGCGCAAGGCCACTACCCCTGCTAAATAGAGAGCGTTAAAGTCATCGGGGTGCTGTTGCAGAATTTGTTGATAGATTTGGGCTGCCTCATCCAACCTGCCTGCTTGCTGGTGGGCGATCGCAGTTTGCAGCTTAGCATGAGAATCTATATCCAAGCTTTGCGTGCTGGTAGGTAGTTGTGAGTTTGGTATTGACATCTCATCTCCACTGCGAAATTCTTGCAGAGCAGCAACTACTCTTGCTATTACCCCTTCCCAATCATTGCTGCGTAATTGGCGAAACAAGCGCATGGTGGGATACCAGGGACTATCTTCGCGTTCCAGCAGCCAGCGCCAATCGGGATGGAACTTCAATAAAACCCATACAGGTTTGCCTAATGCCCCTGCCAAATGGGCTACTGCCGTATCCACAGAAATAACCAGATCCATCTGTTCGATCAGGATGGCGGTATCGGCAAAGTCGTTAATATACGGGCTTAGATCCTGTACTTTACCTGCTAATCTTTCTCTCTCTAGCGATGATATTTCTGTTTGGAGGCTGTAAAATGCTATTCCTTCAATCTCCCATATTCGTTCCAGTAACGGTAGCGGACACGAGCGTCGTTTAGCTGTTTGACTGGCGCTATGGGTTGCCCAAACCAGGCCAACTTTTAAGCGTTCTTGGGAGGCGATCTGAAGGTGCGGTTTTATGGGGAGAGGAACAGATAGATAAGGTATGCGGTTGGGGATAGTATCTATAGTAGTTCCCAAGATGCGAGGCAGGCTGAGTAAAGGAACGCGAATATCAAATGCGAGTTTATCGCGCTCTAGTGCTTTCTCTCTATCCCACAAGATAAGCTGTATCTCCTCTAAGCAAGCACATAGAGAAATTAGTTCCTGAGGACAAGCTAGCAGGACTCTACCGCCCTTATCCCTGACTAGGGGAACATAGCGAATAAATTGGATGAGATCGCCGTGTCCCTGCTCGGCATATATTAGTAGCGTTCGATCGCGAAAATCCGATCCATCCCAAACAGGTTCGGGGAAAAGATGCGGCGATTCCTTGGCAATATCGATCGCATCCCAGCGCCACTCATACTCTTGCCATCCCGGCGCAAAATTTCCCGCGAGCAACAATGTCAAACCTAGAGCGACGTGCGCGTCAGTATATTTGGGATCGCAAAATACAGATTGCTGAAACGCCGCGATCGCTCGATCCAACTGATTTAAGGATTTATAACAAAGACCCAAACCATAGTGCGCGATCGCATAGTCTGGCTTCAGAGTCAGAGCCTGTTGAAAATTGACAATGGCAGTTTCGACAAGTTCGGGGTAATCTTCTTGCTCGCCTAAAATACAGCCCAGGGCATAGTATGCGTTAACATACTTGGGCTTTAGGGTTATGGCGCGTTTATAGGCGGCGATCGCCGCTTGTCTTTCACCTTTTTCCTTGAAAATATCACCTAATTTCTTATATGCTTCAGCATGATCGCTCTTGAGAGCAATGGTTCGCTCGATATAGTTCTGTGCGTCTAGCCAGCGCCCCTCAGCATAGGTAAGCAAACCCATAAGATACAGAGCGTTAAAGTTATCAGGTTGGCGATCCAGGATGATTTTACATACCTCAACGGCATCCGATCTCCTACCAGCTTGATGGTGGGCGATCGCTGTTTGCAGCAAGATATCGAGATTTAAAATATCCAGATTTAACGGCTCCGACTCCGATCGCACTATAACCTCCCCTCGCATGAAATCTCTTAAGGCTACAACTAGTCTACCCATAACTCCTGCCCAATCGTCGCTCCGTGCTTGGCGAAACAATCGCATGGTAGGATACCAGGGGCTGTCCTCTCTTTCTAGCATCCAGCGCCAGTCAGCGGCAAAAGGCAGTAGCAACCAGACTGGCTTACCCATTGCGCCCGCCAGGTGCGCCACAGCAGTATCGATCGAAATAATTAAATCCATCTGTTCGACGATCGCCGCTGTATCGGCAAAATTCTGGATGCAATCGCGCAAATCCACAATGCGATCGCCCAGGCGTTCAAATAAATCCTCGTCCGCAGGAGGAATTTCCATTTGCAAGCTGTAAAACGTTCCCAGGTTAGAATCGATTAGCCGCTGAAACAATTCGAGGGGGCAGGAGCGCTTACCAGTCTCCGAGCTAGCACTGCACGTTGCCCAGACCACGCCAATCCGCAATCGATCCTGCTGCGATCGCTCCGGGATCGTCATGCGATCGGGCTTGGCAAATAGGTAAGGAACGACAGATGGGATGTTAGAAACAGCAGTTCCCAAAATACGAGGCAAGCTCAATAGGGGAGCGCAAAGATCGAATGGGGGGAGGGGAGAATTTACTGCAATCAAATCGACATCTTTAATCAGATCGTTGCTATCGCTGAGTAAGGGAATTATCGATGCCGGACAGGTAACCAGAATCTTACCGCGATCGCTGCATTTAGCTTTTACTAAAGGCAGGTAGCGGATAAACTGGATAAAATCGCCTAAGCCTTGTTCGGCATAAATTAGAAGAGTTCTATCCTGGAGATCGGAACCATCCCATACGGGTGTAGAGAAAGTAGGATTTTGCGCCAGGAATTCTTGCTCTTGCCAGCGCCATTCGTATTCGACGAAGCCAGCCCGATATTCCCCTTTGAGTAGTAGGGCTAAACTGTAGTTTACGTGGGCGTTAACGAATTCCGGATCGCAGCCTATCGCTCGCTCGAAATAGATAATGGCCTCATCTACCCGTTGCCATTCCAGGTGAATAGCTCCGAGTCGGTTAAGCGAAAATGCATAGTTAGGGTCGATCTCGATCGCCTGCTGAAAGCAGTCCCTTGCTTTTTGCCAGTCGCGACGAGCAAAAAATATCTCTCCCAATCGATTATATGGATGCAGGTTTTGGGGATCGATCTCGAGCGCGCGTTCGTAACAGGCGATCGCCAGATCGTCTTGACCTAGTGCCTTGAATGCTTTACCCAGATTCGATTGGATTGTCAAGTTATGTGAGTTGAGTCGTAGAGATTTCTGATAATGGGCGATCGCCTCCTCTAGTTTGTTCTCGCTATGCAGAACCGTCCCTAAGTTACCCCATGCTTCAGCACGATCTGGTTGCAGCGCGATCGCCTGACGGTAGCGCATGGCAGATTCGGCCACGTTGCCTCGATGCCACAAGTTATTACCAAGTTCAAAGTAAATTGCCGCGTCGCTGTCTCTTTGTCCTGCTAATACCGACTCAAACATGCCGTACATATCTCTGGCAAGCTTATCGGGGTTCCATAGTGGCGAGAGGCGATCGGGCTGCTTTGATGCGAGCAGTTGCTTTTCGATCGCATCCCTTAAAGCGCGATCTTGGCCGAGGCGAATGCCCCATTCCACATATTCATCCCAGTTACGCGCAATGCCGTCTGTAATTCCTAGGGTGGTCAGAAACGAGTAGCCCATCCTGGAAAAACTTTGCTCGCCCATGCGCGTCACTATGGGTAAATTAAACCAGAGCGCCTCTAAAGTGTGACTGCCACCGTTATAGGGATAAGAGTCGAGGAGGACATCAGCGATCGCGTATGAGCCTCTGTGTTCTTCTTCGGTTGCTGTCAGTGGTAGAAACTTGATGCGATCGCGATCGAGATTATAGTTGATGCAGATCTGGTGATAGAGCGATTTCACAACCTCTAGATCTCCTCTGCCTTTGTAAAGCAATCTGCTATCTGGAATGGATTTTAGGATGCGCGCATGTGCTTCTACCGTTGGATAATTGAGCTTGATGCTGGGAGTAACGCAGAGATAGGCTATTTCTTGCGCTTTAATTCCGATCGCTTTACGCTGGGCTTGGCGGTCTACAGGAACGCTCGCAAAACCAGCCACAGCCATATGCGAATCTGGTAATCGAATTATGGTTTCGAGATAATATGGTTCGATTCCTGCTGGATGCGTATGGCGATCGCCCAGGTTATAGTTATCGGTCGAGAGAAACGGCGCATCAAAGCCCAGCCACGACAAGCACAGTCGTGCTGGTTTTCTGACCAGGATTTCTGGATGTCTGCTTGCAGTTAAAGAATCTAGGTCGATCAGCACGTCCAAATTATCTTCCTCGATTTCGGCGATTAGATCGTTGAGGTTCTTGAAAGTTTCAGATTGTGTCTGTTGCTGCCAGCGGTTTCCCTTCCAGTTGCATTTACTTGCTATGTTCTCAAATACTTCTGTGCGGTCATCCCTTTTAAATTCGCTGGTGGCATAGAGGTAGATATGGGGAGCGAGCCGCGATAGCGACTGAAGCGCGTCCGCGATACACCAACCAACGGGATGTCGTCTAAAATTTACGGACATAAAGCCAATGCGCAAGCGATCTTGCTGAGAATGGGAATTCGCTAAGTTGTCGCGATCTCTGTCGGGTTCTAACGATTTGCGAGGGATGGCATCGATGGTTTTGCGAGCGCTTTTGGCGTAGAGTTGCCCAATTAACTTTGCTAACTTGCTATTTGCTTCTAAATCGTCTCTCAGGCGAAAGATAGCGAAGAGAATCAGAAAATAGATGCGCCCGATATTTGTATCTGATAGTTCGCCTGCATCTCGATAGATCTGCGCTTCCAGTTCTTCTAATTTCTGGAGAGCTTCAGCGTGCATTCCAGTTTTATAGTAGGCCTGGATGGTGGCGATCGCCGCACCAATCGCATCGGAATCTTGACAGAACCGCATGTATTGTTCGGCAGTCTGCCGCCATAGGGCGTAGCGATCGGTTTGGCGCAAAATCGCACAGAGATCCCAATAGGCATCAGCGCAATCGGGTTGGCGTGCTAGCAATCTCTCTAAATAGTCCTGCGCTTCTGCCAACCGCGATCGCTCGATCAGTGCCTGTGATAGCCTGAGATAGGCTGGGGTGCAATCTGGCTGCAAGTCTATAACTTTTTGATAATGAGGAATCGCCGCATCCAGATCCCCCATAGCAATGTATGCCAGAGCGAGATTGGTGTGGATACCAACGCGATCGGGCGCGATCGCTATAGCCTGGCTCAGTAAATTAATGCCGCGCTCGAATTGCTGTTGCTGGCAGGCGATCGTGCCTAAATTTTGCAATGCATCAATTTGGTCTGGTTGTTGTTTAAGGATTTGTAGGTATAGGCATTCTGCTGCACCGATCTGACCGGATTTTTGAGAGGCGATCGCCCTTCCCAACAGCACATCTACGTGCTGAACTCCGACATCTAATAGATCGAGTTCACCGTCACGTACTGTCATAATCAATTAATCCATTTTCTCAGATCCATCGCAACTCTAGTAATTACCCCTTCCCAATTGCCAATTTGCTTTTGGCGGAACAGTCGCATAGTGGGATACCAGGGACTATCATCTCTATCCAATAACCAGCGCCAGTCGGATGCATACGGCAGCAATACCCATACGGGCTTGCCCATGGCTCCCGCCAGGTGCGCTACTGCCGTATCGACAGTTATAATTAAATCCATTTTGCTAATGAGACTGGCGGTGTCGGCAAAGTCGCCGATCTGATGGCCGAGATCGGTAATCCGATCGTGGTGCGCGTCTAACAGGTGCCGTTCGGAACTGGGAACGTCTTTTTGCAAACTGTAGAAATAGATGCCAGGAATGCTGAGAACTAACGATAATAGACTAAACGGACAGGAGCGTTTATTCGCAGTCAAATGCCCTGGTTTAGAAGCCCAAACCAAGCCAACGTGGATATTATGATGCGGCGCTCTGAATTCCAGATCGGGTGCATTTGGAGCAGAAATATATGGAACGCGCTTGGGAATGGATTCTAAAGTAGTACCAAATAGGCGCGGCAAACTCATTAAGGGAATGCGCCAGTCAGTTGCAGGCAATTGCTCGTAGCGATCGCCAATCGCGGCAATCCCCTCCATATGACTTAAAAGTCGGATCAGCGGCGTTGGGCAAGCTACAACCAAGCGGGCATTACGCTCTCTGAGCAATGATAGATAGCGGATAAATTGAATCGTATCGCCATAGCCCTGCTCGGAGTGGATGAGAATGCTCTTGCCAGCGAGATCGGAACCATCCCACAACGGCTGTATGAGAGATGATACTGGATCTTGCTGAAAAATTGGCATTTGCCAGCGCCATTCATACTCAGCTAGCCCCTGCTCGAAATTGCCCTGGGTCAGTAAGGCGGTACCGAGGTTGCGATGCGCTTCAGCATAATCTGGACTGAGCGCGATCGCCTCTCTATAGCGATCGATGGCATCGTGCAGTTTTCCCTGTTCTCTCAAGCTATTGCCCAGCACGTTATGCGCCTCGGCAGATTGGGGATTCTGCGCGATCGCTTTTTCCAGGTAGGGTAATGCTGCATCGGATTTACCTTGCTTAAACAGCATCGTCCCCAAGTTGTAATTAGCCTCTGCCAGATCGGGATCGATTTCTAAGGCGCGGCGCAGGCAGTCAGTTGCTTCCTCGACTTTGCCCCGATCGTAAAGGATGGCACCTAAATTGCTATAGGCGAGGACAAAGTTAGGATTGCGCTCGATTACCTGTTGGTAGTGAAAGACAGCCCGATCGCCATCACCAGTTTGCCAAAGGAGGTTTGCCAAATTGAAGTGAGCGTCAAAATATTCTGGCTTATAGGTGACGGCGTTTTGATAGGCGGCGATCGCTTCTTCGGGTTCACCTTGCTCTAGAAAAATATCTCCCAATTTCTTATGCGCTTCGGCATGATCGCCGCGCAGGAAGATCGTTTGTCGCAAGTAGCGAATCGCATCCCTGTTGTTACCCAAACGATAGGCAATGGTACCCGACAGGTAGAGAGCGTTGAAATCGTGAGGTTGTTGCCATAAGATCTTGCGATACAGTTGCCTTGCTTCTTCCAACCTGCCAGCTTGCTGGTGCGAGATGCCCTCTGAAAGAATTTCCTCGGATTTCTGAGAACTGGTTATCGCCATGTAGAAATCCTCTAAGGCTCTTACGCAAGTAGTATCCTCATAGAGATCCCCATGCCGCGATCGCATTCTCTCAACCACATCTCTGCGCCAATCGGGATCTTGCGCCAGGCGTACCGCAATGCTAATGTATTCAGATTCGTTCTGGGCGATTGTATCTTCCATCGCCAAAATTTTGAGCATGGCATAGGTATGACGACCTCGCATGAACTCGCCAGGTAGAGTCACAATCGGCAATCCACAGGCGATCGCTTCTAAACTGGTGTTGCCACCAGACCAACCGATACTATCGAGAAAGATATCAGATGCTAAATGCACGCTCAGATAGTCATCGCCTGTTTGCTTTGGCAGCATGATACAGAATCGAGCGACATCCAGTTCTGCCGCCGCAAATGCTTTCTGCAAGCGCCGATAAAACTGGTCGTGAACGTGCGCTGTCGTTCGGCACAGAAACACAAACTTGGCATTAGGTACCCGCTGCGCAATCTCGACAAAAATGCGATCGTGTTGTGGGAGATATTTGTAGAGTGACTGACAAGCGAGATAAACTATGGCATCTTCTGGGATGTTAAAATCCTTTCTGGTTTTCCTGTCTCTGGGCAGTTGCGGTTTGGGATAGCAGAATCCCAATTTGGGTAGCCGTACCAGGATTTCGCTATAGTGAGATTGCGCGTTCTCCGGTTCCATCAAGTCGCCGGAAAGGAAATACTCGATATTGGGCGAGCCAGAGGTAATGGGATGCCCCCAACAAGCACATTGAATCGGTGCTAGACGCAAGACCGCCAGCTTGAGCGATTGGGCATCCATGCCGATATCTGGAAATACCAGGATATGCAGGTTGTCCTGCCGTACCTGCTCGCAAATCGCCTCGAAACTATCGGGAATATGCCTGAAGCGATCGCTTTCTGCTTGAAATAGCGCGGTTGTCTCATCGGGAAATCTACCAGTGAAGTAGCTGTAGACTTCAAATTTGCTGCGATCGCGTTGACGCAGCCATCCCAAGCTCCAGGCTACACCCGCATGACCCTTGAGATTGGGAGAAATATAGCCAATGCGAATTTTCTCATCTTTGCCCAGGGGTGGCATCTCAATTTTCTGCGTCCATTGCGGGTAGTTGGCAGCCATAACTCGCTGCACGAATTCGGCATATTGGCGTTGCAGCTCGAGATCGTTTTTGGCTTGATAGGTAAGATAGAAGTTGGTACAGTAGCTAATTCCTGCTAAAGCTAGTTTCTGTGACTTCTCTGTTGAGAGATCGCAAGCATCGATATATTTTTGCAGGCCCTCCTCATAACGATAGCGCCAGTAGCCGATTTCCTCTTCGTTGTCGTACAGAACGGGTAAAGCCAACCTGCTCAGTCGGTTGGCAATAGGATTGTCGTCTTGATAGCTCAGTAATTTCTGAAAATAAGCGATCGCTTCCTCTATCTGATTATCCTCTACTAAAATCTCGCCGCATTTTTGATATGCCAGGGCATAGTTCGGCTGAATCTTGATAATTTGTTGGTAATATTCAAGCGCCTCGTACCATTTCTCTTTTTGCTTTAGCGCTCCCGCCAGGTTGTAGAGTAAGTCCACAGCGTTGGGAGCAAATACCCTACCTCTTTGCAGATAGGCGATCGCCTCATCCAATTTACCTTGCAGCACGTAAATTGCCCCGAGACTGCTAAAGGCGTCGGCATAGTCGGGCTTAAAGGCAATCGCCTGGTGCAGGTGACTGATGGCTGCATCTAGCGAGTTAACCTGCGTCAAAGCAACGCCGTACATCCAATGCGCCTCAGCATGAAGCGGATCGATGGCAATTATTTGCTGGCAATAGTGAATTACAGCTTGTGGTTGGTTTAGTTTTAGGAAAATAGAAGCTAGCTCAAAATGAGCTTCGACTGACTTGGGATCGATTTCGGTTGCTTTTTGATAGGCAGCGATCGCCGCCTCAAAATTCCCTAACTGATGCTGAATGTCTCCTATTTGACCGTATAACTCGGCAGATTTAGGTTCCGCTCGCAGTAATTGTTTTAATTGTTCTAGTTTCCGATCTCGATCTATTGCTTCTATGTTTTCTGGCTTTTGGTCGGCATCCGATCGCTCTGGTTTTGTCGGCTCCCTATCTTCTCGATCTAGCCGACCAGAATCAGACGGAGTTTGAGGGGATGGCACGTTAGCAAATTCTTGTATGGAGGCAACCAGGTTAACTAAAGCGCGGCTAGCTCTAACAAAATTGGGCTTTAGTTCTAAAGCTTTCTGATAGCGCCCTAGTGCTGCTTGAAATTTCCCCTGTTGCTGCAAAACAGCCCCCAGGTGATAGAGCAGCTTGGGATCGTCTCCCCGCAAGGCGATCGCTTTTTCCAAACTATCAACTGCACCTTCCAAGTCGCCAGTTTTGTGCAGGGCAATCCCCAGATTGTAGTACGCCCTAGTGTAATTTGAGTTCAGGTTTACAGCCTGTCGATAACGCGCGATCGCGTCATCTAGATTTCCCAATTTGTAAAAACCGTTCCCAATCTGGCAGCAAACTTCAGCATTTTCTGGCTGCGCCAGCATGGCTTTTTTCAGTAAGTCCAACCCATCGGCAATTTTGCCCGATTCGTAGGCAAGCGTACCCAACATGTATAAGGCATCGAAGTTATCTGCTTGTAGGGTCAGGACTTCTTCATATAAGTTTTTTGCCTGATTGGTAAAGCCTTCGGAATGATGGGCATGGGCTTCCTCTAATTTCTGTTGAATTAACTCAATCTCCTCTGGCAGAGATTTAAACGATTCATCTAAACCGAAACTTAGATTCGAGCTTAAATTGGAAGGTGGATTGGGTAAACTAGGAGCTAAAGTTAGAGCTTTGAGTTTGTAGAAATTTGCAGCTTCCAGATTCCCGCTATCTTTGAGCGCAATTGATAGATGCTGATATGCATCTGCCAGATTGGGATCGATTTCTATTGCCCTTTCAAAAGCAGCGATCGCTTCGCTTAAGCGTCCTTGCCGAGACAAACATTTCCCCTTAGAAATATGAGCTTCAACTATGTTTGGGTTTAACTCTAAAGCAGAGTTAATGAGATTAACGCCTACCTCGAATCTACCCAATTCGCATTCTATCGAACCTAACCTGTGTAAAGCCTCAGCATGTTTGGGATCTTGGGCTAGAACCTCCTTGTAAAGACGCTTCGCCTGTCTAAAAAAACCTTCGTGCTGATGAAATATTGCTTCTTCTAACTTGTTTTGCAAGCTGTCAATAATACCCAGATCTTCTTCAGACCTAAATTCAATCTCAGGGATCATAAGTTTAAAGCCGCCTGAATACCATTAACCATTAATAAGGATTAACAACAGGGGGTTATTGTCAAATATCCTTAAATTTTATCTAATTATATCTGCTGCTGGCATTCATTATCCTCCGTGAAGGACTAAAGGATCTAAGATTTAAGACCGCTCGAATCATGTTAATTAATGTAAACATTTTTTGATTGAATGCACTAAGGTTTTGTTACGAAATTTAAATAATTTGATTGCAAAATGTTGCAGATCGGTCTGTAGGTGAACTATTGTAAGGATTCTTTGCTAAAACTAAAGTTGATAGCTAATTAGTTCGTAACTAGTCCTGGCTAAATAGTGCTTGAGGATAAGCAATTCCTCGAAGTCCCTCATTGTCGTTGATATACAAGCTACTTATAGAGATCCGAAAACTTAAGGAGACCGCATGTTCGCAACCGTTAAACCGACCAGCACAACAATTAGACATATTGCCCCGGAAAATATTAACGGTCGTGTGTTGATGAAAGTGGTTTACGTCGTCTTAGAACCACAGTATCAGAGTGCTTTATCAGCGGCGATCGCCGCCATTAATAGCCGTAACCCCAATTTAGCCGTAGAGGTGAGCGGTTACTTAATCGAGGAATTGCGCGATCCAGCAAATTATGAGTCATTTCAACGGGATGTTGCCGATGCCAACGTATTTCTGGCTTCACTAATCTTCATTGAAGATCTGGCCAATAAAATTGTCGATGCCGTGCAGCCACATCGCGATCGCCTTGATGCTTGTGTGGTCTTTCCTTCCATGCCTCAAGTCATGCGCCTGAATAAAATGGGCAGTTTTAGCATGGAAAATCTCGGTCAGTCCAAGAGCGCGATCGCTCAGTTCATGAAAAAACGCAAGGAAAAGGCGGGTAGTTCTTTTCAAGACAGCATGCTCAAGGTCGTGCAAACCCTGCCCAAAATCCTCAAATACATGCCCCTCGATAAGGCACAGGATGCACGTAATTTCATGCTCAGCTTCCAATACTGGCTGGGCGGTTCCCAGGAAAACCTGGAGAACTTCCTGTTGATGATCGCGCAAAACTACATGCCGCAGGTGAAGGATCGCAAGAATGCGATCGCGTTTCGCGAGCCGATCTCCTATCCAGACATGGGTATTTGGCATCCGATCGCCCCCAAAATGTTTGAGGACGTACAGGAATATTTTGCCTGGTACAATTCCCGCACCGACATTTCCGACGATCTTAAAGACCCATTGGCACCCTGTATTGGTTTAGTACTGGCACGCACGCACTTAGTAACCGGGGATGATGCCCATTATGTTGCTGTCGTGCAAGAAATGGAATCGCAAGGTGCAAGGGTGATGCCAGTATTCGCAGGTGGCTTAGATTTCTCCAAGCCAGTCGAGGAATATTTTTACAGTTCCGCGCCTAGAGGCAATTGGTCGTTCAGCAAAGATAAAGCTAGAGAAACAGTCTTAGTAGATACAGTAGTATCCCTCACCGGATTTGCCCTGGTTGGCGGCCCCGCTCGTCAAGATCACCCCAAAGCCGTAGCGGCACTGGAAAAACTCAACTGCCCCTACATGGTGGTGTTGCCCCTCGTGTTCCAGACCACAGAGGAGTGGCAGAATAGCGATCTGGGACTGCATCCCGTGCAGGTGGCTTTACAGGTAGCTTTGCCCGAACTGGATGGTGCCGTCGATCCGATCGTGATGTCCGGGCGCGATGAGTTGACAGGGCGGGCGATCACGCTCAGCGATCGCGTTGAGATGATTGCCAGTCGTGCCATGAAGTGGGCAAACCTGCGCCGCAAGCCCCGCTGCCAAAAGAAAATTGCGATTACCATCTTTAGCTTCCCGCCGGATAAGGGCAATATCGGTACGGCGGCGTATCTGGATGTATTTGCCTCCGTGCATAAGGTGGTGCAGTCGCTAGCAAATAATGGCTATGACGTGCACGACCTGCCCGCCAACGGCGAAGCCCTGATGCAGGAAATTTTGCACAATCCTAACGCGATTGCCGGTAGTCCGGAGCTAAACATCGCCGCCAGGCTCTCCGTGCCGGAGTACGAGGCCAGTACACCTTACTACGAAAGCATCGCCGCGCAATGGGGTCCCGCACCCGGACATCTCAACTCCGACGGACAGAACTTGCTGGTCTACGGCAAGCACTACGGCAACGTGTTTGTGGGCGTACAACCAACGTTTGGCTACGAAGGCGACCCCATGCGCCTGCTATTCAGCAAGTCCGCCTCGCCCCACCACGGGTTTGCCGCCTACTACACTTACCTCAACAAAATCTGGCAAGCCGATGCCGTACTGCACTTCGGCACCCACGGCTCCCTGGAGTTCATGCCAGGCAAGCAGATCGGTCTGTCGGGCGAATGCTATCCCGATAACTTGATCGGCGCTTTGCCAAATATCTACTACTACGCCGTCAATAACCCTTCGGAATGCACGATCGCCAAGCGACGCGGCTATGCCACCACGATTAGCTACATCACCCCCGCCCCCGAAACTGCCGGACTTAACCGTGGCTTAAACGAACTTAACGAACTGATCGGTTCTTATAAAGAACTGCGCCTGGGCAATCGCGGTGTCTCGATTACCAACACGATTATGGATAAGGTCCGGTTGGTTAATCTGGATAAAGATGTCGATCTCGGCGATCGCGACGCTAAGGACATGAGTTTGGAAGAACGCGACAATATTGTTGGGAAAGTGTACAACAAGCTCATGGAAATTGAGTCTCGCGTTCTGCCCTGCGGTCTTCACGTAGTCGGCGAAGCACCCAAAATCGAAGATGTCACTGATGTCTTAGCCAGCATCGCCAGCTTCGATCGCCCTGAAGACAATATCAAATCTTTACCGAGAATTATCTGTGAAAGCATTGGGAGGGATATCGAACAGCTATTTAAATCTAGCGATAAGGGCATCTTAGAGGATGTTGAGTTACTGGCACAGATTCGCGCTACGACTAATAAAGCTGTAGGGGCGTTGGTCAAAGCCAAAGCCGATGCCGATGGGCGAATTTCCAAACTATCCGTGCTCAACTTCCTCAGCATGGGTAAAACCGAACCCTGGATTACCTCTCTGCACGAATCAGGCTATAAGGCGATCGATTCGGAAGCGATCGATCCCCTATTTGAATTTTTGGAATTCTGTCTCAAACAAATTGTGGCGGATAACGAGCTAGGCGGTCTCATTCGAGCTTTGGAAGGGGAATACATTACCCCTAGCCCTGGTGGCGACCCCATCCGCAATCCGGGCGTATTGCCCACGGGCAAAAACATGCACGCCCTCGATCCGCAGTCGATTCCCACCAGCGCCGCCGTACAGGCAGCCCAGGTCGTAGTGGAACGGTTGCTAGATCGCCAGAAATCTGAAAATAACGGCAATTACCCCGAAACCATAGCTTGCGTGCTCTGGGGTACGGATAACATCAAAACCTACGGCGAATCGCTAGCACAGGTGCTTTGCATGGTGGGAGTTAAACCGTTACCTGATGCTTTGGGTAGAGTGAACCGCCTGGAGTTAATCCCATTAGAAGAGTTAGGTCGCCCTCGCATTGATGTCGTGGTGAACTGTTCCGGTGTGTTCCGGGATCTATTTGTAAATCAAATGGATTTGCTAGATCGCGCCATTCGCATGGCTGCCGAGGCCGACGAGCCGCTAGAGATGAACTTCGTGCGCAAGCACGCGATCGCTCAGGCAGAGGAATTTGGTGTCACGCTTCGCCAAGCAGCGACGCGGGTGTTTAGTAACGCGGCTGGTTCCTATTCCTCTAATGTTAACCTGGCGGTGGAGAATAGCACCTGGGAAAGCGAGTCGGATCTGCAACAGATGTATTTGTCGCGCAAATCCTTTGCGTTTGGCTCTGAGGTGAATAACGTGCAGCAACGCCAGTTGTACGAATCATCGCTCAAATCCGTCGATGTCACGTTCCAAAACCTCGATTCCTCGGAAATCAGCCTCACCGATGTCAGTCACTACTTCGACTCCGACCCGACTAAAGTGGTAGCGAGTCTTAGAAGCGACGGCAAGCAGCCCAGTGCCTACATGGCCGATACCACTACAGCTAACGCCCAGGTACGCACCCTCAGCGAAACCGTGCGCCTCGACTCTCGCACCAAATTGTTGAATCCCAAATGGTACGAAGGCATGCTCAACCACGGCTATGAAGGCGTGCGCGAGATCTCCAAGCGCCTGGTGAATACGATGGGATGGTCGGCAACCGCTGGCGCGGTGGACAATTGGGTCTATGAGGATGTCAATGATGTCTACGTCCAGGATGCAGAGATGCGCGATCGCCTCAAGAATCTCAACCCTCACTCTTTCCGCAAGATCGTCGGCACGTTACTGGAGGTAAATGGCAGGGGGTACTGGGAAACCAGCGACCAGAACCTGCAAATGCTGCGCGATCTCTACCAGGAACTAGAAGACCGCATCGAAGGAGTAGATTAAAAACGATTCCCACAAAGAAACACCGATAATTATAGAGACGTAGGAGCAGTGCCCCGTGCCTGCCCTAACCTCTCTGACTATTACGAGTCAATCTTTACGAGAGACAGTAAGCTAATATGATCGCCATTCCATCTGGATTTAGTCCCCAAGAATACCTTGCGATCGAACGCGACAGCATGTTTCGACACGAATATCGCTATGGTTTAGTCTATGCTATGGCAGGGGGAAGTGACGACCATGATGAACTGTGCCTAAATCTAATCGAACTTCTGCGTCAGAAAGCGCGATCGCAAGATTGCGCAGTGCGATCTGGAAATGTCAAAGTCAATTACAAAGATGCATTGTTCTACTACCCCGATGCCTTTGTCACCTGCGATCGTCGCGATCGCGACGATCGCTACATCAAACGCTACCCCAAGTTAATCGCTGAAGTACTTTCACCATCAACGGAAAATTTCGATCGCGGTGATAAGTTTAACGATTATCAACAGATCGAATCTTTAGAAGAGTACGTTCTAATCTCGCAGGATGAGATGAAAATAGAATGCCGCCGTCGCGTGGGCGATGGAGAGCAATGGGAAATAGAGATTTATCATGCTGGCGATCGAGTTGTTTTGAAGAGTATGGAGATTGAGGTAGCGATCGAAGAATTGTATCGTGGAGTAAATTTGCCACAAAAATAACTATAGCGATCGTATAGCCGTAGACAGATCTGTTAGGACAGGGGGCGCAGCCCCCACGCCTCCACGCAGGGGTTCCACTCCTGCACCCCGTCCTAAGCCTATTGGCTATAGCTATAAATCATTTACGATCGCTATAAAAGGTGGGTAATTGGAAATATTGACATGCGGCAAATAGCCGTATAATATAGCTAATAATGCAATTTTGCTTTTATCGATATGGCAACTGCAACTAATTCCCAATCGATGGCGAGACTAGAAGCTCGGATTAGCCCTGAGATTAAGGCGCTTTGGCAGCAAGCAGCTGATTTAGAAGGACGTACGCTCACAGATTTTGTGGTTGCAAGCGTACAAACAGAAGCAATCCGAGTTATTCAGCAGCACCAATCGCTAAAACTTAGTATTGAGGATAGCGCAATTTTTGTTGATGCTCTCCTTAACCCTCCTGAGCCTAATGATGCGCTGAAAGCAGCAGCCTTACGGCACAAGCAAGTAATGAACGCGGAATAATGGTTCTCAAGATTGAACCACTCGATAGTCGCAGGCATAACCGTTCCGACTTTTCCTGCGGCAAGGGTAGTCTAGACAATTACATCCGCAAACAAGCGTCTCAGGATCTCAAAAGACGTTCGGCGACAGTATTTGTCTTGATTGACGATCCCGATCCTGATGTTTTGGCATACTACACGCTTTCTGCCTATACGATTAACATTACAGTCTTAGATGAAGCTTTTGCCAAGCACTTACCTCGTTATCCTCAATTGCCAGCAACATTGCTAGGTCGTCTTGCCGTAGATCGCAAGCAAAAAGGCAAGAGATTTGGCGAATTGATGTTAGTGGATGCACTAAGAAAAGCATTACATGCATCGACTCAGGTGGCATCTCTAGCAGCGATCGCCGAAGCAATCGACGAGGATGCAGTAAGTTTTTACATCAAGTATGGCTTCCAGCAATTTCAACAAAATCCCATGAAACTTTATCTCCCCATGAAATCTATCGCAGAGCTTTTTCAAACTCTCAATCCCTAATTCCACTAAAGAATAGTTAGAGGATCGATGTCAATTGCGAGTCGTACCGATCTGGAGCCAAGAGCGGAACGTAGGGTTTCTAGATTTGGTAGGTGCGGTAAAGCCGAAGAATTGAATTTAAGCAGAATCTGCCAGCGATAGCGATTTTTTACCCTGGTCACCGCCGCTGGAGCCGGCCCCAGTACTTCCCAATCATTGCTTTGGGCTTGCAGATATTCTGCCAGACGATCGCTTGCCGTTTCCACTGCGATCGCGTCGGCACTGCTGAGATGAATCAACGCCATTTGCCCGATGGGGGGATAGCTAAGCGCCGCTCGATGTCCTAGCTCGCTCTGCATAAAATTATTAAAGTCGTAGGTTTGTACGGCTTGAATTACAGGATGCTCGGGCGTGTACGTCTGGATTATTACCTCACCAGGATCGTCACCGCGCCCCGCTCTACCTGCTACCTGAGTCAGAGTTTGGAATGCCCGTTCGCCAGCACGGTAGTCAGAGAAATTCAGCAAACCATCGGCAGAGATTACACCCACCAAAGTTACTTGAGGGATATCGATTCCTTTCGCAATCATTTGGGTGCCGATCAGCAGATCTGCTTCGCCTGCTTGGAACTGTGACAATAGCGATCGATGTCCATCCTTATTTCGAGTGGTATCGCTATCAAAGCGAATTAAACGCAGGCTGGGGAAAAGCTGGGTCAGCTCCTGCTCTACTTTTTGGGTACCGCTACCAAAGTGCTTGAAATAGGGCGAACCGCAGGCAGGACAACTGCGCGGCTTGGTTTGGACGTAGTTGCAATAGTGGCAGCGCAAATCGCCATCTTTTCTAGTTGGCGAGACGTGATAGGAGAGCGAGACATCGCAGTGGGGACACATCATGACGTGCCCGCAACTGCGGCAGGAAACAAATGTACTGTGCCCCCGTCGATGGATAAACAGAATGCCCTGCTTGCCCTGTGCCTGCATTCTGGCGATCGCTGCTTGCAATTGCCGACTGAACATCGACCAGTTGCCGGATTTCAACTCTTCGCGCATATCCACTACCGCGATCGGTGGCATGGGCTTATTACCGATGCGATCGGGTAGAGTGAGATATTGGATCGATTGTCGCTCGGATATCTCGGGTAAATCTTGGGGATTTTGCGAATCCAGATCGCCAATAGAAGTTTGACTGCCTTGTGCCTTCACCAAATACAGCATCTCAGTCGAAGGCGTGGCCGAGCCAAGAATCAAGGGACAATCTTCTAATTCAGAGCGCCATTGTGCCACCGTACGAGCGTGGTAGCAGGGCTGAGGGCGATCCTGCTTGAAGCTGGAATCGTGTTCCTCATCGAGGACGATTAAACCCAGATTGTGTAATGGTGCAAATACTGCCGATCGCGTACCGATCGCAATCTGCGGCTCGCCGGATAGCATCTGCCGCCAGGTGTCAAACCGCTCGCCATCAGAAAGCTGGCTGTGGTAAGCATTTACATAGCGATCGCCAAAGCGCGCCCGAAATCGATCCATCAACTGCGGAGTCAAGCCAATTTCCGGTACCAGGACTAAAGCGGATTTTCCTTGTTGCAAAACTGGCGCGATCGCCTGTAGATAAACTTCCGTTTTGCCCGAACCCGTAACGCCATGCAGGAGAAGCGTACTGGTCGATGTGAGAGCTTGAATCCGAGCTAAGGCTTCTGCTTGAGCTGGCGTGAGTTGCTTGGGGCGATCTTTAGCGACAACATGGGTTTTATCCCCCAGACGCAAACACTCCCGTGCTTCAATCGCGATATAACCTTTCTTTGCTAGATTTTGTAGAGAGGCATAGGTGGTTTTTGCTTGTTCGATCAGTTGCGATCGCAGCACGTCGCCCCCCAGCCTTTGCAGGACAGTAATAACTTCCTTTTGCCGTGTAGTGAGATATTCATCCGGCGATCGCAAGAGAATCACGCAATCTTCGTACTTAGGCTGCGGGCGCTGCGGCGGCTCCAGATATGTAGAGATATAGCCTAGTTGATGTAGTTCCTTCAATCCAGGATGGGTATAATGAGACAGATGTTGATATAGATATTTCTGCGTTACACCTTTGCGATCGGATTTATGATGAGATTGACTCGCGCGATCGCTTAGAAACTGCCATACCGCCCTCGCCGCTGGAGAGAGATTCGCTTCATCGATTGCTTCAATCTGTGCGTTAATGCGGATGCGATAGCTGCCGCGATCCATTAACTTGGGTGGTAAAGCAGCTTTGACGGTTTGAATTAGGGGAGTGCGGTAATATTCGGCAGTGCGAGCGAGTAATTGCCAGTAGTAAGGCGGAAAAATCCCCGTGCTGACCAGAGAGCTAACGGGTTTGATCTC
The DNA here is from genome assembly GCF_000332175.1 of Pseudanabaena sp. PCC 6802. Taxonomy (NCBI): domain Bacteria; kingdom Bacillati; phylum Cyanobacteriota; class Cyanophyceae; order Pseudanabaenales; family Pseudanabaenaceae; genus Portococcus; species Portococcus stanieri. The sequence continues at coordinate 4,407,614 of NZ_KB235914.1, read as the reverse complement.
TCCATCAAATTCCGGTTGTTCCGATGCATTGACTAGATGCAGAGCGATCGCGCCCACGTAGCGCGCTCCCAGGGGCACGGTCAGAATATCCCCCACGGCAATCTTCATGTCGGCAGGAATAGAGTAGGTTAACAAACCTTCAATACCCTGGCAATCGACTAAGACCTGCACCAGAGCCTGCGTCCTGGTGGCAGCACTCGCTTGGTAATTCGTCTGAGCTACGGATACGCTGATCGCTGCATTTACCATCGGATCGATCGCTATGGGAGTCCCAAGATTCTACTACGCCTTCAAATTAATCAGTACTAGAATTTTGCCCGCGATCGCGATCGCGCTACCAATTAACAAGGTCAGCATCGACAGGGTCGCCACACCGTTGCCAAGCGCGCGTTTTTCGGCAGCAACGTAATAGCCCCAAGCATAAGCAATGCGGCCTAACACCCACACCCCACCAATGGCTGCACCCCAGACCGGATTGTTAAAAATGCTAAACAACCACAGGCTGGGCAGAAATAGAGCTAATTGCTCCAATGTATTTTGGTGGGCGCGGAAAATGCGCTCGAAATTTTCATCTCCAGTAATGGCAGGCGCGGGGATTTTATATTTGTAGCGAGCGATGCCAACCCCGATCGTGAGGCCGTAGTAGAGCAGCAAAGCCAGAATTGTGACAAGACCGGGTAAAGCTAGTAAATTGATATCCATTTTGTTATCTTGAATAAGAAAAAGTTTACTTTATTTCCTAGGAGTTATCTTCATTAACAAGTTGTAAAATATGCTTGTACAAAGGTTCTGCAACCCAAAATCCAGCCTCGTTGCTCAAAGCATCTAATAAAGGCTTGACTTTAGCAATCAAACCTTGGCTTTTTGCTTCGACTAAAATCCCCAAGATACCTGTATAACGAAGCTTGAGACTAGCTGCTAATAGCCGACCGCGCCGCTCATCAATCAAGACCCAATCGGCGTGAACCTCAAGTGCTAAAGCGATCGCCTCAGCTTCGCCAATATCGAGTTCGTTGACCAGTGTTGCGACGACAATGCGATTGCGAACAACAGATGTTTGAATCCAGTCAAGAGTTTGTACTTCTGTTGCGCCTGCAACGGGAAAATTAGGGTCGGTTAGTTCTCGATAAACTGCTTCAGGAATGATAATTGTTCCATAAATTTGATGTAAGAGGTGAAGCTGATTAATTGCAGCAAGATTGTTGATGGGTGATGTATCGCTGACAGCAATCACAATCTACCCATCTCCCGTAGATTTTGAAGGTCCTGCTCGAAATCTTCCACATCGTAATGTACTGGAATTTGACGGCTGGCAAGCAAATGTTGAAAGGCAACGCGGTGCATTCCGGCAAATCGACTGGCTTGGGCAAGGGTAAGCTTCTCTTTCTGAAAGAGCATGACAGCGATTTCCTGACGCATTTCTGCCTCTGTCATGCGGGCTGTGGTTAAAATTTCGTCAGGGACAACAATGCTCATAGCGAAAATTTCTTTTCTACACCTATTCTAAGCCTTTGTACCAGCATATGTGCTACCCATCGCGTTAGCCTGAGTTGTTCTTTTGCTTAAGTTTAGGGAATTCTCTGAGCAGGTACAAGAAAATAGAGATTTTTAAAGCGGGCGGGCGCTTACCAATTTTTTCCATCGTCAATTTTTCGCGATCGCATTGCGCAGGTAATCCACTACATCATCCACAGCGAGGTTAGAGGTTTCCTTAGTTGCCCGCTTGACCAACTCCACTTTGCCCTCGGCAATACTGCGTCCCGTGACAATGCGGAAGGGAATCCCAACCAGATCGGCATCTTTGAATTTAACGCCTGCCCTTTCGTCGCGATCGTCGAGCAAGGTTTCAATACCTGCCAGGTTGAGCGTACGATAAAGCTGCTCTGCCACTGCCATCTGCGCCTCGTCTTTCACGTTGGGGACGGTAATAATGGCGTGATACGGCGCGATCGCGATCGGCCAAATCATCCCATCGGCATCGTGGGACTGTTCGATCGCCGCTTGAGCAAGGCGCGATACGCCCAAACCATAGCAACCCATCACTAACGGGATATCTTCACCCTGCTCGTTGGTATAGGTGGCACCCATAACAGCCGAATATTTGGTGCCCAGTTGGAAAATATGCCCCACTTCAATTCCCCGTGCGGTTTGCAGGAGTTGGTTGGGGTCATGTACGGCGCGATCGCCAGGGCGAGCTTTTCTAATATCAACTACTTTGTCGGGCAGAGGGAACTGCTTGCCCCAGTTGGCACCGACGACGTGATAGTCGGTTTCGTTCGCACCCGTAGCGAAATTCTTGAGATCGACAGCAGTGCGATCGACTAAGCGCAGGAATTTAGGCGCGATTTGCTTGGACTTAGCGATGTAGTCATCAGAGAGATCGGGCGCGATGTACCCCACAGGCAGTGGCTTGGCTGCCCATTGCCGTTGCTGCTCTGAATCTGGGACTTGCAAAGCCAACACCGTCTTCGCTTTGTAGTCCGCTGCTAGTTTGACCAGTTCGTTTTGCAGTTTGACTTCATTGACTTCCCGATCGGCACGAATGCTAACCAGTACCAACACAATTATGCCGTTGTCGTAGGTTGCTTGATACAAAACCTGCTTCAATGCCTGGGTTGCTTGACATTTCAATACCTGACACAGTTTCTCAATCGTCTCCGTGTTGGGCGTATGGCGTTTTTCGTAGGTTTTAAAGGGGGACGGCACCGCGTCGGGGGGCAGAGACTCTGCTTTCTCGACATTAGCGGCATATTTGCCATCCTCGGTATAAAGCACCTCATCTTCCCCGGCATCCGCCAGCACCATAAATTCCTGGGAGCCGGAACCGCCGATCGCGCCGGAGTCAGCATCTACCGCCCGAAACTCTACGCCACAACGCTTAAATATATTGCTATACGCATGGTGCATGTCGTTGTAGGTCTGCTTCAGGCTATCCGTATTCGCATGAAACGAGTAGCCATCCTTCATGATGAACTCGCGCCCTCGCATCAAGCCAAATCGCGGCCTAATTTCGTCTCTGAACTTGGTTTGCATCTGATACAGGTGCAATGGTAACTGCCGATAAGAGCGGATCGTATCGCGGGCGATCGCGGTAATCACTTCTTCATGGGTGGGGCCTAAGCCTAACTCGCGATCGAGGCGATCGTTCAGCGCAAACATAATCCCCTCAGCTTGAGTGTAGGTATCCCACCGCCCCGACTCTTGCCAGAGTTCCGAGGGTTGCAGTTGCGGCAGCAAGCATTCCTGCGCTCCAGTGGCGTTCATCTCCTCTCTGACAATGCTTGAAATTTTTTGGAGGACTCGCCACATTAAGGGCAAGTAGGCATAGACCCCGCTGGTAATGCGACGAATATAGCCTGCTCGCAGCAGCAGTTTATGGCTTTTAATTTCCGCCTCTGCCGGATCTTCGCGCAGAGTTACCCATAGCATTTGAGATAGACGCATTTATTCTTAATTTGACCCTTTTTTATTCATCTAAGGCGGAATTATACATGTCGCCCTAACCAAGTTTGTAAATCTGATTGGCGCATCATACCCTCTTGAAACATACGTTGGATCGTACTGTTTTTAAATTTTAACCCTGACTTAAATTTTAACCCCGTCTTAACTTGGGTATAGCTGGAAATTTCTGCACGTTATAGCGTTTTTCAATTGAGAACAGGTTTTATTGACGGGGTGCAGGGGTTCCACACGGCAGTGGCTCTAGCGGGTAACCCCCAAGACCGCCCTGCCTCCCCTTCTTGGGGGCAACGCCCCCAAACCCCCTTCTCGTTTTCATCTGAAAACCGCTATACTTTGGCTCTAATCTGGATTGTTCACCAACTTTTGAAACCGCGATCGCATCTGTACTCTCAAAAACAGCCTGTTTTTGAGGCAAATCACCAGATTAGTTTTTCAGTGAGGATTTTAGCAAATCATTATGTATAATGCAGGTTAACGGTGAAGTTAGACGGCTCTTTGCAGAGACTATAGCCGATCTTCATTCAATTCTTCTGTAGCAAGTGCTTCCATCAGCGGCTTCAGATCGAGATACATTGTGCGATATGGATTGACGGGCGGTAGACACTCGGTAGGATCGGCGAACTCAAACCCCAATTTTTCATAGAAGCCAGATGCATCATAAGCTGGCTCGACATCAAAATCGTAAAGTGCATCTACAGTGATAAATCTTACCCCGATTACAGGGACTACTTCGGCAATCACGTAATCGATCGCCCATTCCATAAACCTTAACCCAAGACCTCTTGTACGACGATCGACAGCAAGCAGCCCGATCTTAACGGCTGGGAAAGTACGATATTTCACGCCTTCTTGAATCAATAGAATATTTTCAACTTCTAACTTGTCTGCTAGAAGTGTAATGTAACCAGCTAGAGCATCCTCAACTTTAGCAATCCAGCATTGACAAAGATGTGCCTCAGCTTCCCGTTGAATTCTTCCCTGTTTCCAATAGGTGACAAACTCTCCCCTAGCACAGCGAAACCCCTGACCAAGTTGTCGGAGTTCAGGGGTTAGCAATTCAATATTGATTTGAGAGAAGTCAACGCCATCAAACTTACCAGAACTAGCCATGTTTCTGTGCTTTTCGACGACGAGCGGCAATACGTTTGGCAAGGGCAATCATTCGATCGTTGACAACTGCTCCACCAGCGTCAATCGCTTCTAGCAATTTCTTGGCAGCAAGACCTGAGACGGGTTTAGATTGGGTATGTAGGGGATATTTCATGCCAAAGTGTTAATCTCTACGCATTCATCATAGCAACTAAAAAGACTAGATGAAACTGTGCAGAATTAAATGATTTTATTAGGAAAAAGATAAGGTGCGTTAATGAAATGTAACGCACCTGAGACTCATAAATCTCATCGCCACGTCGAGCAAATTCTTCTTTGCTGTAATGGGGTTGCTGAGCATTACTGTTTTTTATCCAGATAGTCCTCCACGCACCTATACAAAATCATTGGCGATCGTCGATCCCCTCTTTGAAGGCTTTCAGGTAATTCCAGATCGACTTTTTCTGTAATCGAGCGGCGGTTTCCGTTCACCTACCAATAATCCAGTTGCGGCGGAAGAAACGGGCGAGGCGATCTGAGTCTAGCGCTAGGCAAATAGGGCGACCGTGGGGACATGTGTGGGAATTGCGGGTTTGTTGCCATTGGTTTAATAGATTTTGCATGGCGGTCAGATCTAAGGGAGTACCGTTACGCATAGCGCTGCGGCAGGCTACTGTGGCTCTGGCTAATTGCAGATCTTCCTGGCAGCTAATTTCTAAGAGTGCATCCTGGTATTCAGGACACGCAACTAATATGGCGGGTAGCGATCGCACTGCCCATACGCCTTCACCAAAGGGCGCGATATCAATGCCTAACGCCTCTAATCTCTCCACCTGCTTGGGCACGAGATCGTTAAGAATAACGGGCTGTTCCAGAGTAACGACCTGCCACCGATCTTCTAGTCGCTCGAACAGAACTCGCTCGTGAGCGACATGTTGCTCGACTAACCACAATCCCGTGGGATGTTCTGCCAGAATATAAGTATTGTGAACCTGGGCCAGTGCCTTTAAAGATGAATTAGATGTAGACGGCACGGAGTATTGCCCGCTAGCTTCCGCAGCGCGCAGCAGGCTCGCCGTTGCTAATGGCGATTGTTGTGGTGGGGATTGCAGTAGCTTGCTAATCAGATCGCCGACCAGATTTTGCCAGCGATTGAGATCGAGCAAGTACACTTCGGATTTGTCAGGTCTGCGATTCCAGTCAACCAGAGAAGGAGGCAGCGATAAATGCACGACGCATACAGGAAAGCGCTGGCGTGGTAGAGTTCGCGCAAAACTCGATAGAATCGCTTGCTCGATTTCCGGCAACTGTACTAAGCGCTTATTGACGATTACTTTCACCCAATCCAAACGGCGACGGTGGCAGCGATCTGGCAATCCCATTGCAATCCGGATTTGTGCTTTTACAGATTCTCCTGCGGCTGCACTTGCGATTTCACTTGCGATTTCACTTGCGATTTCGCCATCAGTCTTATCATAACTGTTTCGATCGCTCTCGCTATCGATCGTACCGCTAATTAGATCCGTCGGTTGTAGCGAACTCACTATCTGCGTCAGAATATCTCTTACGTCCGAACTTGCCCATATATTCAACCAGGGGCGATCGTTCTGCGTTACCTGCCATGTAATCTGAGGATTTGCGATCGCCATGTGATGGATAATAAGCTGAACCTTCCGCAACTGTTGTGAGAGTGCTGGCAAAATCTCCAAGCGCGATGGGCGAGTAGAAAAAATATTACTCGCAGTGACGATCGTACCGGGGGCGATCGCGACGGGCTTGGGAACTTCTAATAGATTGCCGGCGTGGTCGTAGTTCGCTTGCCAACCCGATATATCGGCTGAACTGCGGCTGCAAATTTGCAGATTGGATAGCTGTGCCAAACTATACAGGGCTTCTCCTCGAAATCCCAGACTATTAATCTGTCGAAGGTCGGCTGCGCTCTCAATTTTGCTGGTCGTGTGGGGCGTAGCTGCGCGTGCCATATCCTCCAAACTCATGCCCGTACCGTTATCGCTAACCTGAATTGTGAAGGGATCGGTAGCGATCGCGATATTAATTCGCGTAGCTTGGGCATCGATCGCATTTTCAGCTAATTCGCGTACTACTGATGCCAACGAATCGATCGTTTCACCTGCTGCGATTAGATGTACGACTTCAGTAGAAAGAGTTTGAATTAGGGGCATAATGCCGTTAATGTTAACAGATCTGTCTGCGGCTATAGTTTGGTTTTTCCTAGTGAATAGTTGAGTGCGTAACTCCAGGCTAGCAAACGCAGCCAGAGTTTAGGAGATTTCGATTCGATCGCGGGCTGGAATTTACATAAAAATTGGGGGAGCCAACCACCGAAGAGAGCGTTAGCGATCGCGCTGCCAGTAAAAGCGACATAGCTGCCCAGCCATTTTGCCATATCGCCAGCGCCAGCCATCTCCCAAATCCAGGCAATGAGAGCAGGGTTTTGCATCGCGGCGATTACCGCTAAACGATTGAACATCGGCCAGCCGAGGCGATCTTTGATGAAGCGATCGCTCACGGCTTCCGGTTGTGCCGCCAACACGCCAAAGAAGGTATTGAGCATGGAGTTAATCCGTTCTGGCGGTAAATGCATCCCTGTCGGTACCATCATGCCCTTAGAAAAGAGCCACGTCACGGCGATATTGCTTTGATAGGCGTTAATCTGGTTTAAATCCTCGGCTGAGAGGAGATCGTGCTTGAGGGCAATATCTAACAGAGTGGTCAGGCGGGGGAGATTGCGGACGAGGGAACCAAAGCCAGTGAATACCAAGGGTGATTGGAGGGATGCGGCATCGCCAATCGCTAAGAGGCGATCGAAGGCAACGCGCCGCGAATTTCCATTAATGCTGAAATGTCCGGGAATATAACCAAAAGTCGCCTTCTTCCAGATTAATTTATCCATGTCGCAGCGACGATATTCAGGCAGGATCGTAAAAAAGTCCTCGTACAAATCCAACATGGAGCCAGGATTTTCGGGATGGACTTGATGGTAATGGAAGAGATACACTGCCATTTCTTTACCACTAACAGGGAATAGCTCCCAAATTAACTGCCTGCCCCTTGAGATATCGCCATGACTGAATAAAACATCGCCGTAGGCGGTATCCCAAACCTCCGGTTCTATGCCCTCTAAGACAGCGCCAACCGTAGGGCAGACGCTGTCAAAGGCTCGACCGTAGTTGATTTGCTGTGCGATCGCGGAGGCCGACCCCATCGCATCGACGATCGCTCTACCCGTAATCTGTATTTGGCTGCCATCGACGAGACTACGGGCTTCAACTGTGACGCGATCGCTATGTACTGTAACGCGATCGAATTCTGTGCGATCGATAATCTCACCGCCATATTGACGCATCTTAGCGCCGCAGATATGGAGCAGTTTGTTGTGGTCGATCGCCACATTTAAGACCTTGGGCGTATGCAACACCGCCGCCTTGAGATGCTGTGGATTATTGCCATCAAAGAATTTATTAAATCCATCCACGTACTCGCGCAGGACAATACTCTCAAATTCCGCTTGCGTAAATAGACCGAACTCTACTAAGCCTTCAAACTCGGCTCTAGAGATATTCCATTCGCGATTCATGCGCGCAAATGGCAATCGCTCGATTAAGCAAACGCGATATCCCAATTTTGCCATCATAGCAGCATGGATTGCACCCAACGCGCCACCTAAATAAATCAGGTCATAGGTAGGCGGTTGGGAGTCAGTAGTGGGATCTCGGAAGACAACCTGTTTGGGCTGTTGCGGATTTTTGACACTTTCCCGCCAGCGTTGCTCCCACCAGTAGACGCGATTGAGATCGTATTCACCCTGGGGAAACTGCTGGAAATATTTAACTGTGAGTGGATATTGCGGTGCTAGTGCCTCGAATATGGAAGTGCCAGGCGCGATCGCAGGTGGCTGGGGATATGTATAGGGAAAAGCCTCACGAATTTGTTGCGTTAGTGACTGCAAGATTTGCGACTCACCTTCGATCGCACGTTCTGACCAGCGAAAGGCTTTTAAGTAAGTCGTACGCTGCAATGACCAGACAAATACACATAACTGTGGATGGTTGGCTGAAGCGGAGTCCTGGCGATCGCTAATCGTAAAGCCATCGGGGGTAAGCTGCTTGTTACCAAATGGTGTGGTAAAGCGATCGCGCAGCCAGGAGCGCACGGAATCAGTATCGGGTGTGGGGATCTCTAGGTAAAGTAACTGCTGCATGAAAGAGTTGAGGAATATTCTTGTCTAATGCTACCCCGAAAACTAGGGCGGTGGAGGTGCTATTGCCATCAGCAGTTAGCTTTTCTAGCGGTACTAAACCACTCTGAAGGTGTACTATTCTCAAATTCCGACGTGTTATGCCGCAAAGTGCAGTTAAAGGCTCGTCATACAGGTATTAGACCGCAACATGCGCTAAAAGCTGCTCTTCAGAAGTACTGGACAGCTATATGCGGTAATATGCCTCAATTCAGCGTACTATAATTGTGCTTAGCAGTTGAATATATAGTTATTTTGCATTTTGCTGGATAAAACGCTATATAGGTATACTACCCAACAAAAACTCGAATATTACGCCTACGGTTGATTTATACTACAAGTTGCACGATAATTACCTTGTATAGGGATATACTCAACATTTTGCATAGTAATATATAGTTAGAGTGCAAATACTTGCGATTTAGATCGGATGTTGGTGGTGGAGTAAGCGATAGTAAGTCCTAATAATATTAAAGATTGTTCTTACTGAAATAAGCCATCAACCCACTCAGCGCAAAAGTCAATATAAGTCCTTACTAAACGCGATAGTTGCTTACGGGATGGATACAGCAGATTGAGTTGTTGAGCGGGTAGCGGATAATCTTTCAATAATGTCTTCAGCCGTCCGTTCATTAGATGCTCTTGGATCAGAAACGGCGGGAGTTCAGTCACGCAACTACCTGCTAGAGCTAATTTCAAAAGATGAAGATAGTCATTGACTTGAAAAATCGGACTAATCTGGATTGACTCATTTCCTAATAACCATGTTGTTTGGGCGTGCCAACTCGCACAGGGCATTGTGAGAAGTTGCTCTCGCTGAGACGGTGTACCATATTGTTCTAGAAAATCTGGACTCGCAACGAGCTGATGACGGTATTCACCCAACTTCTTGACAATTGCCTGATTATCTTTGCGATCGCCAATTCTTAAAGCCACATCAATCCCATCCTCAATCAAGTTAACCCTACGTTCAGTGATGAAAATGTCGAATTTGACTTGGTGATAGCGGACTTGAAAGTCTTGGAGTAATTGCTGCCAGGGAAGAAACGCCGGGGGTAAAGAGAGTCGTAGGGTTCCTGTCAACTCCTGCTGCTGATTTTCCAGAGTCGATAAGCCCATTTCAAATGCCTCAAGCCCGCGTGCGGCATCTTCATAAAAAGCTGCACCTGCTTGAGTCATTCGCAGATGGCGCGTTGATCGCTCCAATAGCCGAACACCAAGTTCTTTCTCCAAGTCAGCAATTCGCCGACTGATGGTCGCTACTGGCGTATTAGTCTGTCGAGCAGTTTCTGAAAAGCTGCCATACTGAACAACTTTGACAAACAAGGCAGCGGAGTTTAAGTCCATTCAAGCTTTCCATATTTGAGAAGATGCTTCTCAATTTTACCCACTACTCATTAAATCTGAAAAAATTTATACTGCTTAATAGATTGAGAGCCCGAATTCAGGAGCATATCCATGGAACCAATTCAACAGATACTTCAACAATATGAGCAGGCTTTGAATGCGTCAGATGCCAAGGCGGTGCTAGACCTTTACAGTAGTGATCCAGTCTTTATGCCCCAGTTCGCACCAGCTCAAGTCGGACGCGATGCCGTCCGTGATACCTATGAGCAGATTTTTCAAACAATCCAACTTCAGGTCAAGTTTACGACCTACGAGGTAGAGCAAATGGGAGAACTCGCCTATGTGCGCACTTCATCCTCAGGCACAGTAACAGTATTAGCCAACCAGCAAACTAAGACTGAAGGAAATAACGAGCTGTTTATCTTTAAGCACGAGAACGGCAACTGGAAAATCCATCGATATTTATTTGCCTCCTCTCAGGCACCCAATTAATCCCTGAAATCAGCACCCAACCTTGTAACAACTTCTGTAATTTTGGAGAAATGAATCATGAGTACAAACTTGCAAGCTGCCTTTGAAGACATCAAATTCCTGGTTTTACAAGGAAAAGCCATGGAAGCCTTTGAAAAGTACTACGGGGATGACGTGGTAATGCAAGAGAATGAAACTGCTCCCACAATTGGGAAAGCAGCAAACCGTCAGAGAGAACTGGATTTCTTCTCAAAAGTGGTTGAGTTCCGAGGCATAGAGGTGAAAAACGTCGCTTATGGGGACGATGTGATTATCTCAGAATGGTTTGTGGACTATACCCATGCTAATTGGGGCAAAGTCACCCATGATCAAGTTTCTGTGCAGAAGTGGAAAGACGGTAAAGTAGTCCACGAACGCTATTATTATGCCTCTTGAGATGGGGAAATTGGTAGATGGAATGCCTAATAGTTGCAGAATCGGTGAGATACAGGCACCGATTCTGAGCGCTCCTTAGTTGAAGGTTAATACAATGAAAGCAATTGTTTTAGAATCCCCTGGCGACCCAAGCGCCCTACAACTCCGAGAGATTGCCAAACCCTATCCTCGCTCGGGATGGGTATTGATCCAGGTCAAAGCATTTGGTCTCAATCGTTCTGAGATGTTTACCCGGCAGGGATATTCTCCCAATGTTCAGCTTCCCCGAATTTTGGGCATTGAGTGCGTGGGCATTGTCGAAGTTGCCCCTGACACGCCATTTCAGCCTGGTCAGACGGTCGCCGCTATTATGGGCGGCATGGGACGGGCTTTTGATGGTAGCTATGCCGAATACACCTGCGTTCCGCAAGCCTGCGTATTTCCGATTCAGAGCACGCTTGACTGGTCAGTGCTAGGAGCCATTCCAGAAATGTTCCAGACGGCCTATGGTTCTCTGATATCTGGTTTAGCGGTGCAAGCCGGGCAGACGCTGTTAATTCGAGGTGGCACCTCATCCGTTGGCATGGCGGCAGCTCATCTTGCCAAAGATCTGGGATTGACCGTTATGGCGACTACGCGTAATCCTGCAAAGGTAAACGCGTTGAAAGCTAATGGGGTCGATCGGGTGGTGATTGACGATGGTGCGATCGCAACGACTATCCGTCAGAGTGTCCCTAATGGGGTCGATCGTGTTTTAGAATTGGTCGGAACTACCACACTGATAGATTCACTGCAATGTGCTACTCCGGGTGGCATTGTCTGTATGACCGGCATATTAGGTAACGCTTGGTCGCTACCAGATTTTTCACCGATGGCTCAGATTCCCCATACGGTAAAACTGACCGTTTATACTGGAGGCACTGAAGATTTAGCCGTTGAGCATTTGCAAAGATTTATCGCTGGGGTAGAAGCTGGTCAAAGTCGAGTCAATATAGACAGAGTTTTTCGCTTAGACGAGATTGTGGCAGCCCATCATTACATGGAGTCTAATCAAGCAACGGGGAAATTAGTAGTTGCGGTCAATGCGCCATAGTGTAAGCACTCTAACAAATCGCTGAACCGGAATGCTGTAGTCTGGTCGGTTGAGTATCTAGGGTTATCTGCGTCCGGTTAGCTCAATCGTTATGCCGCTTCATGCATAGGTGTTGCCAGTAACTCAAAAAGGTTGGGTAGAAAATTGATTTACGAGGAATAATTGATACTACAGATGCTTGTATTTGCATTGCGTCAATCTTAAAACTAAATTATGGCAGGTTTAACAAGTCCAGAAATAATGAAAGTTGTTAACCGATATATTGGTGTATCTGATGGTTATCTGGGTGATTTCAGTTATCGATCTCATGCTGAGTTTTATCCTGAGTATTGTGAGCTTGATATAGATCCCTCTCAGCTTCAAGGAACTACCTGCGAAAATTTATTGCCATCCTAAGTGGAGCATCCCCACAGGTGCAAGCCAAGATAGTGCGTGGAGTTTTAGAAAGGTTCCCAATAAGCGCACCACCTTGCCCAGAAACTAGAACACAAGAACTTTTTGCAGAGTTATTAGAAATAGCTAAGAGATTGGAAGGTGCATCACCGATTGTGAGTCCTGATCTCAAGATTAATAGCGCAATTGTAGAACGTGCAATTGGAGATGTAGAAGCTCTAATCCAAGCCAGTGATGCAGTTAGCGGAGTTGATCGAATCCATACTACTTTACATGGTTATCTACGTGCTGCATGTGATATTGAAAGTATTGGTTACGGTAATGACGATAGTATGACCAGGTTATTCAGATTACTCCGTCAACATCATCCTGCACTCCAAGATCTGGGTCCACGTTCTCAAGATATTGAGCGGATTCTTCAGGCATCTGCCACCATTATGGATGCACTGAATCCAATAAGGAATAATGCAAGCGTGGCACACCCAAATGAAGATTTACTAAACAAGGTGGAGGCAATGTTTGTAATAAATATAGTACGTTCACTACTGCATTATCTCGATGCGAAGTTCGTAGTGGAGCCTACCTAGTTCCTGAGTCTGACGAAAAATTTTTCTGAACATCGGTTAAAATTGAGAAACTGTATGTAATTGCAGTATTTACTGCGATGAACCTATGACTAAGCTGCTTCAACAGGCAATCGCCAAAATCCAACAACTTCCGCCTGAACAGCAAGATGCGATCGCATCGCGTTTTTTGGATGAGTTGCAAGACGAGCAACAATGGGAAACTCGTTTTGCTGCCACGACAGATGATCAATGGGATCGGATGGCTGCGATGGTGCGTCAGGAAATAGCAATGAGTGAAACCACTCCACTCAGTGAAGTATTTCCGACACAAAAATGAAATCAAGTGTGACCAAAACGTTTCGTAAACGGCTTAATGATCTTCCTGCATCAGTTCAAGAACAAGCCGCAAAAGCTTTTGCTCTCTGGCAAGAAGATCCTTATCACCCCAGCCTTCAGTTTAAACAAGTCAGTCAAAAGCAACCGATCTACTCCGCTCGTGTCAGCCTTAACTATCGGGTTTTGGGTTTGCTGGAGTCTGAGCATATTTATTGGTACTGGATTGGCACACATGATGAGTATGATGAGTTGCTGAAGTGGATGTAGTTTGGGGCGATCGGTGGAGATGCAGCATAACAACGCAGTGGAGCGGACGGTATCAAATTCGTTCAAGTTATCTGCCGCGGCTCACCTTAGCCGTTAGACAGACACATCGATACATTAAAAAAGAATTTGTCTGACTTGGCGATCTATGTTTTCGCGAACTGGCTGCCCAGATTACTGAAACATCATATCGGTTGAATATTGAATCTGCACTTACAAGCGTCATAGCCTCTATCTGAGATTGAGCGATCGACATTCGATCGAAAGGATCGCGATTCACTAAAGGTAGTGCTGCTGACCGTAGAGCATGAGAGGCCGAAATCTCTAGCGATCGCGCTCCTAATTGAGCCATCCGTGTAGAGATATAATCATCGATTTGTTCTGGAAGCGGAAGCTTGCCGATTGAAAAGCTATAATCTTAACTAATGACGATCGATAAATTGGCAACGAATTATGTTTCGGCTGAAGTACCCATCTCAACAAAGCGATCCACCCCTTTCTCCTAGGGAAACACTGCCAACAATGTACGATCTGCCTAGTGAAAATCCTGAGGAGCCTGGTTTGCCCGATCGATTTCATGACTTTCAACCTGAGCTTTTGTGGTTGACTTTTTGTCCTCCCAACTATCCTCAAGATCGAGTGTTTAGTGCTAGCGATCTTAATCTCTATTATGACGTTCATCATCAAAATTGGTACAAGCGCCCGGACTGGTTTGGGGTTGTCGGAGTGCCCAGGCTTTACGACGACCACGACCTGCGTTTGAGCTATGTAATTTGGCAAGAGGGAGTGAGTCCAGTTGTAGTTGTGGAATTACTATCTCCAGGTACAGAGAAAGAGGACTTAGGGCAGCTAGAACCAGAGGAGCAGAATGGCGAGGAAGATCGAGTCGAAAAACCACCAACCAAGTGGAAAGTGTACGAACAAATTCTCCGCATCCCCTATTATGTAGTTTTTAGCCGTTACACAAACCAAATGCAAGTATTTACCTTGCAGGCAGGTCATTATGTGGAATTGAATTTGTACGAACCGAAAGTGTGGATGGCAGAAATTGAGTTGGGTTTAGGGATATGGGAAGGAGAGTATAAAAGCATTAGTCGCTCGTGGTTGCGTTGGTACGATGCGGAAGGTAATTGGATACCTACTGATGCCGAACGTGCTGAACAACGTGCGGAATATCTGGCACAACGTTTACGCGAACTAGGGATTGAAGCTTAGTAACTATTTAAGTAACATCCTTAAGCCGATCTGGTGCAAGGTGTGAGTGTACCACTTGTCCATCGCGGAACCAGACAATACGTTTGGTGAACTTGGCTACTTCCGACTCGTGGGTGACGACCACAACCGTAATACCGCTGGCATTGAGTTCGCCGAATAGATCGATCACTTCCTGGGTTGTACGACTATCAAGCGCACCCGTTGGTTCATCCGCTAGGAGCAGCACAGGTTGATTGACGATCGCCCTGGCAATTGCCACCCGCTGCTGCTGACCACCAGAAAGTTCGTTCGGTTTATTATTCAGGCGATTTCCCATCGCTACGCGCTCTAGAGCCGCGATCGCCCTGTCTTTGCGATCGCGATGCGGCACGTTGGCATATGCCATCGGTAACATCACATTTTCTAAGGCGTTCAGTTGGGGTAATAAATGGTACTGCTGAAACACAAAACCAATCTTGCGATTGCGGACGTGGGCAAGCTGAGAGTCTGACAGTTCCGCCACATTCTGACCGTCGAGATAGTAATTGCCGGATGTGGGGCGGTCTAAACAGCCAATAATATTCATCGCCGTCGATTTACCGGAGCCAGACGGCCCCATAATCGCCGTGTATTCACCTGGTTCGATGATGAGATCGACATTTGAGAGGGCTACAACTTCGGTATTGCCCATCCCGTAAATTTTACTAATTTGCTCCAACGCGATTACAGGTTTGGAACTACCCAGGAGGGATTTGTCTGCTTGGGATTGGGTTGTAATCATACGGTTCTCAGAGCAACAATTGGATCGAGTTTGGCGGCTTGTCTAGCGGGGAAGATCCCAAAAAATAGACCGATCGCGCCGGAGACACCAACAGCAACTGCGATCGCGCCACCAGAAACTCCGGCCTGGAGTGGCGTGTAGGTTGCAACTAGTAAGACTCCGCCTACACCCAAACAGGTTCCGACTAAGCCACCTGCCACCGACAGAATCACAGCTTCGATCGTAAACTGGGTGAGAATATCCGCCTGGGTCGCACCCAGAGCTTTGCGCAGACCAATTTCCTGGGTGCGTTCGGTCACGGACACGAGCATGATATTCATAATGCCGATGCCGCCAACCAGCAGAGAAATCCCGGCGATCGCAGCCAGCATCAGCGTGAGCGCGCCAGTGATGTTATTGACAATTTCGAGCGCATCTTTTTGAGTGCGGATGGTAAAAGTTTCATCGGCTTGGGCATCTTTACTTTGGTGGCGCAGTCTTAGCAGGTTCTCAATTTGAAACTTGGCAGCATCAATACTGTTGGTATCCCTGGCGGAAACCGTAATAGCCTGCACCGCAATACCATAAGGAGAAGTGCGCCCGATCAGGCGGCTGGACATAGTGGTGAAGGGCATGAAAATCGTGTCGTCCTGGTTTGTACCAAGGAAAGCCCCCTTTTCATCCATTACCCCAATCACCTCAAAGCTCATGCCTTTGATTCTGACTTGCTGCCCGATGGGGTTGCTTTGTCCGAATAAATCCCTGGCGATCGCCGAACCGAGCGTAACCACTCTGGCATTGCGTTTGAGATCGTCTTCGCTGAGGAACCGACCGCTGCTCACGCCAGCATTACGCACGGTGCTATAGGACGGTGTGGTACCGATTAAAGTACTGCGCTTGGTCTGGTTGCGATATGTGGCTAGCTCCGAACCGTTGACCTGCGGTGCGACCTGCTTAACGGTCGGCACTTGGGTGGCGATCGCGTCAGCATCGGCAAGTACGAGGCGATTCGGCGGCGCGATCGTATTGCGGCGAGTATTATCGGAGCCAGGGATTACAAATAAAACATCCGTGCCCAGAGATTGAAACTGAGATGAGGCATATTTTTGCGCCCCTTGACCGATCCCAATCATGGCAATTACCGAGGCATTGCCAATAATAATGCCAAGCATAGTTAGGGTACTGCGCATCCGATTCGCCGCGATCGTCCGCATCGCCATATTAAAACTTTCAAAAATATCCATAGAGCGGTTAGTTATTAGCGTTCAGCAGTCAGCTTTTGAGGGATTATTTTGGGATATAGCGGGTTTCACTTGAGAACGGGTTTTATTTTCGGGGTGAAGGGGTGGAACGCGGCAGTGGCTCTAGCGGGGAACCCCCAAGACCGCCCTGCCTCCATGAAGGGGAGGCAACGCCCCCATCCCCCATCTGTAACCACAACAATTTAAATTGGTATAAGGACAAAAACACGGACAACCCCATCATAGTTCATGCACAAGGGTCAGGGAAGAAAGCCTTTGGAGAGCCAACGATCGCCCCAACCCTCTAAACCCACTGCACAAGTCAACACGATATCCTCCCTGAAGCAAAAGCCTGTATCTGTCCTGTGGGCAATCGCAATAGTAAATGCCCAGAGGCATTAATTCCTGCTGCTTGTCCTGAAATCTTTCCTTTTGGTAACTCTAGAGTAATGAAGCGATCGCATAGAGCATCCCGACAACGAAGCTCTGGCAGTAAAGCTGACAAACCAGTGGATTCTGAGGGGCGATCGCTCCGGGAAAGCATTGCACTGGCCTGGAGGAGATAATGTCGTAGTTGCGCCAATAGTGAGAGTTCGTCTGGGATATGGGGAGAGACTTGATGCAGGCTGATGGCATTAGCGATCGCCTTGGGATCGAATTCAGATTGGGTAAAATCAGCGCGGTGATTTAAGCCAATTCCCACGATCGCGCGGCTGCTACCTTTGCCATCGGTCGCGGCTTCGCAGAGTATGCCCGCCAACTTGCGCTCCTTAAGCCACACATCATTTGGCCATTTCAAACGCAAGATATCTTTCAGGTTGGGAAGTAAGTCCTCGACGGCGTAAATTACTGCCAGACCCGCTGCTAAACTCAGTCCAGATAGTTGCGAGCCTGGTATGCCATCCATGACGAAACTAGCGGTTAGTACTCCGGGTGGAGCGTGCCAAGTACGACCGTGCTGCCCGCGTCCAGCCGTTTGTTGGCGGGTAAAGACAACATCACCATGCCTGAGTGTTTTCATGTGAGATGTTGCCCAAGTATTTGTACTCGGGCAGGTTTCCAGCCAATGCAGCCACAGTGGTAGGTTTGCAGGCCAGTCCGTAGGATTTTTCCTAAGCACTGGTGAGAAATTCCATCACATCGCCCTCCTGGACGATATATTCCTTTCCCTCGCTGCGGAGCAGACCTTTTTCCCGTGCCGTATGCATGGAGCCTGCGGCAACTAAATCGTCAAAAGCGATTGTTTTGGCACGGATGAAGGCGCGTTCAAAATCTGAGTGGATGACCCCGGCAGCTTGAGGGGCGCTCATGCCAGCGGTAATAGTCCAGGCGCGTGCCTCTTTCGGCCCCACCGTGAAATACGTGCGCAACCCCAGGAGGTGATAGGTAGCGCGAATTAAGGTTTTTAAGCCACCTTCATTTACTCCCAGGGAGTTGAGAAAATCCTGGCGATCGCTGTCTGGTAAATCGACTAGCTCGGACTCTACCTGGGCTGAGACAACTACAACCTCGGCATTTTCCGCCGCCGCTAGTTGCCTTACCTGCGCCACCCACTCGTTACCCGTTGCCAAGTCGTCTTCGGATACGTTGGCGGCATAGATGGTTGGTTTGAGCGTGAGTAGCTGGAGGAAGGCGATCGCGCCCTTTTCCTCTGCGCTCAGCGCCGCTAGACGAGCAGGTTTGCCCAGATCGAGGATTTCGCGCACCTTTTCTAGGGTAGCAAGTTCCAGCTTAGCATCGGGGTCGCCACTACGCGCTCCTTTGCGGCTGCGTTCCAGGCGGCGATCTACCTGTGCCAGATCCGAGAGCGCTAGCTCCAGATTAATAATTTCAATGTCCCGCAACGGATCGACAGTCGCCTCGACATGATGAATATCGGGATCGTCGAAGCAACGCACTACCTGAACGATCGCATCGCAGGTACGAATATTTGCTAAAAACTGATTGCCCAAGCCTTCACCCTTACTGGCTCCTTTTACCAGACCGGCAATATCGACAAACTCGACCCGAGTGGGTACGATCTGCGCCGAACTGCCAATGCGAGCCAATGTGTCCAGGCGTTCGTCGGGAACCGTCACCGTACCTACATTAGGCTCGATCGTACAGAAGGGAAAGTTGGCAGCCTCAGCCTTAGCATTGGCAACGAGGGCATTAAATAAAGTAGACTTACCCACATTTGGTAGCCCTACAATCCCAGCTTTGAGCATTGCGATTCGATCCTAAAAACTTTCTATACATCCGCTTTAATTTTGGCATATTAGCGATCGGCGTTCAGCCGTTAGCATGGAGACTTGTGTGCAAATGCCCACCACTTGTTAGATGCCTTTAGCGTCAGCATAACGCATCATACCAGCTTCAAGATTTTAAGAGTTTTGTTAATCGTTGTTCCAAAGGTTTTAATTTATAGTTTGTAAGTGGTTGTGAGTAGTTCGCTAAACTGGCTGTCAAAGCTTCAAACTATTAAGGAGGTTTGTGTGTGAAACAAGTTAACTTTTTCGTAATCTTTGTACTCATTCTCGCGCTGGCATTGTTTACTCTAGAAAATACAACCCCGGCTACAATTAACCTGTTTAAAGGTACAAAAGTCGAGGTACCGATCGCAGTCGAGCTAATTATCGCTATGGGGATTGGTGCAGTCTTGGCATGGCTATTTAGTGCCTGGGCCAGTATGCAAAATATGATGGAATTTCATAAGAAGAACGCGCAAATCCAGAATTTGCAGGAGCAGGTCTCTGAACTGACTGTAGAAATTGACGAACGCAAGCGCCTGATGTCTGCATCTGCCATTGACGTTGAGGTAGAGGAAAAAACTAAGGTAATCGAAGGCTCTAAGTCTCCTAGCTAGGTCTATTCACTGATATTTACAAAGAAGGAGATCCCCCACCCCCCTGAATAAGAGGGCTTTGTCGAGTTCTCATTTTTGCAGGGGGCCGGGGGGATCGATAAAGTGCGATCTTTTGTGATGGACTATGGGCAGAAAAAGCTGTCTGTGGTATATGTTATCTGGGATTAGCGATTCGATTTGCCCTTGGGTAAATCCTGGCAATGTCTTGTCCGACTAATGTCTTGTTCGACTAATGTGTAGCTAACCCAACCAAATTACATTTTGCCTACAAGCTCTGGGTAAACACAAATGACGGTTTCGATCGCAGAGTCGGTTACAAAAGAAGCAATTGCTATGTTGATCGACCTGGCGGAACGGGGTGAGATCGATCCCTGGGACGTACAGGTCATCGATGTGGTAGATCGCTTCCTGGCAAGGTTGTTCAATGACGATCGCCGCGATCTCTACGAGTCAGGTCATGCGTTGTTGTATGCCTCAATGCTAATTTTGCTGAAAGCTAATAGCCTATCGCAAGCTCAGATGGCATTAGAAGAGGGAGAAGCATTCGAAGGAGAAGATCCGGAATTTTTGCAAGAGGGAATGCAATTAGAACTGCCGTATAACTTCGAGCAACGCCTGCAACGTCGTCCGGTTGCCTTACCACCGCAACAGCGGCGAATAACCCTACAGGAATTAATCGCACAGCTAGAAGCGATCGCCGTTTTAGTAGACCAAAAATCAGATCGCAAGTTAAAGGCGCGCCAGCCCAAGGTAAACCGTCAAGCTGCCATCAGAGCGATCGCGAAACTGGCACATAAAGAGAACCTTTCGGAAATTATTATGGATCTCGATCGGTATTTTGCCGAAAATCCCGATATAGATATTGAGATTTCCGATTTAGCCGAGATTTTCAACGATAAGATCGGTGTATTTTGGGGTTTACTATTCCTATCATCGCAATCTAAAGTGGAACTGTCGCAGACAGAATTTTATGGCAAGATCCAGGTAACGCCTTTGCAACAAGATCGACAACCTCACTTTAGTAGAGACACAATTGACGCACCAATTCAAGAGGCATCCTGAGGTTTGATGCAAGTATAAACTATGAAAAATCTAATCTTCGCTATACCGGTTCTGGCACTTGGTATAGGTTTGCATGTGGGGCTAAGTGCTTCGGTAATGGCACAGCCCAAACCGGGTTTTTATGCTGCTATTCCCATGCCCAAGGGGTCGGTTACGGATACGCTCTCAGATCGCGATATCCCTACCGGACAAAAGGGCTTTGCCAAAGATTATTCTATTGAAGCGCAAGCGGGCGATCGCATAGAAATTTCTGCTACCTCAGAGTCATTCGATACGATTGTTAGCCTGTTGGGTAAAGATGGTGATATTGTTGCTGAGAACGATGATGGTGAGGGTGAAGGTACCAATTCTCTCCTGTTCTATCGCATCAAGAAGGCAGGTACCTACACGATTCGCGTCCAGTCTTTTGGCGGCAGCAGTGGCGGCAAGTTTACGCTTACTGTGACTAAGCTCAAACCCGTGGAATGAGAATCTTAGGATTAGATCCCGGTATCGCCACTTTAGGATTTGGTGTAATTGATGTCAACCAGGGAAATTTGCCCGAGTTGTTGGATGTGGGGGTAATCCAAACACCGAAAAAAACTCCAATGGGCGATCGCCTCAAGATTATCTACGAGGATATGCATGTGGTATTGACACAATGGCAGCCTCAGTTGGTGGGGATGGAAAAGCTCTTTTTTTATCGCATGGGCAATCTGATTAGCGTGGCGCAGGCGCGCGGCGTGATTTTACTGACTCTATCTCAGCACGGCATTGCCCCGGAGGAATTTTCGCCACCTCAGATTAAGCAAGCGCTGACGGGCTATGGGAATGCGGATAAGTCTGACGTTCATGGGGCAGTGATGCGCGAGTTGAATTTGTCGGCTCCCATTAAGCCCGATGATGCTAGCGATGCTCTGGCGATCGCCCTCACCTGTTGGATGTTCAACCCAATGTAAACGCGACTCCCAATTAGGAATCGCGTTTACGATTAGGAGTCGC
This sequence comes from Pseudanabaena sp. PCC 6802, assembly GCF_000332175.1. Taxonomy (NCBI): domain Bacteria; kingdom Bacillati; phylum Cyanobacteriota; class Cyanophyceae; order Pseudanabaenales; family Pseudanabaenaceae; genus Portococcus; species Portococcus stanieri. Next base: position 4,385,838 of record NZ_KB235914.1, on the reverse strand, counting down.
GTTTACGGAGCGAAAATTCTTAATATTTTCTGAAGTGGAGGCTACAGATCTACAGCGGCGGTGAGGCTCCCCCACAGACTGCCGTTATCGGCTCTCCACGTACCGCTAATTGAGTCTCTAGTATCGTAGCGCACTCGATAGTAACCGGTATTGTGTCCAGCACGATAGGTAAGGGTTAGTAAACCATCGTGGTTCTCAACCACCTGGACGGTGCCGTAATACTTATCTCCGTTATAGTCAGTCCATACCGCATCGTACACTGGAGTGTGTCCGCGACGAGTCCAGACACCTGAAAATCTGGTGCGGTTAGTTTCACAGTATTCTGAGGTGCGAATGTAAGTGGGCAGATGGTCCTCAGAATAGCGATCGACCGTTGGGTGAGGGTAGGTATTCTCGGCTGGGTTTGCCAGCACGGGACTGGTCGCCAAGGGGAGCAAACAGGCACTGGAAGCCAGAGTAGTAAGGACAATTTTTTGCAGCAGCTTGTTCATAACAAATCCTTTGGTATAAATCAACACTATGTTAATTATGTAGGTAATTTTTTGAGTTGCGTGCGATCGCGATCGCAGGTCAAGCAGGATCTTTTTCACAGATCTTTTGCCGATCGTTGCCCAACCATTTGCCTGTTAGGTCGCCTCCCATTGCATAGCAGTTTCCTTGCAGTATTGGATATTTAGCGATCGTCGAGATGTGGGAGAGTTTGACGCTTTCCCACATCTATAGGTAATTTAAAGTTGTACGTAAGCAGTGACGCTGCCCCAAAGACGACCGCTAACATCTCTCCAGGTGCCACTAATAGAATCTCTAGTGTCATAGCGCACTTGATAGTAACCGCTGTTGTGTCCGGCTCGATAGTTAAGCGTGAGATAACCATTATTGTTCTCAACTACTTCGGCAGTGCCGTAAATTCTTTCGCCATTATAGTCAGTCCAGACAACATCATAGGTAGGGCTGACACCGCGACGAGTCCAAACGCCTGAGAACCTGGTTTGATTGGTTTCGCAATATTCTGAGGTGCGGATATAGCTAGGTAGGTAACTTACAGGGCGAGCTTCATAAACATGCGTTCTCACAGGAGTTTCATAAACTCTCACAGGAGTTTCATAAACTCGAGTTCTGACATATGGAGTTTCGGTTCTTTCGTAAACTGGGCGCTCAGCAGGATTAGCTGAAGCGGGGCGGGCATTTATAGCTAGCAGGCAGGAACCAGAAACTAGGCCAACAGCAGCAACCTTTTGTACGAGCTTGTTCATAACAAATCCTTTTGGTATAGAATCAACACTCCTTAATTATGTGGGCGATCTTTCGGGCTGTTTGCGATCGCGATCGCAGGCCAAGTAGGATCTTGCTCACCAATAAAGATCCAGTGGCGCGGGATTGGCGTATAGCACATATAGAATCCCAGCTATATCATCTTGAGGTAAAGCTCCCATGAATATTAAAAAATTAGCGCTCAATTTCTTACTTGGTCTTATTGCTTGCATTGGTTTAGCCAGCGTACCGATGCCATCGTTGAGTACGAACTTGCCAGCCAGGAATTTAGCGATCGATTTAGGTACTGGTCAACCGACAAGCTTAGAGCCAAGATTTCCCATGCTCGATGCGCTCAATTCTCAACAGGAAGCGGCGCGAGTTTTACTAGCGCAGAACCCCGGCATGACATTTCGCCAGTTTACCGCTGTCATGACCGGGAAAAAGGTAGTTCCGTCGCCAGCAGAGACTTCAGCATGGGGATCGGTTGGCGCAGTCTTATCATCAGATAATCGCCTGATTGTGAGGGGGCAATTCAGTAACTTAAGTAGTCCTCTGCGCGACTACGCTACCGATCCAGCCACGCCGCCCAACCCAAATGTCACCACCGCCATTCATATCCATAAGGGCATGGCAAATCAGAATGGGCCATTTCAATATGCTTTAACCGTAACTCTTGATGCGGATAATCTTAGCGGCAAGATTAGTGGCGAGTACACTCTCACGCCCGAGCAGCTCCAGGCTCTCGACAATGGTATGTTGTATGTAGATTTGCATACCAAGGGGAATCGGGGTGGAGAACTGCGCGGGATTCTCAAGGCGGCTTAATCTGCCTCGATCTCAATCGATCCAATGCACGGCACTGCTCGTACTTGTATTTGAGCGTTGTCGTGCGTTTTGTTTTATGATGGGGTGCGATCTTTTGAGCTTGCCAGTAAATGAATCGGACTTTTTGGATTATTGCACTCATTTCTTTTATTAATTCACTTAGCCTTACGATTCTCATCCCGGTTATTTATCTATATGGCAAGCAATATCAACTTAGCGATTTCGATACGAGCTTGTTGTTTGCTACCTACTCGATCGCCCAGTTCTTTGCAACTCCGGTAATTGGTAAGCTGAGCGATCGCTTTGGCAGAAAGCCGCTCTTGATCGTCAGCCTCTTTGGTACGGTCGTGGCGAACGCGATCGCGGGATTTGCTCCAAATGCGGCAATTCTATTCATGGCGCGATTTCTGGATGGCATCACGGGTGGCAATAACTCAGTAGCGCAGGCTGTCATGTCAGACGTAACTACACCTGCAAATCGAACCAGGGCTTTTGGTATTAACGGTGCAGCTTTTGGTTTGGGCTTTGTGTTGGGGCCAGCCGTGAGTTTGCTGGCTCAGAAGATTTCGTTAGGGGCATCTTTTGTCGTGTCTGGCATGGTTGCAGCGATCGCGCTCCTCCTGACCATCTTTTATTTGCCTGAGACGTTAGAGCAAAAGCCCGAGCAATTATCTTTTAGAGGAGCGAAAGCGATCGATATCTTCGATTTGGGTTTGGACAGTTTAATTAAAGGTTTAGCTATTCCTAAAATTGGAATTCTCTTGATCGTCAATTTTCTAATCGGCACCACCTTTACGATCTTTACGTTTGCGTTTCAGCCTTACTTCCTCAACGTGTTGGGACAGAATAATGAAGCTTTAACCATGATGTTTTTTATATTTGGGGTGCTGGGTGTAATTATGCAAACAGCGGGGATCCCAGCATTAAATCGAAGGCTCAATGTGACGCAAATCCTGTTTATGGGTCTTTTGATCCGCAGTACCACGTTCGTTTTGATGCCAGTGTGGCAGAATATCGTCTACTTTGTGGCAGTTAGTATTGTATTCTCTCTATTCAATTCTCTAGTGCAACCCGCAGTCAACGCCTTGATTTCGCTCAATGCTAAACCAGAGGAGCAAGGCATAGCGTTAGGACTGAATTCATCATATCTCAGTATATCCAATGCGATCGGGCCTGTAATTGCTGGTGCCCTCATCGATAAAAATCGCCCCATCACCTATAGCTATTCTCTCTATCTTGCTGGTGGATTGACCTTCCTGGTATTGCTATTAGCAATCTTCACGCGCCGTCAATATGCGATCGCAGATCGATCTAATAATTAGGGCGAGCCTTGTCTACCCTACGATAGATTTTTACCCGATTTTTTGAGAATCTCTCTTGCCATCTTGAGATAATCTTGAGCGCCATTAGAATCGCTCTGTTTCTGGTTGGGATTGACAACTAGTGGGATATCTTCGGGCGTGACATCAATCGTCGTAGATCCTGGTTCTAATGACAGACTGGAAGCAGCATTCAGCAGTTTGGGGGTGTAGAGTAAATAGATAATGCGATCGCCGCTCTCCCAAGTAATATCAGCCGGAACAATTTGCAAGCGTTCTTTGCGCTCGAACACGATGGGTAATAGGTTGCCAGAGTTGTACAGAGCATTGAATTGCGATAGTTGGAGATCGTCGGTTTCGATGAGAGTTACCTCTCCTAAGCGGATTTCCTGCAAACTGATATGCTGATTCCACGCTTTGATGGCAACTCTATTCCCAAATGCCTGTTGAATATCCTGGTAATTATTATCTTCTTTGCCGTTATCTTCTCTAGTATAGACGGCAAAAACTTTAGGCGGACGAAATTCCTCCATGACTCTTTGCGCTAATACTAAATTCACATCAGTATTGATTGTTAAGGCAATAAAAGTGCCTACAGAATCCAGTCCTGCCTCTGCCAGGGCTTTCATATCCAATCCATTACTAACGAATGCAGGAATATCCAGGGCGATCGCTTGTTTGTAAACTTCAGCGCTCGTATCAACCAGCGTTACTTTCTGTCCGTGGCGCTGGAATAAACGTGCCACTAGTAAGCCCAGCGGACTACCACCGACGATCGCTACACCAGAGGCTTCTGATATGCCCAAGCCTAGTAATTTGGCTACCCATTTGGCGGTGAGACCCTGCAAAAATACGGTCATGGCAATAGTTAAAAACACCAGTGCTTTAATCGAGTCGCCCCCATTGACACCGCGCTCGGTCAGAACAATGGCAAATAGAGAAGCTACCGATGCCGCTACGATCCCGCGTGGGCCGCACCAGGCAATAAATGCCTTTTGCCGCCAGTTCAAACTGCTGCCCCAGGTACAGACCAGGATATTCAAGGGGCGCACGATCGCCATCAGAACCAGAACCGTTTGCACCCCACCCCACCCCAAGACAAAAATACTGGGAATAGAGAGATTGGCTGCCAGTAAGACAAACAGCACGGATACAGTTAATACGGTCAACTGACCTTTAAATTTAATCAGAAGGCGTTGATCTGGTACAGCGGCGGCTCTCACCACGATCCCCGCCAATACGGCGGTCATCAACCCTGACTCGCTTTGAATCGACTGGGCGAGACCAAACAGACCCAGCACTGCCGCTACAACCACAGAACTTTTGAGATCGTCGGCGAGAAATTGCGATCGCTTCAGAAATCTACTCAGCAACCATCCACCTAAAGCTCCGATACTGCCACCGATACTCAATCTGACTAGCAGATCTAATACGATTTCAGCGGTGCTGGCATCGCCTTTAAGCACTACATCCAGCACCACTACTGCCAGAATCGCACCTATGGCATCAATTAATACCCCTTCTCCTTCGAGGATGGTAGCCACCCGACGTTCGACTCCGACTTCCTTAAGTAGCGGGTTAATTACGGTTGGCCCCGTTACTACTACTAGCGAGGCATATAGAAAAGCGATTTGCCAAGGAAACTCTGCCAGCCAATGGGCGGCGATCGCCCCGCCAATTAACGTAATTAGCGCACCAGTCGTGACCAGATTGCGCAAACTCGCTGAAACCTTACCTAGCTCGCTCAGTTGGAGATTGAGACCGCCCTCGAACAGGATCAGCGCCACCGACAGCGACACGATCACCTCCAATCCCATTCCCAAATCGCGGGGTTGCAGAACTGCCAAGCCGTTACCGCCGAGCGCTACGCCAAAGATTAGCAGAAAGACAATGCTCGGGACTTTGAGATAGTTAGCTGCCACTTGAGCCGTTACCCCGGCCACAATGGCAGTAATCATTAAAACTGTGAGCGCAAAAGACCCTTCCATCAAATTCTGCGACAGTAATAACAGCGCATGTCGATCTTACCGAACTTGTGGCGACTTACCATGCTTAAGGAACTAATGGCATGCTTGGCTCTCCAAAAACGCAGTAGCGATTGCGACCGTCTTCTTTAGCTTGGTAAAGAGCTTTATCCGCGATCGCGATCGCGGATTTCCATGAAGTATTGGGGTTGGGGATCGTGCAGGAGATGCCTAAACTAAGGGTGATGTGGTTGCTAATTGGTGAATGTGTGTGTTCGAGGTTTAACTTGCCAATCTCAGATGCGATCGCTTGCACGATCTGTTGCGCGCCAGCTAATGGGGTGTTGGGTAGAGCGATCGCAAACTCTTCTCCGCCATAGCGAGCTACTAGATCGGTGGGGCGTTTGAGTACGTTAGAGATCGTTCTTGCTACTATTTGCAGGCATTCATCGCCAGCCTGGTGTCCGTAGCGATCGTTGTAGTTTTTAAAGTAATCGATGTCGATCAAAATTAAGGAAAGAGGTTGTTGCTGCTCTGCCAGCAGTTGCCATTGTTTTTGCCAGTATTCGTCAAAGCAACGGCGATTGGCAACCCCAGTCAAACCATCCAGGTTTGCCAGCAGGTAAAGTTCCTGATTGGCTTTTTCTAGCGCTACCGTACGCTCGGCTACTTTCATTTCCAGCATGTAAGCATATTCTTCAAGCTGGTTCTGGGTTTGTTGTAAATGTTCCAGGGCTTGGGTCAATTCCTGCTTTTGTTTCTCGATCGTGATGATATCGCGATAGGAACGTAGTGCCGCGATCGCCGTAGTAACCATCCTTTGGCGCGTCAGTTCTACTTTGAGCTTGTAGTCGTTAATATCGTAGTTAACAATTACCGACTCCTCTGGCGCTTCACCTGGGTGCCCCGTGCGTAAAATTATGCGGACATGTTGATTTTTCAGTTCTTCGCGAATGTAGCGGACTACCCTCAATCCAGCGTCGTTGGTTTCCATCACCACATCCAGCAAAATAAAAGTAGTATCTGGATGGTCGATCGAGATCAGTTGCTTAGCCTCCTCTGCGGAATAGGCAGAGTAAAAAGACAGGGGTTTATCCTCGAATCTAAAATTTTTAAGCGCCAGTTGGGTAGCGCGGTGGACGGACGGCTCGTCATCTACAATAATTACTTTCCAGACCTCTGTCTCTGTTGCCCCTGCTGTTTCTGTTTGTAATATATCAGTCGTTTGGGGTGCGGTCTCCTCATCTTCATCACAAAAAAGAACCTCATCATCGTTTGAGTCAACGATGCGATCTCGATCTTCATCTAGTTGTGATTGGGGAGTGGACAAGCTCATCCTAAAACATGACTCAACAGGTACAATCTGATACAGTTTAATCGTTTATCGCTAAAGGGAGCGCGATCTCGAATTGCGTGCCTTTATTTATTTGACTGCGCACCTCAATTTTTCCTTGCAATTTTTGCGTGACCAGGTTATAGACAATATTCAACCCCAACCCTGTGCCCCCCTTATCGCGAGCAGTGCTAAAGAACGGCTCGTATATCTTACCCAAAATCTCTGCTGAAATACCACAGCCATCGTCATCATACTGAATAATTACTCGATCTCCCTGCTGCGTTACCTCAAGGCACAGTTGCCCGCTCTGGTTATTGGGGTAGGCATGAACTAGTGAGTTTGCGATCAGGTTTGTCACTACTTGAGCGATCGCGCCCGGATAGCTGTGGATCGAGATGGATTCATCGCCTTTGATTCTGACGGTATGCGCCGTATGCTTAAATCGCGGTGAAAGACTAACGACCACTTCCTCTAGATACTGTTTGAGTCTGAACGTGCGATGTTCCTGGATGGCCTGATCCACTGCCACCTGTTTAAAGCTTTGTACTAGCTCTGCGGCGCGGTTTAAATTACTCAAAATTAAACTCGCGCTTTCCTGAGCAATTTCCAGGTAATTATTGAGGGTTGATTGCTTGAGTTGTTTGGCGGCAATTGCGGCTTGCAGCAACCTGGTTTCGTCTATGAGGATTGAAGCCAGCGTAATACTGGTGCCAACTGGCGTGTTGATTTCGTGCGCCACTCCCGCCACAAGACCGCCCAGCGATGCCATCTTTCTAGCTTCCACTAACTCATCCTGGGTTCTCTGGAGTTCGTTAAAGGCGCTTTCTAAATCGGCATTTCTGTTTTCGAGAATGCTCTGATTGTCTTGCAGATCGCAGATCGCTCTTCTCAGCAAGCTTTCTTTTTTCTGGTTGGTTTCCTCCAACCTATCTCTATCCAACTCGGTACGCTCCAGCTTCTTTTTGAGAATTCGGAGTTCTTTTTGGAGTTGCTTAAGTGTAACTTCGCTATCTTGAGATGTCATACCCTATCGATTGCCAAGTAGTAAAGTGACAAAGGTGATGTTGTGAAAGAAAGATTGACCGTTTTCTTGCATGGGAGCAATTTCACCATAGGTGTAAAAGCCGCAGATTTCCAGTTTTTGATGCAGGCTCCTGGCGATATCCTCGTACTCTTGACTGATGCGCGAACCCAATATCCAGCGCCGCCAACAACACGAGAAAATTAAAGCAGCAGCAGGCTCCTGACCGGGGTAGGTTTCCCAAGCGCGATCGAAGGCAGTCCTGGAGGCAGCTAGAATGTCCGCCTGCTCTGCTTCAGCAATTTGAACGACTGAATTCAGAGGTATTTCACCTGAAGTTCTCAGACTTCCCAGTTCTGGATCGTAGGTGGGCGAGCCTCGGAGGAAAAACTTATCTTCACCTGGTGGAAATACAGCTAGGGGATACGCAGCGTCAGTGGCAAAAGTATCAAAATAATATTGATAGAACTCTAACGCGGGTCTAGAGTCAATCTCGTAGACGGTGTTGCCTTCAACTTTAGTGACGACACCGCGTTTGCCAATGGGATGCCACCCACCTGCGATCCCGTGAGAGAAGAGGACGTTACCAGCAAATAGTAAAATTGGTACGGAGTCGCTCAGAACCTCAGTCTTGAAAAATTGGTAGTCGCTCGTTCCGTTCCTTTGCGCTGCGGTCGCTCCACCAAAAACTGGAATGGAACCCAAGCCCGACTTTAATCCATTTAAAATCGCGGATGAATTTGTCGTGATGCTTTCGGGAGTGGCAATGCAAAATTTAAGCGGTGCTGAGATCGCCTGTTTTGCCGTTTCAATTGTTTGCTGAGCGATCGCGAACGGGTCTTTAGAAACATCTCGACCCACGGCAGCACGAATCTCAATATCATCAGCACAAAATAGCATCAGGGTGATGGAATCTAGTTGGAATTCTAATACTGAGGATAGTTCGCCGTCGGTCGTACCGCCAATCAGCTCGATATTTGGGAATACCTCATTAATGCGATGTAAAATTAACTCGTGGTCGAAGTCAAAGGCAGCAAATAAAATACCTGCTTGGGGTATCTCGCCAGATAGAGAGTTTTGGCACTGTTCGAGTACCTCATTTACAGCTTCCAGCGAATCGGGATCGTTGCTGTGACCGACGGCTATCTTTAACATTAGCTAAATATGTAAGTTAGTTTGGGTTAGTTTTGTTAACTTGATTACTTATGTTACCCAGAATCTCTAATTTTTATCATGATTGCGATACGCCAAGGCGATCGCGCGACGCAAAACAGGCAATCGATCCCCCAAATCTTTGAAAAATATGATATTTTTTTCTAAAGAGCTAAAATAGCAAAGGTAGCAATGTAGACAAAATCGTGGCACAAGCAACTGATACCGATATTAGGGAAATCCGCGACTTGCTTTTGGGATTGAACAGCAAGATAGAGGCTTTAGACAAGAAAATAGAAGCTGTGGATAAAAAACTTGAAATCCATATCGCTAAGACAGACGAGCGGTTCAATACCATCGACCAAAGGTTTAACTCTTTAGAAAATCAGATTGCCGAATTTAAGAAAAGTACTGATTCCCAGATTGCCGATATCAAGCTGCAAATGCGATCGCAAGATAACCGTTTCTGGACTTTTTTTGGGTGGTTATTTGTTGCAGCGATAGGGGTTATTGCCAAGCTAGTGTTGCAAATCATAAATTTTGCAACATGGGGGAATGGGGGCAAAGCCCCCAGAAGGGGGTTTCACTCCCTCCACCCCCTCCAAAACTTGTGTGTTGGTGTACTAGCATTCTTCCCAGGGGGTAAATAATGCCTAGAGGTGGTAGTCGTCAGGGGGCGGGGCGGCTCCCCCTTGCCCCTGAGTCAAAGAAAAGAGTTAAGGGGTTTACGCTTTCGCCCGAAGTAATCGAACAGCTTCGGCTGAGGGCTAAGGAAGCAGATTGGAGCGAATCTTATTTTGTCGAATCAGTACTTAGGCAGGCATTAGGACTACACGAGTCGGTCAAAGACGGGAATTCCCCACTACAGGATCGAGGGAATTAGACTCCACTGCGATCGCGCGATCTGAAACCCCAACTGCACTGGTAATAGTTCGCCGTTTTCCAAAATGAGGCGAGTTTTATGCAATATATCAAAGTTTTTGCAATACAGGCGCGCCTTAGTTCTACGACCATCGGGCAGGTAAGCATCAAGGAGCAGCATTGTGCCGCTTGCCCAACCAATCGATCGCATTGCACTCACGCGAGCGGGGTTGATAAAATGTTGGTAACTGCCCGTCGATCGCAAGTACGCACCCAAATCGTGGGGAAATCGTTTAACTGTTTGGAGAGTACGCAGTGTTTTTAAGGGGCGAACTAAGCGTAGAGTTGGTAGCACGATCTATGACCTCCTGTACCTCTTGCTACTGACTAGTCTAACTCGTTAGCAATTATCTGGGAAATGGCAGTCTTGGCACTGCTCTGAAACTCTGCCACGTCCACATTCTTTAACAGAAACACTGCTAGTAACATCCCAATCGCCTGTGTCAAAAACACCAGGCCATAGGACAAAACGGGAGTGGTAAATAGCGATCTTCCGATATCCAAAACTGCGCCGCCAGCGACAGTTGCCAGACCCCTCGCCAGTGCCTGCGCCAGCCCCCATGCCCCAATAAATGTACCTGCCGTAGCGACAGCGGTTAGATCTAGCATTAGACTAATCGCTCCAGTTGTTGTCACACCTGAAGCCAGACCAAATATTAGCAAGGCTGACTTCAAAATATTGGGATTGCTAGTAGTACCAGCGAAAATTAACAGGATAAAGGTGCCGGCACAGGCAAGACAGCCGTATTTAGCCGTATTTTGCTTGCCAATGCGCGGTACTAGTAAAAAACCACTACCACTAATTCCCAGCAACGTGCCAATGCCAAAAAACGCATTAAGCTGCGTGGTGGCGCAGATACCCATGCCAAACCCATCTTTCCCATATGGTTCTAAGATCGCATCCTGCATAAACAAGCTAATTGTCATGATCAGGAGAAAGGTGAAGAAAATTCCGGTTTGGCGATTAGCTGTGAGAACGCGTATAGCTCGTCCTAGCGAGATTCGATCCTCCCGCTCTACTTGACGTGCCTCATGAAGACGCTGACTTAAGCGCGAAAATTTTTTCTCTATCCCAGCCGTTGCAATTACTGACAGCCCCATGACGATCGCCGGAAATAGAGCGCAAACAAAATTAACCGATGACTGTATAGATGCTAGCTTTTCAGGACGAGCGTATAGGGATATGGTTTTTACGGCTGGCTCTTCGGTACTGCAGGGCAGCAACCTGGACATGGTAATTGCCCCAATCACGATCCCCACCATCAACATCGACCACACAATCCCAATTAACTTGGATCTTTCCTCTTCATCGGTAATATCTACCAAGAGTGCGGCGAAAGGCGTGGAGCTAGCACTGATGGCAATGCCGTAAATAGCGAAAACCAGCCCTAGTAAACCAGCCCAGGCATAGGTAGAAAAAGACCACGCGCTGTTATGCAAACTCAGTCCAAACTGCCACATCACCTGTACGGCTATGAAGAGTGAGATAGAAAATAGGACTGCTCCCAGCCAGACATAGCCAGTGCGATGGTAGCCCAGAATGGGTTTGGCATCAGACATTTGCCCAAACCAAATCCGTACTGGTGAAACAAATAACGGTACCGCTACCATGACTGCTGCTACAGTACTGGGTATGGTTAACTCGTTGATCATGATGCGATTGAGCAATCCCAGTGTCAGTAGCGACATGATCCCCAAACCCAGTTGAAATAGACCCAACCGAAACATCGTGAGTAAGTTGAGTTTGGGCGGGCGATCGTCGTAGGGCGATCGCTGCCAGTCAGGCTCGAAGTTTGCAGGCTTATTTGTAGTCATGACTCAAAGTTTCGCTGTGGGAAATGCAGGAACGCTCGACAAGTTTGGAGCTTAATTATTTTAACGCTCCAGGGCATTTCTATAGGTTTCACCAGGTCTATACGATCGTGCGATCGTGCGATCGCTGCGTTTGGTTCGTACTTGTGCTAGGTGCGCGTGCATGTGCCTATTCTCGTGCTTGTGCGGGTTGAAGTTCTTCCCACACCAAATATGCTTCAGGAGTTAAATATTGCGGTTCTAAATTGGCGACCATTTTTAGCCCCTCTGCGCTAACACTCAGGATGCTTCTGGTTCTACGCCAATTGGGGCGATTCCCTTCGGGATGCGTACCGCCGCTGGGGATTACCCCAATTGGTATTTATCGAATAGCTAATTATCGAATAACTAATATGGTATACATACTGCTTAGAATTTAATTGCAAGATTTCAAATGGCAAACGTGGTGGAATATTCCTGGTGGCCGAAGGCATTCGGAACGAAATCGCGCTTCTCAATCCCATTTACGCTGGGTGCGTTAGTGCTGAGTACTTTGGCATCGGCAGGCTTAGCAGCGGCAAACTACGAGCCAAATCCTGCCAGTCAAGTAGCCCCCCATCAACGGTTAATAGCGCGAAACCCTAATTTTTCCGATACGCAAAACCATTGGGCTAGGCCATTCATCGATGGTTTGGCAGTACACCGATTAATTACTGCCGCCGCTGGTAGTGAATTTCGCCCCAATCAGCCCATCACCCGCGCCCAGTTTGCCGTAATTCTGCAACAAACCTTTCCCTACCAAAACAAATATCGCCATGCCGTCCAGTTTGCCGATGTTCCTCCTAACCACTGGGCGGCAGCCGCGATCGCTAAAGCCTATGAGGGTGGTTTCCTCTCAGGACAAGGGCAGCTTTTTTTGCCGAATGAATACGTGACAAGGACGCAGGCGTTTGTGGCGATCGCCAACGGTCTGGATCTGACCATAAATCCCAAACGCGATCGCGGCCAACTCCTCGCCTCTATCTATACAGATGGCGCAGAAGTACCCAAATATGCCGTGGATCAGGTGGCGGCACTGAGCGATCGTCGCATCATAGTCAACTATCCCGATCCCGCTACGCTCAACCCCAATCGCTCAATCAGTCGCGCTGAGCTAGCAGCATTGATTTATCAAGCCCTGGCTTACCAAGGACAATTGCCTAAAATTGCCTTTAACTATGCAGCTACCCCTGCTGCTTCTCAAGATGTCAGCAATCTTGGTGTCAGCCAGGTGACTCTGCTAGAAATTAATCTGACCCAGCGCAAAGTAACTGCTTTTCAAGGTGATAAAAAGCTGAAAACCTACCCCGTTGCGGTCGGTCGTGCTGGCTGGGAGACTCCCACGGGAACCCATAGGGTCAAGCAAATGGCAGAACGCCCCAATTGGAAAAATCCCTTTACAGGGGACGTGATTAAAGGTGGTGCGCCCGATAACCCCCTCGGTCTTTACTGGATTGGCTTTTGGACAAACGGCAAAGATTGGTCTGGCTTCCACGGCACGCCCAACCGCCAGTCGGTGGGACAGGCGGTATCGCATGGCTGTATTCGCATGTATAACGAAGATATTAAAGAACTATTTAGCAAGGTGTCACCCGGCACAATCGTACGAGTAGTTCGTTAAGTTGTGCAGTTAGCTGCGATCTCTACTCTTGAGAAAGCAGGGATGTCATAAATTGTTTGAGTTTTGGAAGATCCTGCTGCGTGGCAGCCCATAACACCCCTAAATCGACCTCAAACACACCAAATGTCAGCTTATCGCCCAGTCCCGTGATGTTGCGCCAGTTGATTTCGGGATAGCGATCGATAAAGTCTGTGGGCAGCCTTTTGGCAGTCATGCCAACTATACCTACAGATCTTTCTACAGCAAAAATTGTTTTTTGATCCTGGCTAAAGTCGTTAAAGCTCATGCCCTTGATAAACGACTCGGTCGCGTCGATCGCTTCTAAAATATCTTGAATGTGGCTCTCTAGTCTTTCATTGGGAATATTCATCAACGATTAGTCCTTAGTTTGCTCTCCTAGCATTCTACTTATAGCCCTATGCATCTGTTAGGACAGGGAATGTGGGGGCATAGCCACCACACAGGGATTCCACCCCTGCACCCCGTTCTAAGTCTGTTAGTTCTAGCTACAGTACGTACAATCGTAAATAGGCTTTACGATCCTTTAGGATTTTACCAGAGTGCTTGCCTAGCAGAATTTATGTTTATGTGCAATCATCTTGCTGAGTCTTGACATAGTATCTAATGTATCGATGCATAAAGAAATAGCTAGCCCCATGTCTGACCTGCTGCAGGGGTTAACTCAGAGTGAAGTAATTGCCCGCAGGGCAGCAGGACAGGGGAATGATGCCAAACTCCCCACCAGCCGCTCCTACACCCAAATTTTGAATGAAAACCTCTTTACTTTTATTAATGGGGTTTTTCTGGCAATTAGCATATTCATGATTTTGCTCCAGCGCTATAGCGACAGCATCATTGTAGTAGTCGTGATCTTTGGTGGCGTAATTATCAATATCTGTCAAGAAATTTGGGCTAAGCAAAAACTAGATGAAATTGCGCTGCTGCACCGTCCTAGAGCAACCGTTATCCGTGAGGGCGTAGAACAGCAAATCGATCCCAATCAGATCGTGTTGGGAGACATTTTAGTGGCACGTCCTGGCGATCAAATTGTGGTTGACGGACAGGTGGTGGGTGAAGGGCGATTAGAGGTAGACGAATCGCTATTAACGGGCGAGTCGGACATGATCCCCAAATTTGAAGGTCAGCCCATTTACTCTGGCAGCTTTTGTGTTAGCGGTAATGCCTGCTATGAGGCTCAGAAGGTTGGCTCTGAGACCCTAGCCTATCGATTGGTAACGGGAGCTAGAGCCTTTCGTCAGGTCTACACGCCTTTGCAGAGCGAAATCAACCTGGTGATTCGCGTATTTATGCTAACTGCCTGTTTTTTGTGGATCTTGCTGGGCATTAGTTTCCTCAGTCGTTCGTTTTCGTTGAATGAAGTGGTACAGCGAGCAGCCGTGATAGCGGGTCTGGTGCCTGCGGGTTTATATCTGGCAATCACGCTTGCCTACGGTCTCGGCTCGGTCAAGATGGTGGGGCAGGATGTCTTAATTCAGCAGGCAAATGCGGTGGAGTCCCTTAGCAACGTGAACGTGCTTTGCCTGGATAAGACGGGTACTTTAACTAGCAATCGAATCAATTTTCATGAAGTTTATCCCATTGGAGTAAGTGAAACTGAGTTGCGATCGCTTCTGGGAGATTTTGCTGCTAATACCTCTGCTGGCAATAAGACCAGCGACGCACTTGCTCTTGCTTGTCCTGGTAAGGTGCGATCGCCCGTTGCCGAAATTCCCTTTTCATCAGCACGCAAATGGAGCGCGATTATCTTTGACGAAGAGGGCATCCAACCTGGCATGTACGTACTGGGCGCACCAGAGATTTTAGAAGCAGCGGTATTGCTCAGCCCAGAGGATATAGAGCGAATTGCCGCAAGTACCAACCAGGGGTTACGTGTCATTCTGTTTGCCTATACGCCAGAGATAACTACTTGGGACAAGAATGCAGACACTGCTAAACTCCCTTCTAACTTGATTCCGCTTGGGATTGTAGTGCTTAGTGACGAACTGCGCCCAGAGGCGAAAACCACGCTAGATGGATTTACCAAAGCAGGGATTGAGGTTAAAATCATCTCTGGGGATAATCCCCAAACGGTTTTGGCATTGGCGAAACAAGCGGGGTTAGGGACAGAAATTGGCGTGGTTTCGGGGGCAGAGTTAGCACAGATGGACGACACGGAGTTCGCTCAAGCTGCACAAATCAATACGATTTTTGGGCGCATCGCCCCCGAGCAAAAGGCTAAACTCGTGCGCACGCTCCGCCATTCCGGCGACTATGTTGCCATGATTGGGGATGGGGTTAATGACGTGTTATCGCTAAAGCAAGCCAACCTGGGGATTGCGATGGAAAGTGGTAGTAAAGCCACTCGCGGTGTAGCGGATATCGTTCTACTCAAGGATTCATTTGGTGCCCTTCCTCATACTTTCCTGGAGGGTCAACGCATTCGCAATGGCATTCAGGATCTGCTCAAGCTATTTATGGTGAGAGTTTTTTGCGTTACGCTCTTAATTTTCTCCACTGCAATCGTGACGGATGTCTTTCCTTTGGTGAACAAACACAGCGCGATCGTGTCGTTAATTGGCGTGGGCTTGCCTACAATTTGCATCCCAATTTGGGCAGAGCCAGGCGCTTTGCCGCAACGGGGATTAGTACGCTCTATGCTCCACTTTACAATTCCAGCTACAATTACCCTCACGTTGGTATCGCTAGGTGTCTATCTATTTTATCTAGTTAGCGTTGCCTACGATTTGCCGCCAGGTGCCGAATTAACGGAAATCGATCGCTCTATCCCGCGCACTGCTCTCGTCACGATTCTAGTATTGTGCGAGTTAATGCTGGTGGTATTTCTGAAGCCACCTACAACGGCTTGGGTAGGGGGCGAACCGCTTAGCGGCGATTGGCGATATACATTTACGGCTCTGATTTTGGCAGTTGTCTATTTTGTCGTGCTTGCTGTTCCACCTTTACGCAATTTCTTTGAACTGGCACCATTAACTTTGTATGATTGCTTATATATTGGTTTGATTGCTCTAGAGTGGTGTCTCATCTTACGTTTTGTGTGGAGAACTCGCTTTTTCGATCGCTTCCTCGGTGTCGATCTTGGTTAGGAAATCTTATGTGGAATCGTGACGATCTAATCGAAACTAAAACTAATACTATAACTAAGTATTCTGTTAGTTGGTGGGAGTTTCTGGGGATATCCATCGGAGCCGTTCTATTGGTTGGTGCAGGTGTAGTTGGGTTAGGAATGAAAGCCTTACATAACGCCACCGATCCGCGACGGTCGGAGGCAGTGGCTAGAAGTATTTTCGAGTTTCAAATTCCTGGCGGTTCTAAGGGGGTATTTAATTCTCAAGTTGTCGGTATTAAAGCGGCTTTGATTGTTAGCGATACCTCGACTCCCGACGTGGAATTATTTGTGGCACAGATTAACGCAGAAGAAGAAATCGATCGCGAGCAGTTACCTCAAGATCTTGGCGATACGATGCCAGATAAGGGTGACGAACATTTCAAGGCGATCGCTACTCGGATAGAGAATAAAACTCTTTGCGGCATAACCGTACCTGTAACGGTGCAGGAGGGCGAACTGACATGGCAAGCAAAGGCATCGACATTGCCTGCGATTCGTTACATTGCTACTGCTTCGTTTAAACGAAGCGATCGCATCGTGCAGCTAACTACCAGCGGCGAGAGGGCAAAACAAAATGCCGCTACAATTTTTGATTCGCTCAAGTGTCAGTAATTATTCCTTCCTACCCGCTTGCCAATATTGACGATAGATTAGTTCTAGATCGTTGCCTGCTTTGCGAAAAATATTGACTTGTTTGTGATGGAGCGCGATGAATAACCGATGGAATGCCAGCGTGGCGATCGCCACGATCAAGCCAGATGCCGTCGTGATTAATGCTTCGGCAATCCCCTTGGTCAGATTACCCGAGCGCAGGTTACTAGAAACATCACCAATCCGCAGCGAGCCGAACGAAACGATCAAACCCGTAATGGTACCCAGTAGGCCCAGCAACGGTGCCAGCGCAACCACGCTTTCCAAGATCTTCTCACCGCGCAGCATATTAGCTAATTCCTCATCCGCCGCACTTTCTAGCGCCAGTTTGAATAGCTCTGGATCGGGCTGCTCTAGGGCTAGGGGTGCGTAGAGGAAGCGTCCTATGGGCGTGTCGATCGCTCCCTGGGCAATTTGAGCGGCGGCTTGCAAGTTCTGACGTGCCGTACCGACGATCTTATTCACATCTTCGCTTTCGCGCAGCAAAAAGCCGACCCAGAAAAAACATCTCTCCGCGATCGCCGCAACAGACAATATCGATAACCCCAGCAAAGGCCACATCACAGGGCCACCAGCTCTAAATAGTTCTTCCATGTAACTAATCTATTCCAAGTGCTGCTTTTAATGGTGCCAGATGTTTTTCGTAGTTTTTGTAGCGAGCGACGGATTTGGTATAGATCGGTTTTCTAACCTGGTCGTAACTGGCAGTTTTGGCGAAGCGATCGGACTGATAAAAACTCAGGCAGGCATCATTCCACTCCAATCCTAAAAACTCAACAATCTTGCGACTCATGGCTTCCTGATTGGCAACCATGTCTTCGTATTGGACATCTAAAATTGGGATATCCAATACCTTATGCCAATGTGCCATCAATTGCTCGTACTGCTTGTAATAAAATCCCAGATTTTCCAAATTGTACTTATATGGGTGAGTTCCCATGAAATCCTGGAAGTAACATGATAAACAAGTATCGAGGGGATGGCGCTTGCAGTGAATAATACGTGCTTTAGGGAACAAGAGAGAAATCAATCCCAAGTGCAAGAAATTATGGGGCAATTTATCGACCACTCTGGTGGCGGTCTCGGAAAACTGGCGCAATCGATAGAGGTGTTCCTCGGCTAAGGTACTGACTAGATCCGGTGTCAGCGCCTCCACGCATTGCGGATACAGCGTATCTATGCATAACCTGAATGACAAGCTATTCACAATTTTATGGATATCTGGCAGTTCGCCTGCACCAAATACCTGAGGAAGACTATCTAATATCTGTTCCACCAGTGTCGTTCCAGAACGCGGCATTCCAACGATAAAGACGGGTAATTCCGAGCGGTTAGCTGCGCGAGGAAACCTGGACAAGTTATCACTAAATACCGAAATTAAATCGCTAAATTGCTGCTGCGTAGCCTCAGTATCAAACTTTTTGGGTGCAAGTGAGTTGCCGAGGTCGATATATTTAAAGGCGCGATCGTATTCGTTCAAGTCGTCATAAATAAGTCCCAGGTGAAATAGCATCATCTTATGTTTATCCACGCGCAAGTTACCTTCACTGAGGCGTTTTTCCAGCAAATCGATCGCTTCTTGTTGTTTTTTCAAACGGCGGCTAATTGCAGCAAATATCGTGAGTGCTTGTTCGTTGACTGCGGGCGAGTCTACAACCGGATGCAACAGATCGTAGGCTGGCTGAAACTCGCGACTTTTTTCCAAGAGGGAAGCCTTACCGATAATGGCATCGACAAAGTTGGGCTTAATGGCTAAGGCTTGCTCGAAGTATCGACTGGCTGAGACAAAATCTCCGTCTTGTTGATAGGCTCGGCCTAAATAATAATTAGTCCAGGCTAAATTGGGGTCAATTTTTAAGCTGGTCTTGAAAGCCTCGATCGCTTCGCTGAATCTACCAGTTGTGAGGAATACGTTACCGTACATGTTAATAACTTCAGGAGATTGAGGCGCTAGAGCGATCGCTTTTTGGACGTATTCAAGAGCCAGTTCCGGCTCTAATTTGGCCAGATAGGCATGGGCAAGGTGATAGTAGACTACTGCTAAATTAGGACTGACTTGTAGCGCCCGTTTTAGGAATGCAAGAGCCTCGTCAAGTTTACCCTGTTGAATTGCCAGCTTGCCCATAGCACAATTGGCTTCGGCATGATTTGGATCGATCGCCAGCACTTGCCGAAATGCTGCGCTCGCTTCGTCGATCTTCTCTTGTTTTTCCAGGACGCTCCCCCAACAAAAATGCGCTTTGGGATAATCGGGACTGAGGGCGATCGCCTGTTGAAGTGCTTCTCGGGCGGCATCAAACTCTCCACGACCGCTGAGTGCCATACCCAGATCGCAATAGGCATCGACATAATTTGGTGCAAGTCGATTAACTCTCCTGAAGCCCGCAATTGCCTCATCAAGCTTACCTTTCGCTAAAAAGGCATTACTTAAATTCATCTGCGAACCAATATCCGTCATCTGTGGTTTAAGCTCCAGGGCTATATGCTGATATTCCATCACGAGCATATTCATTGCTAAGGACATATCCCAATAGGCTTCCGCAAATTTGGGATTGATTCTCAATGCTTGTTGATAGGCATTTACAGCCTCAGAGGTCTTACCTCGGGCAATAAGAGCATTCCCCAAAGTTCTGTACGATTCAGCGTGATTTGGGTTAAGTTTTAGCGCTTCTTTGCAGCAAGCTTCTAGCTCTTGCCATTTTTTCTGGGTTAAGTAAACTCTAGCTAGCTCGCCAAGGGCTTCCCAACCGTCTGGTTTTGCTGCTAATGCTTGCTTATAGTTAGCTTCGGCTTGTTCTAGATCGTTGATGGATCGATAGGTATTGCCCAAACATACGTAAGCATCAAAATAGTTCGGATTTATGGCGATCGCCAGTTTAAAACTCCGGATCGCATCTTCAGAAAGGGCTACGGCACTCTGAACTTTGCCCAAATTGAAATAGTATGCCGGTTTTTGATTATTGATGCTTATAGCACGATTGATCGAGCTAATAGCTTCGTTGTACTTGTTCATCTGGTGGCAAACGACACCGAGCATGTTCAGAGCATCGCTGTTTTGGGGTTCTTGCTCCAAAATTTGCCTGTAGAGCTTTTCCGCTTCCACAAGATTGCCTGCTTGATGCAGGCTGACAGCCCGTCCGTAAACTTCTGGAATACTATTCATGTCTCTTGCTACCGATCGCTGCAAATTTCACTTAGTATACACAAGGGGCGGAATCCCTTCACCCCGTCAATAAAACCTGTTCTCAATTGGAAAACGCTATATTGCCTGACGACTGGAAGTCGCGGCTACACAAACGAAGTCCGCGCAGGCGGACTTCAAGTAAAAAGGGGTTAGCAAACCAGGATTTGGTATGACTTCAACTAATTGGAGCGATTCCCTGCGGGATGCGTACCGCCGTGAGGAGATTCTTCCTGCAATCCTAAATATTGGGGGCGAGCGCAGAGGGATCGCCCCTACAGGAACCATAAAACTATGTTCCAACTGTCCAAGAATTCATATATTCGATCTGATCGGCGGTGAGCGTGTCGATCGCAATGCCCATCGCCTGTAGTTTCAAGCGAGCAATTTCCTGGTCGATATCGACTGGAATGACAACTACACCAGCAGCAAGTTTGCCTTTATTTTTAACCAGAAATTCACAAGCTAAAGCCTGGTTGGCAAAGCTCATATCCATCACGCTGGCGGGGTGGCCTTCGGCGGCTGCCAGGTTCACCAGGCGGCCCTCACCTAAAACGATAATTGACTTCCCTGATTTGAGTTTATATTCCTGCGTGAAGTTGCGCACGAAGCTATTGGAGGCGCTTTGCTCGCTTAGCGCCACGAGATCGATTTCCAAGTCGAAGTGACCGGAATTGCAGATAATTGCGCCATCTTTCATGGCTGCAAAATGCTCGCTGCGAATTACGTGCTTGTTACCTGTGACAGTGATAAAGATATCGCCGATCGCCGCCGCTTCGTTCATAGGCATGACGCGGAAGCCATCCATGACAGCCTCGATCGCTTTTACGGGGTTAATTTCCGTCACCACGACATTGGCACCCATGCCGCGCGCCCGCAGAGCTACGCCCTTGCCGCACCAGCCATATCCAGCTACAACCAAAACCTTACCAGCCAGCAGAATATTCGTGGCGCGGATAATGCCATCAAGGGTGGACTGCCCCGTACCGTAGCGATTGTCGAAGAAATGCTTGGTTTCGGCATCGTTCACGGCGATCGCGGGGAAGGTGAGCTTGCCGTCTTTATGCATGGCATTCAGGCGTACCAATCCTGTTGTAGTTTCTTCCGTCGTACCGATAATTTCGGCAATTTGATGGGCGCGGTGTTGGACGAGCGTAGTGGTGACATCGCTACCGTCATCGATAATGATATTGGGATGGTGATCCAGGGCAATTTCGACGTGGCGATGATAGGTAGCGTTATCTTCGCCCTTAATCGCAAATACGGGAATGCCGTAGTCCGCCACCAAGCAAGCAGCAACGTCATCCTGGGTGGACAAGGGGTTGCTGGCAATTAGTAGAGCATCAGCACCTGCAGCTTTGAGAGCGATCGCCAGATTGGCAGTTTCCGTGGTGACGTGACAGCAGGCAGAAATTTTGATGCCATCTAGGGGTTTTTCGGCGGCAAAGCGATCGCGAATTTGACGCAGTACGGGCATTTCACGCCCCGCCCACTCAATGCGTTGCTTACCCATTGGGGCAAGGCTGAGGTCTTTTACTTCGTGTTTGATAGCCGTAGTTGTTGTCATGAATGTGGGACTAGTTTTCTAGATATCCTTTCTAGTATATGCAGGACTACAAAACTTTGGATCTTAGGGTTGTTAATCATGTTACATGTTGCACCAAAAAAGGTACAATGTACAATAAATGAGCGAAAAACGAGTATCGGCTAGATTCTATCAAAACGAGACTGGCAACGAACCAGTTAGAGAGTGGCTTAAGCAACTTGAATTGTTAGAAAGAAAGATAGTAGGTACCGATATTAAAACGGTTGAATATGGATGGCCTGTTGGGATGCCTACATGTCGGGCTATGGGCAAAGGTCTATATGAGGTTCGTTCGACTTTTCCTAATGGCAATATCGCACGAGTTCTCTTTTGCATTTATGAAGAAGAAATGGTTCTATTGCATGGATTCATCAAGAAAACTCAGAAAACCCCTAAACAAGATCTAGACCTAGCACTGAAACGAAAAAGAACACTTGAGGCAAAAACATGACTGATAATCCCTATGTTGGTTCTACTCTTGACGATCTACTAGAAGAAGACGAAATACTAACCGAAGTTAATGCTTTAGCTCTCAAGCGGGTTCTTGCATGGCAGATTCGTCAAGAAATGGTAAAAAGACGGTGGAGTAAGTCTCAAATGGCAACAGCAATGGGTACGAGTCGTTCTTCTCTTGACAGGCTTCTCGATCCTAGCAACGTTTCAGTTACCCTTAAAACGATCGATCGTGCCGCTACAGTTATTGGCAAACGGGTGCGAATAGAGTTAGTAGATGTTCAGGGATCTGAGGTTAAGCGGTTTGCAGATCGCACAGAGTAGGGGGGCGTTGCCCCTAAGAAGGGGTTCCACCCCTTCACCCCAAAAATAAAACCTGTTCTCAATTGAACAACGCTATACATAAACACGATCGACGTTCCACCAATTCCACAAAATCAAGTCGATTCTCACAGTAGTTAAAGATGAATCAGGACAGAACTAGAATCTCACCCTCTTTCTGCAACAAATCAACTAACTAGTGTACTGGCTTAAATGCTTGTAATGCCTAATTATATTCTCGATAAATTCCTGCCAGGTCGGATTGGGAGTCCAAATTTGATGTAAACTTTTCTTCGCTTGCTCCTCGCTTAAATGTTTAAAAATTCGATTGTAGAGATACATAAAAGCTGAAACTCTCATGTTTGCCGCACAATGAACGAATACACGACGATCGACATTGGCTTCCATCGCATTGGTAAAATCTTGAAAATTCTCAAGCGTGGGATTCTCCCAAACCACAGGAATGTGGATATATTGCATTCCTAAATTCTCTACAATCTCACCTTCTTGAGGTATCGCATTGGCAGATGTGGGCAAAGCTAAATTGACTACAACCTGGTATCCAGCTTCTTTAATTGCAGGAAATTGCTCTTCTGTCGGTTGCCCAGATGTAGCAATTGCTTCTGAGAGTTTTAGATAGTGATAGATATTGTCTAACTTATCGCCCATAAGATTGACTCTGAGGAATCTGCTGACAAAGAGCTTCAGTAAATTGAAAATAGCAGTAATGGGATGCGTAGGCATGGGACAATCGTCAGGTTTTTATGCTTTTCGCGTAGAATGTTAGTTATTGTAGGGGCAACGCCCTCGTGTCTGCCCTCCACCAATCGGGGCAATCGCGGGGATTGTCCCTATGGAATATTTAAATCTCCATATACTCTATTTTTCGAGGCGCAAATTGTGACGACCGATTTCGATCCCGCGATCGCGACTAATCCTAAACCAGTAGACTTGCGAGGCGTTCCTTGCCCGCTCAGTTTTGTGCGTGCCAAATTGCAGATCGAAAAAATTGCTGCTGGCGAACAGCTAGAAATATGGCTAGATGGAGGTGAACCAATCGAACAGGTGCCCAACAGCTTAGTCGTAGATGGGCATATCGTCCGCAGTGTAGAACCAAGAGACGGCTATTTTGCCCTCATAGTCCAGAAGGCTCAACCAAAAGCCCAACCAGAAGCGTGATTACCAACCTCACCGGAACAGTGGTGGCGGTGGAAGCGAACTTTTATCGAGTGCGTCTAGATTCCGAGCTAGCCGATGAATGCGGGCATTCTGAGTTGCTGTGCGTGCGACGTGCCAGGCTCAAAAAAATCGGCCAGCAGGTCTATGTCGGCGATCGCATTACCGTTGATGAGCCAGACTGGCAAGGGGGCAGGGGGGCGATCTCACAGGTAGAACCGCGCCGCAGTTTGCTAGAGCGCCCCACGATCGCCAATATAGATCGCGTCCTGGTTGTATTTGCCCTTGCCGATCCCGAACCCGATCCGTGGCAGATCAGTCGATTTCTGGTCAAAGTTGCCTCTAGCGATTTGCCAGCCATTGTTTGCCTCAATAAACGCGATCTGGTGGCAGACGCGCAAGTTACGTCCTGGTGCGATCGCCTGCAAACCTGGGGCTATGATGCCATTGCAATTAGCACCTATACGGGTGCGGGTATAGATCTGCTCAAAGCGCAAATTGCAAAAGGCGTGACAATTATTTCTGGCCCGTCGGGGGTGGGTAAGTCTAGTTTAATTAATTTACTGATTCCTGGCTCCGAGTTGCGCGTTGGTAGGGTATCGCAGCGACTCGGGCATGGCAGGCATACAACACGCCATGTGGAATTATTTCAACTGAGCGATCGCGGCTTTTTAGCAGATAGCCCTGGCTTTACCCAACCCGCTCTGACCTGTGCCCCTATCGACTTAGCCTACTGTTTTCCAGAAGCTCAGCGGTTATTGGCACATAATTCCTGCCAGTTCCACAATTGTTGGCATCGCGATGAACCAGGTTGCGCGATTCGCGGCGACTGGGAACGTTACGGCCACTACCTTGTCTTCCTAGACGAAGTGGAGGCATACGATGCCAAAACCGCAGCTAGTAGTACTCCAGATCCAAGCTTGAAGTCAAAAGCGATCGGCGGTGGCAAGGTACGACAGGAACCTAAGCTACTGAAAAAAAGACACCGCCGCCAATCCCGTCGCTCCCAACATCAAGATCTAGATCTCTATAGCAACGAGGATTTGTAAAGACAACATAAAATACCTGTAGGGGCAGTGCCTTCTGCCCTAGGGCAATCTGGGCAACCACAAGGGGATTGCCCCTACGACTATCGGTATATTTTCTCGTGAATCGACCTACGATTGGAACGTTATACCAATTTGAACAGTAAACACGACAGATAGAACGGGGTGAAGGGGTTCCACACGGCAGTGGCTCTAGCGGGGAACCCCCAAGACCGCCCTGCCTCCCCTTCGTGGGGGTGTTGCCCCCACCCCCCATCCGTAACCACAACAATTTAAATTGGTATTATTTCCGCAGATCCCTTAAAAATTGCCAGGAAGCCCCAGTCCACCTGTCAGCTCTTCCATTCTTTCGCGCATGGTGGTGGTGGAAATGTTGTAGGCATCTTTTAAGGCTGCCAGAACTAAATCTGATAAAACCTCAGCTCCCTCATTAAGGGCTTCTGGGGAGATCTCGACTCCGTGGGGTTCCTGGTTGCCGCTCAGCGTCACTTTGACTAAGCCACCACCAGCTTGACCAGTTAGTCGCATTTCATCAAGTTCAGCCTGGAGCACTTTTGCTCCTTCTTGAATCTGCTGAGCTTTTTGGAAGGCTTCTTTCATTTTGCCTAGTCCAAAGCCAAATCCTTGTCCTTGTGGCATAGCGCTAATTTAATTTTTCTAACATGACCTACTTATTATGCCCCTAAACTGAAATTGCCACGCATCTGTTTTGCGTTCGCCCGGCCTAAAGCAGCTTAGCATCGTATAAGGGTAACCTTAAAACGTATAATGGTGAATCCTGACCCTCGCGCTTTTACCCATGAACGACATGCGATCGCCCGGTATCGATACTGAAATAATTTCTGACCTGAAGGCAAAGCTGGAATCGGGTAACGAGGCCGCTCAACTCAAGGCGATCGCAGAGTTGGGTCAGGTGAGCGATCGCGGTGCTGAGGTGCTTTTGGAATTCCTGCTAGAGCGCCAAGCGACCGATCGCGAAGTAACCTGCTTAGATGGCAAAGCCTACCAAACTTTGCGCCAGCTAGATTCAGCTAAAGTCAGAGAAGCACTGCAAACTCATTTCAGTAAGGGTGTTGTTTCTCTAAATAGTGCATCGGGCATTGATTACGAACCCTTGCAGCAAATGCTGATTCAGCAAGACTTTGAGGCAGCGGATCGTTTGACATCGCAAAAAATGTGCGAGGCGGCAGGTAGTGCAGCGGTAGCGCGAGGTTGGTTATATTTTACG
Organism: Pseudanabaena sp. PCC 6802; assembly: GCF_000332175.1. Taxonomy (NCBI): domain Bacteria; kingdom Bacillati; phylum Cyanobacteriota; class Cyanophyceae; order Pseudanabaenales; family Pseudanabaenaceae; genus Portococcus; species Portococcus stanieri. The sequence continues at coordinate 4,359,827 of NZ_KB235914.1, read as the reverse complement.
GAAGTGGCACAAATTAATAACGCCGACCTCAACACGATTAATCTACTGTGGTTAGTTTACTCGGAGGGTAAATTTGGGTTTTCCGTGCAAAGGAAAATGTGGCTGGGTCTGGGCAAAAATTGGGAAAAGCTGTGGCTCCAGATTGGCTGGAAAAAAGATGGTAAGTTTACGCGATATCCAGGCGGCTTTATTTGGAGTATGGATGCGCCTAAAGGTCATTTACCCTTATCCAACCAGATTCGCGGTAATAAAACGATCGCAGCAATCTTTGCTCACCCTTTGTGGTAACCGTCCAACTAATGATACTATGAGAAACTGTGCAATTATTCTTGCTCGGATCGGGTAGTGCACTAAACTCGGATAACCGATACCCGTACGGCGATCGCATAATTAAAAAACATGAGTTACGCAATTATTCAAACTGGCGGTAAGCAATATCGCGTCGAAGTCGGCAGATTTTATGATGTCGAGCTATTAGACGTTGCACCTGACGATAAAGTCGAAATTAATGATGTCCTGTTAGTCAACATGGACGGCAGCATCACGATCGGGCAACCCCGCGTGGAAGGCGCGCAGGTAGAGGCAACCGTCATGCGGCATCTCAAGGCAAAGAAAGTAATTGTCTACAAGATGAAGCCCAAGAAAAAGACCCGCAAGAAAAACGGTCACCGTCAGCCACTGACTCGCATCATGGTAGATGCCATCAAGGTATAAGCTAGTCCAGCCCAAATTAAATTCAGAGATATCACATTATTTCGGAGGTTATTCCCCATGGCACATAAGAAAGGGTCAGGTAGTACTCGTAACGGGCGCGATTCTAATGCTAAGCGTCTGGGTGTAAAGCGTTATGGCGGCCAAGTCGTCACCGCTGGCAGCATTCTGGTACGTCAGCGCGGCACCAAGTTCCATCCTGGCAATAACGTCGGTCGCGGCAACGATGACACCCTATTTGCAGTTATCGACGGTGTAGTTGCATTTGAAAGGCTGGGCAAAACTCGCAAAAAAGTCAGCGTTTACGCCGCTTCCTAGCCATCTTAAAAATATCTGGATTATGTAGCGATCGCCTATTTAGGTGATCGCTATTTTTTTAGGGGTAACAAAAATATGCTTAATTAAACGCCAGTTCGACATTTTCTGTGACGTGGCTGTCTGTAAGTCGCTATACTTAGTTAAGTTAATTACTGTAGTATCTGCAACCTCAATGCGTCATGGCAACAGCATCTTCTGTTAATAATGTCCTCAACTATCCGATTAGGGGTGCCAGGCGCTTCAGCAATTACTGCTTTGCCGTTGTAGTTGCTATCGGTGCGATCGGGTTTCTATTGGCTGGTCTGTCCAGCTATTTCCACATCAACCTGCTACCCTTTTCCGAGCCTTTACAGTTAGAATTTTTACCCCAGGGCTTGGCACTAACTTTCTATGGTATAGCTGGTACTTTGCTAGACATTTACCTTTGGGTAATTATTACGCTGGACTTAGGGGGCGGTTTTAATGAATTTAACCTCAACTCAGGTAAGGTCAAAATTTTTCGCTGGGGCTATCCCGGTAAAAATCGTCACCTTGATTTTGAATATCCAATCGCAGATGTATTAGCAGTGAAGGTTGAAATTAAAAACGGACTTAATCCTAAGCGAGCGTTATATCTGCGAGTGAAAGGGAAAGGTAATATACCACTGACAGAAGTAGGACAACCAATGGCTTTGTCAAAGCTTGAGGATAGGGCAGCAGAACTTGCCAAATTCCTGGGCATACCGCTAGAGGGTCTTTAAATTACAGAACTAGACCTTATGCATTGAATGCTGAAATTCAAGATCCCCCTAGCCCCCTTGTTAAGGGGGAAATCCAAAAGCCCCCTTAACAAGGGGGTTGGGCGATCTGTATTTGCTTAAGTCATGAGAACTATAAATCAGCAATTTTGAAATATTTAGAAATATTGGGTTAATTATGCGACGTTGGATCGTGAATTTTTTAGTAATGATTGTAAGCGCAGGATTATTAGCGAGCTGTGGCTTGGGTGCCCTCTCTAATAATCCTGCTAGCAGTCCCACTGATACATCTGCTACGCCTAGCTCCATTGACAAATCTACGATCGAAGATATCCCAAAAAAATCTCCGCCTGCCACCACAGTATCTGCGGTTAAGGTGCCTCGCCTAACTGGTGCGGCTACCGTCGAAATGAAGCTCAAAAATGGTGGTGCAGTTACGATCGCAGTCGATGGAGAGCGCGCTCCGATTACGGCTGGTAATTTCATCGATCTGGTAAATCGCGGCTTTTACAACAATCTCACTTTCCATCGAGTGGAAAAAGATCCCCCATTTGTCGTGCAGGGCGGCGATCCCGAAGGTAATGGCACGGGCGGCTTTACTGACCCCGCTACTTCGCAGCCGCGTAATATTCCTCTAGAGATCCTGGCGGAAGGTGAAAAAACACCAACCTATGGGCGGGTGCTGGCGACGGGAGTAAAGCCCCAACTCAAACATACTAAAGGAGCGGTAGCCATGGCGCGATCGCAGTTACCTAACTCTGCTTCTTCACAGTTTTACATTACACTAACCGATACCAAATTCCTGGATGGCTCCTATGCTGTATTTGGCTATGTCACCAGTGGTATGGATGCGGTAGATCGGATTCAAGTGGGCGATCGCATTGAGTCAATTAAAATTCTGGAGGGCAAAGATAACCTCAAGCAATCAAACGAGCCAATCTCAAAGTAATTAATCATCTGTGTCATTCGAACGCGATCGAGTCGTAGTTACTGGCATTGGTCTTGTTACCGCGATCGGACAGGATCGCAAAACTACCTGGACGAATCTGCTGGCAGGAAAGACAGGGATAGAACCAGTATATGCGCCTCGTTTAGGAGATGCGGTTATCCCGCTCGCACGAGTCGATCTCCTGCAGGCTGACATGCCGAGGGTAGAGCGCTTGATCTTACCAGCCGTTAACGAGGCGATCGCTGATGCAGGGTTAGTGTTGCCACCCATCGATTGCGGTATTGTTGTGGGTTCCAGTCGCTCCTATCAGCGGGAATGGGAATTGCTTATGAGACATGACTCGCAATCCAGATTACCGCGATCGGATTGGCTAAATTTATTACCAGGCAATATTGCCAGACTAGTTGCGACTCAGACCAAAACTCAGTCCATAGTACTATCGCCCATGGCAGCCTGTGCTACGGGTAACTGGGCGATCGCGCAAGCCTACGAGGCGATTCAGATGGGCAAATGCACGATGGCGATCGCGGCGGCGGTTGACGCACCGATCGTACCGCTCAGCATCGCGGGGTTCCAAAAATTAGGGGCAATGGCACGCACGGGGCTATATCCATTCAGTCGCGAGCGCGAGGGATTGGTGTTGGGTGAAGGTGCGGCAGCAATAGTAATGGAGTCAGAGAGCGCGTTGAGATCGCGCGGATGCGTAAGTAGATGTTACGGCGAGATTTTAGGGTTTGGTCTGACAAATGATGCTTGGCATCCCACCAGTCCCGATCCAGAACATACTCAAGCAGAAAGAGCGATTCATACTTGCCTGGATCGCGCTGGCATTAATGCCGAAGATGTCGGCCATATCAACCTGCATGGCACTGGAACGCAGCTTAATGATGCTTCAGAAGCAAAGTTAGCGGCACGAATTTTCCCCCATGCTCCCCATGTCAGTGCCACTAAAGGAGCTACGGGACATGTATTAGGTGCGACTGGCATGATGGAGGCAGCTTTCTGTTTAATGGCATTACGAGAACAAGTATTGCCTCCCTGTACGGGAATGCGATCGCCCGAGTTCGATCTCAACTTCACCCACAATGCTTGTGAAGTCGAGCATAGGATTGCCTTAAACGTCAGTTTCGGTTTTGGCGGACAAAATGCTGTAGTTGCATTTGGTCGATCTAAAGTACCAATTACATGACAAAATATTCTTTGGTCGATTTTTTGTTGCTGCATATTGTATTTGAGTGACTTCTAGATATGACATGCATCTCAATCGAATTATCCCCAGAATCTATCTGGCAACCTCTAATTTCTCTAAATTGCAGGCAAAATAAATGAGTTACAGGAATCAACTTCAACCTTGGTGCATCGTTCGTAGTCAATCCAATACGGAAGGGATAGTCACCGCTCGCTTTCGTCATCGTAGCGATGCCGATTCTCACCTCAAGTTGTTGACGCGCTCTAGCACGACAGTAAACTACAGCATTATGTTCGATCCGAAGGGTTTGTTAGACACGAATAGTCCCGTCACGGCTGAATATAGCATGGCAGGAACGGCACAATAGCCCTATTATTGCGACTACTTATAGATTTTGAGATTGAGTTTTTCTTGCCGTAGAGCGATCGCTCTACGGCTAATATTTTGTGTAAGCTACCGATCCCAAATCCTGCTTATAGCAGTTTTCACTTGAGAACGGGTTTTATTTTTGGGGTGAAGGGGTGGAACACGGCAGTGGCTCTAGCGGGGAACCCCCAAGACCGCCCTGCCTCCCCTTCTTGGGGGCAACGCCCCCAAACCCCCTACTCTTTCCGATCTGAAAACCGCTATAGTATGGGAATCGATCGCTCTATTGGCGTGGTGTAGCAGTGCGATCGCGGCTGAATGTCTCTGGCTTTTGTGGCAAGGTCTGCGATGTATCTGGGAGAAATTCCGATCTGAGGGTCTGCAGCTTGGTACCTGCAAAGTAAAAGTCGAGAATGCGATCGTAGGACCAGCCCAATCTGGCTAGATTGTAAGAGCCTGTTTGACTCATGCCTACACCATGCCCTAAACCACCGCCAACAAACGAATATCCTTGTAAGATTTTAGTCGAATCATTTTGTTTATTTTGAGTACTTTGCGAATTTTGTTTGTCAGTAGCGTTCTGCTTTTCTGCGGGCTTGCTCTCTTCCGCAAAAATGGGTTGCATGTAGAATAAAGTACTATTTGGTGCCTCAAAAGCATCAACAATCTCGTCTTTCTCTAAAGTAATGGTTTTGGTATCCGTAACCACCTCCATCGCCAGCACGCGGCCAGAAGGGGCTCTTTTGGTAATGCTAACCTGTTTAATCTGTTGGAACTTAGTATCTGTATCGCCAGAGAGCTTCAGAAACTCCTGGAGTGTCTTCTTAATTTCATCGAGGGTACTGTCGGATTTCCAACGAAAATTATTCCAGCCGACTTCATTAAATCCGTCGCGCCGTTCGATGAAAGCACGGAATCTATTCTCATCGGCGAGATCGGAGCGCTTTAGATCGATCGCAGTCGTGACAGAATCGACAACAGACCTTAGATAGGGGCGTTCTTGCCCATCCCAGATATCGTTGTAGTTGGCGGTAACTCCCCCTGTCGTAGAGGAATAAAGGGCATCCACCACTTTATTGTTGTAGGTAAGGACTTTGCCACTGGTATCGGCGATCGCATTATCAGCAGTTGTAGTTGTGTTTTCCAATCCACGATACACCTGACATTGCGTCGTAGCACAAAGCTCGTAGTTATCCGTGAGGAAACGATGACGGCTGGCAAGGGCATAGGTACGAGCCAGAACTGCCTGCGCCTGTACTGCTGCATAGGGAGCATTGTAGCCGATCTCGTGCGGCACGACACCGCGCAGATAGGTTTCAAGCGGCACGTAGTTAACCAGCGTAAAGCTGCGATGTGCGTTGGGTTGCAGGCGAAACGTGCCCGCATACGGGCGATCGTTTACCTCTACAATGCCGCGATCGCTGGTGATATCGACTAAATCTTTCTCATACCGAGTACTACCTAACAACCAGGCAACCTTGGGTTGTTGCTTCACGACTTGAGAGTCTAGTTGCACGATGTTATAACCGTGCAGCTTCAAGCTGTAGAGTAACATTCGTCGTAATAGCGGAGTAGTGTAGGTGCTGCGTTTGGCCCATACTTGCCAGCGTCTGGGTTGTGCTATTTCAGTTTCAACGCCCTCCTGGTTAAATCGGTAGGCGCTCGCCGCAGCATTCTCGAAACTGCGATGGTGGCTCAGTATAATTTTTTCATCCAATATCGGCTGAGTCAGAGGTTGCTGCGAGATCTCGATGACAACATTATCTGTAGTTAGCGTTTGCCTCATTTTACCATCTTCTGATGGAAAGGTTAGCGTTAGCTTGTCACCGTTGGGCACCTTGAGCTTAAGGCGATCTTTGGAATTAGAGCCAAATCTTTGCACGATACCGATGTGCAGGATCGGGTTACTCTCGTTGGCAGTGCTCTTACCTGCAAATCCAATTATGCAGATAATACCGATCGCGGCGTGGATGGCTAGATTAAAGTAACTTTTCATAGCTGCTTTTCGAGGTAGATATCCAATTTCAGCTTAGGTTTAATCACCATTTTTAAATTAATCCTGCCAAGATAGCAGATTACAAGCTATCGGTCTAGAATTAACTAATGGGGGGGCGGGGGCTAGGCTATAAGTCCCGCGCTGTACCTGAAATGTCAGTGTCGGCATACATGGACTCCCTGCGCTTGTCGATTCCCCTCGATGGGGATGAGACAAGCATTTACCAGTGGCTATAGCTCGTGGTAAGCTATAGCTATGCTGACCATGAACTACACCTACCGAATCTATCCAGGTGCCACACAGCAACCTGAACTGCTGGAGTGGCTTGAGACTTGCAGAGGCGTGTATAACTACGCTTTGCGCGAACTCAAAGATTGGATTGCTTCGCGTAAGTGCCTGGTAGACAGATGTTCTCTATCGGATTGCAAACCGTCGTAAAGATTTTCATCTGAAAGCGGCTCACAAACTTTGCGACCAAGCACAAACCATCTTTGCCGAAGACCTCAACGTCAAAGGATTGACGCGAGGGATGCTGCGAAAAGATTGTGTAGATGCCGCCTTTGGCCAATTTTTGTCTCTGACGGAATGGGTCTGCTGGAAACGAGGGGTGTACTTTGCCAAGGTCAATCCCAGCGGCACCAGCCAAACCTGTCCCAATTGCTTTGCAACTGTGAGTAAAGGTCTGGAGAGCAGAGAGCATCATTGCCCTGAGTGTGGGTATCGGACTCATCGTGACCATGCCGCAGCAGAAATGGTTTTGCATCGTGGACTAGAGCATGTAGTAGCCCAGGGACTCTGGGGAACGGAAACAGCCTGCCAAGTCGGTCTGTCGGGGGTCTATGACCTAGATAAGTGGCGTGGGGCAGGAATGTCTAATCGCGAGGTTGGGAAGCCCGCGCTGTACCCGTAGGGTCAGCGTCGGGAGGATGTCACGCAAAAATAGTGGCTTTTACTCGTGGCAATATGGCTTCTTCCCTATTACCTAATTTACAAAAGCACCTCCGCAATAACCCTGGGCAAAGGCAATTGGTGCGATCGCCCCAGTACGACGAGCAAACTGGTTTTGGTGAGTCTATAGCCCGTCTGTCCTCGGCCACTTTGCTAGAGTCCCCCATGCGCGCGATCGCAGTGGGGGAATGCGATGTATCGGAAAACCAATTCCGCTATTTCATTGATGGCATTCAACGCAGTTGGTTGCTGTATTACCAGGACTACGCGCCCGTATACTACGGCTATGTCGCTGCGGCGGTCAGGCAAAGACCGAAAGTTTTGATGTCAACCTGGCAGTATCGGGTGCAGGAAGCGATTTACCTACCTTACCGATATTTTGACCCAACCGAACTAGCAAACCTTGCAGCCAACTTCACAGTAGTCGATACTGCGCCCAGAAGCATGGACGAACTGGCAGAAGACGATCTCGACGACAAGCAGCCGCAATTATTACGGGAAGCGGCTAGGAACGCGATTTCCGATCGCCGTGAAAAGCTAGAGTCCGATCTAGCCGAACTATGGATAAAGCAAGAGCAACCAGGGTGGCTGGTGATGGATGGCTCGATTACAATTTCCAAAGCCGCCGCAGAACACAACCGCATCATTGGTTTGATTAAGAGCCACAATACCCAATATTTTCGCTTCCCCGAGCAGGAAGTAATCTTGAATCTGAAACCAGGCGATCGCAGTTCGACCTTTACACCACCAGGCCGCCATCCTGTCTGTAGTTGGTATCTCCGCCTTAGAGATAATAGGAATGAAGATGCATATTTTGGGCTAGTAAGAGTGGAAGCACCACTCAAAGCACGAGCGCAGGTGGATGAAATTAGTCGTTGGATTCTCACCGAACGCCGTCCTCTCTCTTTACCTGATTCCCGATGGGATAAGATGATTTATCCCATCCGCGATTGCGAGCAATTCCTGCGAAGTCAAGAACCTTCTAGAGCCACATTCGGTTGGCTAGGTTAGTAACCAGTAGTCATTTTTTTGCATACCTAAACAATATTTTACTTTTTGCAGAGATTGTAAGAAGGCGTATCAGTTATAGTAGTGCTATTCTGGCAACAGGGGTGGTTACAAAAGAGCAAATTCGTGAGATTGCAGAAGATCTTTCCGAACAACTTGGTCGAGTATTAGAAGCAAAGGTAGGAGTAACCAGAATTAGGGAGCGTTTAGGGAATTAGCTATGAATCAGAAAGCCCTTGATGAAAATGAAATTTTAGAGATTTTAGAGCTTGCGAAGGTTGCTGAACAAAAGATGAAAGAAGCAAGTGAAATTGCAACTGGAATGTCTGAAAAGTGTCAATCTTGGTATGAAGCTATGAGATCTGTCAAGACAAAGTAGTTATAGAGCGATCGCATGGCTCTCCTTGTATTTGCCGATCGCTAGGCACCAATCCTGGATTGTTAGGCGCGATCGCTTTTGGGATGGGGCGATCTCAGTTGGCAAAAAAGCAAAGTGCGATCGCTTTGTGGATGAGATAGGGCGATCTCAGTTGACAGAAAAATAAAATGCGATCGCTTGGTTGATGGGATGGGGCAATAGGCATGACATACTACTATAGCTATAGCCAATAGGCTTAGGACGGGGTGCAGGGGTTCCACCCCTGCGTGGGGGCGCAGCCTTCACACCCCCTGTCCTAATAGATCTGTCTACGGCTATACGTGAAAAGTTAGAGTCCGACCAGAGCTACATACGGTTGGCTAAGTTAGAGGTTATCTCACCCTACAACTAGACGGGAACTGTGGGTCTAATATCCAGGGTGCTTAACAAGCGATCGAAATCGAAATGTTTAGCCATCATGTTGCGGATCGATCGCACCTTCACGCCCTCATGCAAGCGTACCTGACCGAGACAACTTTCAATTACTTCTACGGTAGTTAAGGTATCCTTGGCTACTGATAAAATTGGGACCTCGTACTCTGTGGCGCGTTGCAGTACTTCAGCACTAATACTGGGCGGGCCAGTTAGAACCAGGCAATTAGTGGAAGTCTCCAGAGCAGCAAGCTGAATATCCAGGCGATTGCTACCCGTGATTACGGCTTTGTTATAGGAGTTACGGAAGAAGAGTTGGGCGGAGTTGACATCCATCGCGCCAATTTTGAGATCTTCGACCATTAGATCTGACAAACTACTGTGTTCTGGACTGTAGAGTACTGATGCTCCCAGTTGCTCCACCAACTCCTGCACGCTGACGCTACGCAGGATTCTATCCTCAGGCATAATTGCGAGTACAGGTACGCCCATCGACTCCAAATAAGGCAACACAATATCTCTACACGTCTCTAGCTGCGATTCGGGGATATCATTAATTACCGCACCTAGCAGGCGATCTTCCAGTCTTTCCTTGGCCTTAAGTACGTGATCGGCTACTAACAAAGAACCAAACCTGACCACAAGCAAAATTGGCGCGCCAATGCAGTCAGACATCTCCCGCAAAGATAGGCCGAATAGAGCCCCTTCTGCCGTGTTAGCTGGAGCTTCGACAAGCACTAGATCGCCATCAGCACTTTGATAGTGTTGTTTAAATACTGCTTTATAGTCAGTAGTATCCTCGCGAGTGAGGCGCTGCCTCAATGTTTGCTTATCCAGGCTGAGCAAAGTTGGTTTGACCAATGCCTCAGGCAACTTCAAGGTTTGGGTAATGAACTCAACATCAGCATCCACTCCCGGCGATGATTCGGGCAAGGTTTGCGTGGTAAAAGTCCCTAAGGGTTTACCATAGCCAATCTTTAAACCCAAAGTTTGCAGATGAAGAGCTAGACCTAAAATTGTCGCTGATTTGCCACTATACGCTCTGGTTGAACCAATCAGCAGTTGTTTTGCCTGAGGCACTTGTTTTACTAGCTCCCTAATTAGCGATACGTACTTAAAGCACTGTAGTTATTCTATCGCAATCTATGCGATCGCCTGTTCGCCTATTTATAGCTATAGCCAATAGGCTTAGGATGGGTTGCAGGGGTGAAACCCCTGCGTGGGGGCTGCACCACCACACCCCCTGTAATAACCGATCTGTCTACGGCGATACCATTACTTATTTGCCCATTCCCAGTTGCTGGGCTTTTTGGTAAACTTTGCCTTCTGTTAACAGCGAAGGAGCAATAATTACTTCTACCTGCTGCATTTCCTTAATATTCTTGGCACCTAAAGTCCCCATACTGGTCTTTAAAGCTCCCAGCAGATTATGAGTACCATCATCTAAGCCCGCTGGCCCGCGCAGGATTTGCTCGATCGTGCCGGTGCTGCCGACCCGAATGCGCGTACCGCGCGGCAGCACGGGGCTGGGCGTTGCCATGCCCCAATGAAATCCTCGACCGGGAGCTTCTTGGGCTCGTGCCAGTGGCGAACCAATCATTACGCCATCAGCCCCGCAAGCAATGGATTTACAAATATCACCGCCAGTAATCAGACCACCATCGGCAATAATCGGCACGTACCGTCCCGTTTGGTTGAAATAGTCATCTCTGGCAGCGGCACAGTCGGCGATCGCGGTTGCTTGCGGCACGCCCACACCTAAAACACCCCTGGACGTGCAGGCTGCACCTGGGCCAATGCCAACCAGGACACCCGCTGCCCCGGCTTTGAGTAATTCCATTGTCACTTCATAGGTAACGCAGTTACCCAATAGAACGGGAATGGGCATACTGCGGCAGAATTCCGCCAGGTCAAGTGCAGATAAGCCTTCCGGAGAAAGATGCGTAGTAGAAACAACCGTAGACTGCACGAAAAACAAATCGCAACCTGCTTCAGCAGCTAACTTGCCGTATTTCTCAGCATTAGCTGGGGTAGAACTAGCGCAGGCAATGCCACCCCGGTCTTTAATTTCGCGAATTCTTTGCTGAATTAGTTCCGGTTTAACTGGCTCAGCATAAAGTTCTTGCATCAATGCCACAAATTCAGTCGTACCTACCGATGCAATTTTATCCAGCACGACCGACGGATCGGTATATCGCGTCTGAATGCCATCCAGGTTAATTACACCTAGAGCACCCAACTGCGACATGCGAACGGCCATGCCCACATCGATAACGCCATCCATAGCACTAGCAATAATCGGGATCTCGCGCTTGATGCCACCAATTTCCCATTGCGTATCAGCTAAGACGGGATCTAACGTACTACGACCTGGTACTAGGGCGATTTCATCAATACCGTACGCCCTTCTGGCAGACTTACCTCGTCCAATCTGAATATCCACAACTATGTACCTGCTCCTAAACCTTAACTAGTCAGACTACCAAAGCCTTTGACAAGTGTCAAAGGTAACAAAAGTTACAGAGCTTTTATTAGTTTATAGCCTATTTTGATTCCCGATTGTAGCTAGAGAGAGCATTTTCACTTTATACCAAACTCTGTTTAGCTACCACCTTTTATAGCCATAGTACAGATCGGTTATTACAGGGTGCGTGGGGCGCAGCCCCCACGCAGGGGTGGAACCCCTGCACCTTGTCCTAAGCCTTTTGACTATAAGCTACTCAAAACGATGCTCTGTTGCCTCGGCTTCGCCTAACTGCTGTCACAAGGTGAGCGGGATTTGCTTTAGTACGTTGATTTGACTTTGATTTTTTCGGTGACAAATCAGCAATGCCAAGAATTTCTCAGAAACGAGTGTAGTCATTAGACCTCTTGCAAATTAGCCAACTGAGGAGCCTTGAGAGCGTTCAAAATTGTAGAGACCAGCAATTAGATTGCAACGCAAACCAAAGCGGTGACGACGATTGCGATAGCGTCCAGATAAGATGCGGAAGATCTTCAAGCGGCGATTAACATGCTCAATGCCAACCCGTTGGCGCGCAAGTTGGCGGTTGAACGCTTTCTGCTCAGGCGTAAGCTGACCACCTTTCGGTTTCTTGTGGGGTAAGCGGCAGTAGAGATGCAGTTTCTGGATGCCTTGATAACCCTTGTCCTGCAAACTCTCGGTTTGAGGATGGAAATGGATGCCAGAAGCTTTGAACAGCTTGAAATCATGCCGTCGCCCCTTGCCGAAAAACGTACAGATAATCTGCCCAGTAAGAGCGTCAATTATGAGTTGACATTTGAGCGTGTGCCCTTTCTGTTTGCCGCTATAAAAGGCACGTTGGTGCCGCTTAGGACGCTCAATGCGAGTTTCAGTCACATCAACGTCGCGACTGTAGGTATCCCAAAGCCCCGCACCAACTGGCGCTTCCCAGGTAGTCGAAAGCGACGTGAGCGGATTAAAGTCTCCTCTACCCAATGCACTATTCGACAAACTGTAGACTCGCTGATGCCCCAACTAGTGGCGATGTGAAAGTAGGTGCGATATTCCCGCCAATACTCGAAGGCAACCAATATGCGGTCTTCTAGTCCGAGTTTAGGCTTGGCTCCAGGTGTTGGCGTTGCTCGCCACTCTGGTTTAAGCACTTTCACAATTGCTTTGAACGTATTAGTCTCGATACCAAATCGACGCTTAAAGTGTGCAGCAGGTAGGGTTTGCGCTATTATATAGTTCATCATCAGGACGCTTTTTCGTTATTGCTATGTCCTGATATTTTCCTATCTTGGGGTTCTTTGGCAACTCAACCTCAACCTAATCTGCAAGAGGTCTAATATCGGATTGAGCAAGCAACGCGTCACCCGTACCGCCATAAACTCGCACGATTAAATCAGCACTGTCCTTATCTGCGCGACAGAATTGAGCGCGAGTGTAGGTGATTTCGTAGCGACCCTCTCGGTTCGTCACTTTGCGTCTACCTAAACACGACTTGGAAGGTTATTCAAGCCGAGGACAGAATGTCAGATGAATCTAAGCAGGCATAAGCACCTCCAATACCTGAGCTATAGAACGTCCGTTGGCAAACAAGCCATGAGCCAACTCCAGTAGTTGAGCACACGACTTGGAAGGTTAGCACTCAGTTACAGGGCTGAAACCCAGTATCCTCGTTGAAAAGGCTAAAGTGCTCATCCTCTGAGACCCTTATTTGGTAAGGTTTTCAAAATAACCTTCCAAGTCGTGTGAAATCAGTCGATCGCACCAACCCTTCATAGCCCTCAGTGCCATCCGGCAGATCCGGAATGTGGTGGAACATTAACACCCGTTGGCACAGGCGCGTGGTGCGTACCTCAAACCCCGCACGGTAGCTTGAAACTGGAGTTTAGACTAAAAAGTGGTAAAAAGCAGCCAGCCATTGCAGACTGACCGCTTGATGATGGAAGCTGAAAAGACTATAAAATCAACAGCTTCATCATGATTAGTTTGGATAAACTTGAGCAATTTCGCAAGTACACGTACGAAATTATAGGGAACGGGAGAGATGCGCTGTTCGACTTGATGGATGCGGTACTGACGAGTCGGAGTGTTTCATCGTTTGTGGAACTTTCGTTAAGCCCATTATTTCGGAGGGAGTGGTCGAGTATCTATGAAGCACTGCAAGATAGTCATCCTCCACGTGAAGACTTGATGAAGCAATACATACAGCAAATGCCGGCAGCAGAGGTGACGATATTGGCGGGCGACCATACAGCCTGGTCGCGTCCCTATGCGGTGACATTACAAGAACGCACCTACGAACATCAACCTCAACCGGGAGTAGGAAGCAAACCTGTTACGGTGGGGCAAGGATACAGCACAATTGCCTGGATTCCAGAGTCAGAAGGGAGTTTTGCCTTACCGTTGCGGCATGAGCGGATCACCAGTTTCGAGAACCCGATTCAGAAAGCCGCTAGTCAGTTACGCTTGGTTTGTGCGGAAATTCCTGGGACTGTGCTTTTCCTGGGGGATGGCGAGTATGGGTGCGCACCATTTTTGCAGCAAACAGCAGACATCCCGTGTATCAAGCTGCTCAGGCTACGCCCCAACCGGGTTCTGTATCATGCCCCAAAGGATTACGAGGGGCATGGGCGACCCCATAAGCATGGAGAGAAATTTAGCCTCAAAGACTCTGACACTTGGTCTATTCCCCAAGCAGACATCACAATTGCAGAGCCTAAACTGGGACGATTGCAAATTCGTCGATGGCCAAACCTGCACTTAAAGCAAGCCGCAGACCATCCCTTTACACTCATTCTGGTCGAACGTCTTGATATGCCTGAATCGAAACCCCTGTGGTTGATTTGGGTCGCTAAAGACGAGCCAATCTTGAGTGAGGTATGGCAAAAATATCTGCGCAGATTTGCCATTGAGCATTGGTATCGCTTGGTGCGTCAACGTCTCCATTGGACAATCCCTCAGCTTTCTACCCCTGCTCAGATGGAGACTTGGTCGGACTTGATGCCTTTACTTACTTGGCAATTGTGGCTCGCTCGTGAACTTGTCCAAGACTCTCCTCTGCCTTGGCAGAAACCGATGACTAAATTGTCTCCTGGTCGAGTTGCAAATGCTTTTGCTTTAGTTTTGGTCAGGATTGGCTCTCCTTCCCCTGACCCTAAACCTCGCGGTAAGTCTCCAGGTTGGCCTCTTGGGAAAAAACGAACCCAACGGATTCGTTATCCTACTGTCAAAAAACGCTATGCCAAGCCCCTCAAAAAAGCTTCCGCTGCAACTGCTTAGCTCAACTTCTTCCCTTTTATCCTCTCTCTCGCTAGTTTCTATCTAGCGAGATGCTTCTTGTTGCCTTTTAGTCTAAACTCCAGTTGAAAAGGGATCGTTGCGATAGTCCCAATCCCCTGAATCGACCGGAGTTGGTACGTTAGCATCGTGCTCGCCATAGTCGAACACCACCTCAAACATCCAGCCAGCCCTGTTGATTTCAGCCTGGGTCAGGAAACGGGGGCGGTGTCCGGTGGCATCCAGCAAAGGTGTGCGGTTGCCGTAGTAGATGTGCTTGAGGTAGCGGTTGGCAGTACGGCGTGGGTCAACGCGATCGCCCCGGTTGCGCTCTCGGGCGAAACTCAGATCCACACCCACCCCGTCCTCTGATTTGTAGTTGTAGAGAACAGCATTGCCCTTATCGTCGCGAGTCTCGCAGATCGACCAGCTAAAAATGCGTTGCGGATCTTCTGGATCGAAAATGCGGGAGTTCCCATCCTTACCGTAGAGCGTAAGGATATTGTCTTTGGAGATAGAGCACCAATGCACATCGCTAGCATCAGCGACGTTAGTCCACCGTTCGATGCGGGCAAACAGCCCCTCAATACGGGGTCGATAGCGTTTGATGGCATAGGTCTTGCCATCAAAGGTTCGGTTGGAAAGACTTTCGGGTACCCACTCCCCCTGAGCATTCTGAACCAAGACAGGTACCAGATCTTCCGCACCCGACAGGATAAAGACATCGGATTCGGTGGCATCGTCATAGCGAGGCAGCCCCTTATCCGTCTTTCGAGTAATCGACGGCAGTGACAGACTCCAGCCAAACCCAAAGATGCCATTGCCTGCCCCAGAGTCGTAGGACAGCGACAACTGCGGTCCAAAGCCTGAGCGACCGGGGCTGGTGGCAAGGGGTACTGTCATCGAACCCGTACCTGTCACAGGATTGGCAGCAAACTTCTCGCCCATCCCCTTGATTGCCCCTCCACCTTTAGGCAGCGACACGGCAGGAGGAGCAGAAAAATAGCTTTTATCGGACTCGGCTGATTCACTAACGCTTTCTTTACTTCGAGCATTAACCATTGGTTTGCCTCGTGTTAGATAGGGAGTCATTACACCAAAAGAGGGCAATAGCTGTTACCTGAAAACGATCGTATGAGTAAATTTCAGGCCAACTGCCTAGACTGGGTTATTCATATACGATCCGCCAAAAATCTTCAAAAGCCTCACTGGGGAAACAATCCAGCAATTTACTCGGAATACAGTCCATTTTTGGGAGTACAACTGCTGTCAGGGTTTCATGGGTTGGTGAATAATCCAGGCTAGCTTCTGAACAATCCGGAGCTATAGCGGTTTTCAGATGAAAACGAGAAGGGGGTTTGGGGGCAACGCCCCCAAGAAGGGGTTCCACCCCTTCACCCCGTCAATAAAACCTGTTCTCAATTGAAAAACGCTATAGGATCGATATCCCGACCGACGATCGCGGCAATTCTGACGATTCTGATAGGGATGCGATCTAGCAGATTAAAATACTGATATCGATATTGATATTGATATCGTATAGTAGACATAAATTTTGAGGAATTTGTGAGGAAAATAAGACTAAATTTTCGGACTTTAGATTTAAATGTCGCCATCAAGCTTGTAATTGGGGAATCATTCTTAACAAATCTACATTCGTCGCGGTAGCTTTTTGTAAAACCTGATGAGCGATCGCACCATAACCCAAGAAAGATAGCGATCGCCCATATGAGGGTCTTTTAGTTCGGTGCGCTCTCACTACGGTGGGGGCATTTTTTTTCGCGGCAACTTAGATGATTTAGCGGGGATTCGCTACAATGTGCTGTATGACGAATGGAAATGGTTTTAAAGATCCCAAAAATACTGCTAGCCTCCGAGCAGAGCTAAATAGCCTTTTAGATCGCATCCAGGATGTAGAACATGGCGAGATCGTAGCTCAGGCGCTTGCCTCGATTTTGCAAATTAGTCAGACGCAAACCGAGAAGTTGGATTGGAAAGTGATCGTTGGTTCGCTCCAGGATATGCGTAAGGCGATCGCAGCTTTTCATCCCTATCGCTACACCCGCAAAGTCAGCATCTTTGGCTCTGCCCGCACGCCACCGAGCGAGCCGGAATATATCCAGGCTGTGAATTTTGCCCGTTGCATTACCGCCAAGGGTTTTATGGTGCTCACTGGTGCGGGTGGCGGCATTATGGCAGCGGGTAATGAGGGGGCGGGGCAGGCTCATTCTTTTGGCTTAAATATCGATCTGCCGTTCGAACAAACCACAAACGCACACTTGCAGGATGACGCGCGGCTGATTCAGTTTAAGTACTTTTTTACGCGCAAGTTGTTCTTCTTGCGCGAGAGCGATGCGATCGCTCTATTTCCGGGCGGCTTTGGTACGCAGGACGAGTTTTTTGAGTGCCTGACGCTTTGCCAAACGGGGAAATCGACCCCCAAAGCACTGGTGTTGGTAGATAAACCAGGCGGCGACTACTGGTTGCAGTGGGATGAATATATGCGGAAGCATTTGCTAGAGCGCCGCTTGATCAGTGAAGAAGACCGCAGTCTTTATACAATTGTGGATGATGTGGGGGCTGCCTGCGAAGCGATCGGCAACTTCTACAGCATTTACCACTCTAGTCGCTGGGTTGGGAACTTGTTTGCGATCAGGCTGAACTGCAATATCTCTGACTCCCATCTGGATCGTCTCAATCAAAATTTCAGCGATATTTTGGTGTCCGGCAAGATCGAACGCAGCAATGCTTTAGAGGCAGAAAAGCAGGACGAGCACATTTTGCATTTGCCGCGCTTGATCATGTACTTTAACCAGATAAGTTACGGTCGCCTCAACGAGTTAATCGCTGAAATTAACCGGGTGGGAGCTGACGAAGAAGAGCTTTTGCTATCTTGCCCGCTCACGCAGTTGCGCTAGGTTGGGCGCGATCGCCCTGGTTATTTGAGGGTAGATTTCCTTGTGGAAATTACCTAAACGACTTCTAGTTCGCGATCGCTCAGGTGCGTCTTGAATCTTTTTTTACTGCCTTGAAATTCGATCAAGATGGGGTAGTTGGGGCTGATAGGTCTGCCGTGCCAATCTGACAAAATCTCGACAATTTCTCCTTCACTACCTTTAAGATCGAAGGCCTGTTTCGCTCGATCGGGATGGTGATAGACCACTACCGACTCGACAACGCGGACGCGATCGCCAACTTTCATAATTCTCCTAAATTTATACTATCTGCAAATTAAGATGCCTTAGATAGCATAAACCTTGGTGCGTGTCCCCAGAAAGCTTCTAGACCATAAAATTCTCTTTCTTTGGGCATCATAATATGCACGATCAGATCGCCATAGTCCAGTACTATCCAGCTAGCATCGCTTTCACCGCTGGAATGTATCGGCTCGCGCTGGAAGCGTTCGGCAATTTTGTCGCGCACGGCATTGGCGATCGCTCTTACTTGCGCCTTCGAGAATCCCGTCGCGATCGCAAAATAGTCAGCCAGTACCGACACCTCACCTACCGCCAGAATCAGGATATCCTCCGCTTTGCGATCCTCCGCTGCCATTGCTGCTGTTAGCGACATTTGGTATATGTCATCTCGTTGGGGATTTAGCTGCCAGTCTTGCTCGGAAAATACACTGATTTGGTTTGTTGCCATAGATGCCTGTATTAATAGCTCCGTATATGGTGATATAGCTGTATTCAATAGGCTTAGAACCGAGTGCAAGGGTTCTACCCCTGCGTGGGGGCACAGCGCCCACTCCCCCTGTTCTAACAGATCTGCATACGGCTATAACTATATTGTAGAAAATTGTATAGGGGGTAAATAACTAAGAATTGCAACAACTATTTGGTTGCCCAGTTTGTAACGCTGTTTGCGGGATGAAGATCGCCTGACTATTTTGAGGGCGATCTTCACCACCACGCCAGCTAACGCGAAATCCGCCAGGTAAAAATGCCACTCACAAGCGCAAGGGCGCTCAAGATTAAAATTACAGTCTCTAAGCCCCAATAGGACTCCGCAATGCCAGCTAATGCTAGCGGTAAGCTCAGGGCGATATTCACAGCATTGTTTTGCAAGCCAAATACCTTACCGCGTACTTCCTCGGGGGTTTCTTCCTGGATCACTGTTTGCATGGGGATAACGCAAAGACCTGCAAATAGCCCGATGCCGGCGATCGCCCCCAGAGCGGGAAAGAATCGCGCGTTAAAAAAGGCTAACACCACCAGGAATACTGCCATACCAATCGAGCCGACTAAAGCAAACCGCTGCCGACTCATGTAATGCCCAAACCTGCCTACGACTGCTGCTCCTATTGCCATGCCAACACTGGCATCGGCTAGTAGAAAGCCAAATTGCTCGGCTTTAATTTCGGGTATGACTTCGGCTAGACGCACCGCCAAAACCGTGAGTGCGGCAATTACGGAAAAAGTACAAACGAGCTGTAGCAAAGCTGCCTTGGCAGCGCGATTCTCGCCCAAGTACTGCAAGCCTTCTTTAATATCGGTCCAGATGTGGATATCTTGCTTGTTAAACGTTTCGGCTGATTCGCCGGTTTTGAGTAGTAGTAGGATAAAGCCTGCTAATAAATAGCTGCCTCCAACTACTACTTCTTGTCCGACTTTTGGAATTAAGTGATTGGCAAAGGCTAACAGTGGCTCGCCCAAAGCAAAGCCCAAAATTAGCGCTCCCATAATCGTGGTCGTGTAGATCGAATTTGCGGAGAGCAGCTTAGGCCGTTCGACCACCAGGGTGATAGCTGATTGTTCCGCTGGTGTAAAGAATTGCGTGAACGTAGAGACGAGAAACGTGACGATTAGAAGGCTCCAAAAACTAACGGAGGAGCCGCCCACAGGTGCAAAATCCTTAGTCAGCCATAGCAAAGGCGAGATCGACAGCACTAATACGCCGCGTAATAGATTCGATGCCACCAGAACTAACTTCTTAGACCAGCGATCGATATAAACCCCAGCAATCGAACCAAAAAGAATCGCTGGAATCGTAAATGCCACCATCACTGCCGAAACCCAGCCGCTAATTGGCTCGCCCTCCTGCTGGAATCGTGTCGAAACAATCGCGATCGCTAAAACAAGAAATATCTTATCGGCAATCTGTGAAAAAACTTGACCGCTCCACAGGGATAGGAAGTTAGGGTTAGTTAATACCGACTTTGAAGGTTCGGTCGTAGGTTCTGGTGACCCTGTAGTGGGGGGAACGGTGGGTGGGTCGAACAGATGAGTCATAGGTTAAAGCAGCTATCAATCAGGGCAGCGGATTGGATCGGCCTATCAAAATGATACTGGGCATAGGCACGTAATAAACGTTCAACTGTCAACCAGGCACTGACATGAATACTAAAAATATCTTCGGATAAATCCATTTGGGCTAACTCTTGCAGTGCTAATAGTTCTGTGGCAGTGAGGAAATGACTGATTTTAGCATCGCCGAGATCGGGTTTTGTCTGGAGGTCAACTACGCCACCACCTGCAATACTAAATCCAGCCTGCCATTTAGAATACTCTGGCATCAGGGCAATTGGTTGTTGGCTCAGGCAACAACTGTGTACTTGTGGAGCTACGCCGGCGATCGCCAAAAGATGGTAAGTGCCATGATTCAAACACGCCAGAATATGCTTCACGCCATTCACCTGCTGCAACCGCAATAAGTGTTCGGTGAGGAGGAGAAATAATTCTTCTTGAGGATGAGCAACCAGGGCTTGAAAGAGTGCAAGTTCTGCCAGGTACTGAGCGGCGGTGAGCTTAGCCAGATTTTGCCCCAAACCCACAAAGGACTGGATGGTTTCCGCTTGAGTTACGCGATCTATGCTTCGCCCCGAAGCGATTAATAAATCGTTCACTACAAATAGCCCCGACCTTCCCGCCATGCTAGAGCGGTGTTTCCGCGCCCCTGCTGCCACAGCTTTGACCAGACCGCACTCCTTGGTCAAAATTGTCAGGAGGCGATCGTGTTCGCCCAGAGCCATGCTCTTGAGGTTAATACCAGTAGCTCGATAGGTTTTCGCCATATGCCCTTTATTCTAGTTGCATCGCGAATAGGAGTGTTATGTATAGCCATAGACAGATCTGTTAGGACAGGGGGTGTGGGGGCTGCGCCCCCACGCAGGGGTTTCACCCCTGCACCCCGTCCTAAGCCTAGTTGACTATAGCTATATCAATAAAAAGCAGCGATCGCGATCGCGGGATCGCGTCTAAATAATCACAGCCGATCGCATATAAATGCGAAACTCAAGGTTATTTTCTTGAGTCAAAATTATATATAGCGATGCTAAATCATTTATGAACGGGGTGCAGGGGTAGAACCACTGCCACGGCCCCTTTTTCACAAATCATTTGTGATTGCTATATTTTGTTTATATGTCCCAGAGAACTAAAAATGAAATTTCTCAAACTAATCCCCCTACTAGGTGTAGTTTTATTCCCAGCAGCAGCTTCCGCCCAGTATCCCATTATTTTTAATCACATTAAGGATACGAATATGACTCAGGCGCGTTGCATTGACAATGCTGGCGCTACCATGAAGCGAGCCGGATTCACCGAAAATTTTGAATTTTTGCGTACCGGTGCCTTTGGGGTCAAAGGTCGCTACAGCGCCATTATTCGCTGCGTTACAGATAATAGAATCGTCTTTTTTGCGGTAGCAGGCCCCGACAATGCCACCGTCGAGAATTTAGTGGTGCGCCTAAGGAATAGTTTCTAGGTCGAAACCTGCGCTTGCTTCCAGATGAAGTAGGCAGCGATCGCCATCGCGACATTTCCTAGTAAGGTCGTGGTAGCCTGGACGGTCACCAGCCATCCCAAAGAAATGGCATTGTCAAAAAAGTGCCAGGTACAGGCACACATAGCACTGACTAAAGCAGGAAACATGGCGATCGCCAGGCCGCGCCATGCCAAGTTCTGGCTGAGCTTGGCATAGATCCAGATCAGCCAGATTGCTAGCGTCCATTCCAGCACGCTAGAGATGTGGATAATCCAGGTGGGAAGAGAAAGTGCATTCATTAATAACCTTCAATTCAGTATCTTTTTGTATCTCAGACCTGCCATAATCTTGGCACATGCTGTTACATCTTTAATATTTTTCACCTAATAGCCAGGTGGTAAAGCGATCGGGATATTCCTCGAACAGAATTTTGCACAAATTGTTGTAGGGCATAGGGCGCGGGAATTTACTTGAAGATAATTATACAGATCTCGTGGGGGGTGTAATCCCTTGCGGCGGCACGCATCCTGACAGGAATCGCCCCGAAATTCTGGGGTAGGCACGGGGACGCTAACCCTACAGGCTTGGTCGTTGCCTTATTTTAATGACATTCATTTCTTCCTCAGAAACTCTAACGTGCAATTGTTTTTCAGTCATTGTTTCCCGCCATTTTGTGACTTTAATTGGCGACGAGCTATTTGACTTTCGCAAGCTTAAAGCAATGTAAGTAGGAATAGAAAATATGAAAGGGAGAGTTCATCGGATCGCAGATTGCAATCGAAGCTTATACGCTCCAGACAAACATTTGTCCTTTGAAGCTAGTTTTTATGTTGCTGAAGATACATCTCTAATTTTTCTTGTAAAGATTATTGATTCGCAAGACACGATCGTCTTAAGGAATGGAGACTTGAGGGAGTATAGTGAGTCCACCCTTAAAATTTATCAAAATTGGAACCCAATAGATGATTTTCAACAATTTTGCAGTGATTTTGAAACACAAGATATTAGCACTGATGCCATTGTATTTTTTGGACCAATGGCAGAAGTATCATTAGAGATCGAAGGACCAATTGCAGATCCTCAAGTATACGGCGTTATAGTGAATATGCCTGAATTTATCTTAATGGATAACTATCAACCAAAGGATACTGGAGCAATCAGCGTATCACTACTTTGCAAAAAACAAGATATCTCTCAAATGCTAGCAGATTTATATTCCAATCTGCAAGATTGCATTGCACAGAGGGAAGAAATGGTATTGAGTAGAAAAAGTTAGATTGAAATTCAAAATGATGAAGCTTATACTTAGAACCCATTTAGGAAGTCGCAGTTGCCAGATTTCTTAGCATTTTGCGGATTAAAGCCAAGTAAATAAACGATTCAGACATTTGCTCATAAAATTCATAATCCTTGCTTAGTCTACGACAATTACCTAACCAAGCAAAGGTTCGCTCTACCACCCAACGCTTTGACTCCACTACAAAACCTTTCTGATTGTCTGCCCGTTTGCTAACTTCCCAAAGCCATCCGAAGTTGTCGTTGACCCATTGTGTGATTTCATCACCAGAGAATCCAGCATCAACCAGAATTTTCTCTAATCGTGGTAATGGAGATGTGAGATTCTGTAACAACTGCTTAGCTCCTGCTCTTTCACCGATGTTAGCTGCACACACCAACACCTTTACAACTAAGCCCAAGGTGTCAACCATAGCGAAGCGTTTTCTGCCCTTGATTTGCTTACCGCCATCAAAACCTCGACTGCCCGCACTTTCTGTTGTCTTCACACTCTGGCTATCGATACTCACCAAGCTTGGGGTCGCCTCTTTACTAACCTTTTCCCTAAATTGTTGGCTCAATTTGCGATTAATCTCCTCCAGT
This sequence comes from Pseudanabaena sp. PCC 6802, assembly GCF_000332175.1. Lineage (NCBI taxonomy): Bacteria > Bacillati > Cyanobacteriota > Cyanophyceae > Pseudanabaenales > Pseudanabaenaceae > Portococcus > Portococcus stanieri. Next base: position 4,336,483 of record NZ_KB235914.1, on the reverse strand, counting down.
AGCCCAGTTCTTTCCCACCTTTGCCAGTAGAAATAGACCGTTGAGTAAGGCGGAAAGTCATGGGGTAGATTCTGCCATGTACAACCATTTTTGAGTATATAGAAAATGGCATTCAGTAACTCTCGCATATTTGTTTTGGGTGGCCTACCCCATTTTGATGGTTTGGGTAGCATGGGTGCGATAATTTCCCATTCTTGGTTGGATAAATCGGTATTATAGGATCGGCGCATCTCTTCAGGTTTATACTAGACTTCATCAGTATTTATACCTGCTTTTGGTGCGCCTTTTACTTCCTAAATGGCTTCTTAGATACTAATGACGATCGCCCATTTACTCAGGGATATCATCGCAGCGATCGCTCAATAGATGTTTCTCAATGCGATCGCTCTAAATCTCATCAGGATTAATCCCAAGCGCTTTTAGACGTTCTGCTAACCTTTGAGCTTTTGCTTCCGCCTGCAGTCTAGCTTGTCGTTCGAGCGAGCGATCTCGTTCTGCTTCCCCATGCGATCGCAAAATCTGATTGGACTTTGTGTCATAAAAACGAAACCGCCGATCTGGATATAAGTGCAGATCTAATCCCAACGTCTCGCTATGCAGTGACAAAACTCCATCAGACAAAATTCGAGATGCAATCTCTACATACTTCCCTTGCTCCAATCGCACTCCTTGCAACGAAGTTGGTTTCAAATACTCTCCCGTCGGGTCATACTGAAAGTATTCTTTCACTCCTAAAGTACGATAGAGCAATGGGTTATCGTCACGGTCTTTGATGACTGTCCCTTTAGAAGTTATTTCTAAAACAAAATCAGGTACTTTATTGTTTTCTAGCCATAGCTTGTAACTAGTGCGATCTGACTTATTACTACCAAACACTACAAACGTATCTGGCGCCACCTTTTTGTCAGGATTGTCTTTCTCATAATAGATAAACAAATTGCCAGAAACATAGACATTCTCTTGTGGCTCAAACCAAACTCTGAGGGCTTCAGTTGTATAGCTAAGATTACGTCTTTGTTTATCGCCTTCCGGCATTGGCTCAAAGTTCTCTTCCAGGTATTCTATTGTAGGGTTTAGCTTGGGTTGACTAGAAACCGTCATACTGTTACTCCAAGACTCTTACAGTCTAAGTTTAACTTAGCATAGAAACTGAGGCATCGACGGATGCACTGAATCGCGTGACGCAAAATCGCTACGATGCCCGCAACCGCTTGCCGAGGCACTGCGTCAGATTACACAGCGATTACCCCAGGCTCGGGCGTTCAAATTTCGATAATTCCAACCTGGCATAGGATTCGTGTGTCTATGTTACAGGCTATTGTGGCATGCTTAGCCTTTTTGAGCCAGCTTATACTCCTTTTATGTTCTTCTCTTCTTCTCTACTATCACTTCTTTCCTAAATTTGCTAAAACTAGAAACTCCTGCCTCACCTCATGAATAATGCAGGCTATTTAAGGTAAGCGAAACTCAACCACGTCGCGCTTGACGGTTACTTCATACTGTCCAAAGAAATCATGCCCTAACAAACCAATATCGGAAACGGGCAAAATCGTCACCAATACATTATCGGCTGTTGCCCCATTCACCTCAATTCGGTTCACATAACCCAATGGCATCTTCACTCCTTCCTGGCTGGCGGTGTTGATTCGGGCTACCCCAACGAGCTTAATGCCCAGAGCCTGCGCCATAGGCAGCGTAATTGCCGTACCGCTAGCACCCGTATCAACGATCATCTCGTAGACCTGCGCGCCGTTCCTGCCATTAAACACGACATCAATGACCGGGATGCCGCGCTGCCGCCGTTTAATTCTGGTTTGAAATACCCCATTTGAGTTGCGCGTTTGAGTTGGTGCAGATTGGATGGACGGTCGCGTACTGTTACCGCAAATACCAGCAAGGTCTACTACTCGACCTTTGGCATCGACCATATAACAGGCTTCAGCCTGGGCGAGCGCCTGAGGGATATGCGGTTGCAACAAGGGTTGCAAGAGGGAAATACCGATCGCGGCCAAGGTCACCTGAAACTTGTGCATAGCTTGATAATTTGGGTAAAATCTACCGAGATTAAGGATAGCCCCTAGGAAACACAGGGTACCCTAATAGTTGGTAGCTCTGCGTCTTCAGTTAAGCTTCATTATAAGCTTACCCCCCTGCAATCAGAAGATATCAACCGCTAGCTTTCATTGGAGTGTTTCTTGGTTAACTGCTGCCAACCGAAAAGGCTTTGAAAATAAACTCCACCAATGACGATGAGGAATGACAGATATGCGATCGCCTGCACCTGGTAGAGCCGATCCGTGTAACCGAATAAAGCCCTTAGCACTACTCCAGGAAAGCGATCGTCTGGCAGTACTTTTGACAGATTCCAAACATCCGGCCCCAAAATACAAGATGGATGTTTGACAAACCGTTCGTAGTAGAAACAAATTGATTGCGAAGCTCGATTTTGACTGGCGAGTGTTTGGGCAACAGTGTCAAAATGCCCCAATGCCGTCACAACCAGTCCAGCCACCAGAAGCAATAATAGAACTCCGACGATCGTAAAAAATCGGCGCAGATTGAGGCGAACTCCCCATTTGAACAATAAAATCCCTATGAAAGCCGCCACTGCTAAACCTAACAGCGCACCTAAGGCTGGCACCAATCCTTGATTGAATTTAGCAACAATAAATACAACCGTCTCAAAGCCCTCTCGCAATACCGCAATAAAAACTAGACCGAACACCCCCCAAGCAGCACTTGTACCCCGATCTAAAGCCGATTCCACTTCGCCTTCCACCATCTTTTTCATAAAGCGGGCTTGCTGCGTCATCCAGATCAACATCCAGCTCAACAAAAACACGGCTACGAGACTAAACATCCCCTCCATCAATGGCTCTGCTGCTGGACTCAATACTCCCAACGCCTGGATAATCCAGCTAAATAGCATGCCAATTAGCGCGCTTACTAAAATTCCCACTGCAATGCCCAGGTAAACCCAGTGATTTAAATAGGCGCGCTGTGCTTTTTGGAGACAGGCAAGCACGATGCCAACCACGATCGCCGCTTCTACTCCTTCACGCAGGGTAATTACAAATGTGGGTAAAGCAGAACTGAAATCCATCGATCTTTGAGTACTCGCAAATAATAATATCCCTAATTTTAACTAGCTGTAGAAGCTTCCGATCGCTTTCTCCAGCTAAAGTGCACTCACTGGTTGGCAGGCTTTGTTTGTGTAGGGGCGAATTTATTCGCCAGCACCCATCAGCTTATAGCTGGAGCCACTGTCTGCTCGATCGCTTTTACTTGATTGGCAACCTCGTCAGCACTGACAACTGGAGTAGCTGGAGGAACTGGTTCGGGCCATGCCTTGAACAATTTATCCATTTTGGCAGTGAGGTCGCTGGCCAGCTTAGGCTCTAGCTTTGGTTCGATCTGCTTGAGTAAAGTATCTTTAGAATATTCCACGAAGCCGCGCGAATCCTGATATTCAATCGCTTCGCTGATTTTGCCACCACTAATTGCAGCGGTATATTCTGCCACGGCTGTCTCTAATATTTCCGTCACTGCCTTCAACACGAACGGAGGAGATTGTAGTTTGTCGGCAGGCAACGCGGCGATCGCCCGATCGATTGCGGCCATTGCTTGCTCGTAGGTTGGTTTGACTTGAGGGTCGTTGGCTTTTGTTTTAACTAAATCTTGAGTCCTGGTCAAAACATCTTTAAACTCAGCTACTTTGCGCTCTTGCAGTTGCTCGGCCAGATCCACGTAAATTTCCTCTACCGGGTGCCCTAAATGAGGTTCGGCTTGCTTAGGCAGTTTGAGATCGAGCAATTGTCCGGCCACGAGCATGTGTCCCTTCATCAAGCCCAGCTTGGTCAGGTAGTCTACATCCTTGGCTTCACCAGTCAGAACAATTTCCTCAACTGTGACCCGATTTTTAATGCGATCGAATTGCGGCTGAGTCAGTACTTTCTTACCGACTAGCTCCTCAATGCTGGCATAGGGGCGGCTCGCTTGAATTTGATGCGATAGGGCTGGAACCGCAAGTTCGGCTTCCAGTTTGTCAAGCTCCGACAGAATCGCAGAGTTAATGTTAATTTTGGGTTCGCTGCTTTTAGCACTACTGGTAGTAGGTGCAGTTGGGGAGGTAGCTGGATTAGTGGCAACAGGTGGAGAGGTAACTGTATTTGTCGAAGGCGGGACTCCACAGTTATTTAAGCCGATTGCCAGACCAGCGATCGCCACAGCGATCGCCAAATAGCGCATCAAATACCGAAAAATGCGTACCATAATCCTCTCCTGAAATTACACGAATGCGAGCAAGCACAAGCGGATACAACCCGATTGCCTAGCTAAGATGTGTTGTCAAATATCCAGCCGCTATTGTCAACCTTTTTAAGAGTTATTGTCAACTAACATGAAAAAATTTTAGTTTTTTTTCGGAATAACGTTAAATAGTCCCATGCATCCTGCCTCCGCAATTTCATCTTGATGGGGGTGAAACATATACTTACCCGGAAATCGATAGGTAAACTCTAAGATATGCCGTTCGGTCGTGCCCATTGTAATTACATCAGTTTCTTGAGTAGGAGTCAGGGTGCGGCCAGTAGGATAAACTTTAAAAAAATTGGCGTGGAGATGGAATGTGACAGCCGGATCGAATTCGATCGCATTCAGCAGATATAGTCGCACCAACTGATGTTGATAAATGGGAATGGGATATTGCTTGTAATAGTTGGGAATGGCATTGAACGCATATAGTTCGTTGCGTTTGTCTCCATTGATATCATAGGCTCCCATCACCAGCACCATTTCATCCGCAGGCGGTCTTCCACCAGGCGGATCGATAATAAACATGCCGTACAAACCCTTGCCAATATGGCGCGTTACAGGTGGAATGTGGCAGTGATACAGGTGAATTCCAAATGGTTCTGCATCAAATTCGTAAATGGTTGCCGTATCGTTGCGTACAGGGCGGATACCATCCATTTCAGCGGGATGGTCGCCATGAAAATGCATGGTATGAGCGTGCCCGCTCTTATTGAGGAAAACTATGCGGACGCGATCGCCCTCGGTTGCTCGTAAAACAGGCCCAGGCACCCGACCATTGTAGTTCCAAGAGACGTAGGACACTACGCTATTTAACTGCAACGTCGTGTTTTCCGCCGTAATTTTAAACTCTCTAATCGTACGTCCGTTTTCCTGCCTTAGCGTGCCATAGTCAAAGTTGCGCAGCAACGCCATCGGACTCAAACCGTTACCTGCCGTTGGTGTGTTCTCTGGGATGGGGGGGATGGCGGCAACCGCAGTTCCCTGGCGTTGTTGAAGTTGGTAGACACCTGTAGCTATACCTGCCAGCCCCATTCCTGCTAGTCCAACTTTCAGGATGTGGCGGCGATTCCATACAATTCCTCGACGAACAGGTCTATGCTCTGGCATTAATAAATTGAGAATAACTATTAATTAGGAGCATAGCAGATATATAAATATATTCAGTAAGGTAGATTCTCTATGTATAGCCATAGACAGATCTGTTAGGACAGGGGGTGTGGGGGCGCAGCCCCCACGCAGGGGTCACCCCGTCCTAAGCCTGTTGGCTATAGCTATAATACAAAATACCCGTCTGTTAACCCCTTTTTTTGCAGTCCGCGCAGGCGGACTTTGTTGGTGTAGCCGCGATTGAAATCGCCAGGCAATAATCGTCTGAATCGCTCTAACCTCGATCTATCGGGAGGAAGATGGTAAGAATTTCGCCATCGTATTCTGCACTGGTGGGATGCAAGCGCACTGTGAACTTACCGCCGATCGCCTGAAATAGAGTTTTTGTAATCGGTAAGCTCAGGCTGAGCGTCCCAGTTTCTGGTTGCAGCATCAGCCACTGTCCCACAGCCCGCAGTAGGGGTGATTCACCTGAGTGCATACCATCTTCAGACTGCGATTGAAATTGCAGTTTCAGATGCTCGCCCGCCGCCGATACTTGAATCAAAATATGGCTACCAGTAGGCAACCCACGGGTAAGACGATCCACCAGCCCATTCAGTACCTGTTGTAACAAATTAGAGTTACTAATCACAGCCGGAAGTTCTTGCGGCACGTCTAGATGAATCTCGATTTGGCGGCGTTGCGATTGCTCTTGCCAGCGCTCGATGCTTTGCAGCAAAACGTCCTGAAATTGAATTCGTTCTAGCGGTACGGGGGAAGCAGCTAACTGTGCCGCCTCAAAGATCAAGTTAAAGCGATCGATTTGGTCGGAGCACTCCATGGCAATTTGCTTCAGGCGAGTTGCGATCGCGGGAGTGGTATCTTTGCGTCGCAGTAGCGAATGCACCAGAGTACGGATCGTTGTCAGTGGCGTTTTCACTTCATGCGTAATTGCCCCGATCAGATCTACTTCCCGAATTTCTGGTATGGGCAACTCTTGTTGAAATGACTGCGATAGTAGCAGCGTCCCAAATTTAGCGATCGCTCGATACTCGGGCATCTGCACTGAAAACTGCTCTAGCTGTTGCGATAGGAGACTAATCTGGGCTGGCTGGTGTATTTTTTGGCGGAGGACGGCGATTGCCTTTTGAAGCGGTTCGGGGTGAAAAGAATAGATGCAGCTCCGACTCTGCTCGGAAGATAAAATTAACAAGCTAAACGATCGAGAAACTAGCAAGCAAAACCATTCATGCGCGATCGCATCATTTTTAGCCAACCGGATGGTTTGCGTATTTTGAATCGGTAAGGACTTAGTAGCCAGGAGAGCAGTATGGCTGGGTGTAAAAAACCAGATTTGCAGATTATGTAGAGAGTAGCTATTAGCTAGAATCTGAGGGTTATGGGTAAAGAATAGCCCTTCCACTGGCATAGAGCGACATAACTGTTCTAGAACTGCGATCGCTCTAAACCAGAACTCTTTAGCATCAGTTTGGTGAAGCTCTTCAACAAATTCGCTGTCGCATACAGCCTCATAGATTGTTGACAAGTTAGTAGCTCCAAAGAGTTTCGCCCCAATTATCACCCCAATTATATTTTATAGCTATAACGTGATGTGCAACTTTCCCCATTGCCCTCACCCTAAATCCCTGTCATGGGAGAAGGGGTTGGGGGATGAGGGAGTACGTTGTGGATTTCTGCAAATGTGTTGCTGGGCGAAATTACCTCAATGGCTAGATCGGGAGCGCCTTGAAAAAAGCCCTTTGGCAACTGCCGCACGCCTTGTAACCTTTCCTTTGCCACAAATGAAATGTCTGGAGAACGCTTGTTCCCCGACTTCAATGCGAAAGCCGTACTGGAATCGCAGGTTACGCCTAATTTGCGAGCGCGAGCGTGCAATTCGATCGCGCCACCCAGAAACATACCGATATTGCCGTGCTCCATGCCAGAATTACCGATCGCCCTCACCTCCCCATTAACTAACTCGTAGCGATCGCCGCGATCCGGCAGCGCCATAAACTCCTCATCTGTCCAAACTTTGCGTTCCGCAGAAACTGTCATAGCGTTACCCTCAGGGAATTGCCCTATCAAAATTGCGTACGGCATTAGCTACAATATTAAGCTATGACAGAATCAGAAGAACTAACTCAAGATCTAGACACTGAAGCACTAATCGGTTCCCTCCTGCGCAAGGAAGGGACGTGGGTGCAATGGGGGAAGGCATGTCAGCAATTACAAAAATCTGGACTCAATCCCCAGGCTATTTTCGAGCAAACAGGGTTTGAGCCAATTCACCAGAACCAATTGGTCGTAGCAGCACAGGTCTATGAAGGCTTAGTTACTGCCAACGCCCCTGGCCATGTTTTAGAGTACTTTGAGCCGAAGGGTAGCGACATCCTCTACGAATTCCGCATTCTGCCACAAGCTGAAAGGGTAGATGCTGCCGAGTTAGTGGTTAGGGATAAACTCGACATTCTAACGGCCAAAGACATTGCCAAAGCAATGAAAGAATTTGCGGTACTATCAAAATTGCCAGATGGGTTTTCCAAGCACCCCGGCGATGCGATCGCCTATCAAGCTTGGAAATCGGCCACCAATCAAAAAGATCCTCAAGAAAAAGCCAGACTAATTTCGCGCGGGCTAAAATTTGCCCATAGCGATTCCGCTCGCGCAACTATAGAGCAACTGCTGAGCAACCTAGTCGCGCCCACAGCGAAAAAAGCCCCTCGCCTCCCTGTCTTTCGTTTAGAAGCAGATGACGAACTACCCAGGATAATTCCTGTGGTTGGCAGGCTACCTCTAAGCGCCGCCGATCTGAAAGCGGTGCCTATGGTAGATGAAATTGAGCCATTTGGTATGGTGCAGTACTCTGGGGACTGCGCCTGGTTAGCTTTACCAGGTTGGCAGGTCGTGCGCGAGAGCGAGGATGGAGTTGCGATCCTGTGCGACACCGATACGCTCAAGACAGCATCAGACCAGGAGTTACCCAGCAGTTTTCCCGATAAGCCTGAGGAAATCGTTGTTTTAATCGATCGCGCCCAAAGGGCTTGGCAGGATGACAGGTATTTTCTAGTCGAGCAGGATGGGGTACTTAAATTTCAATGGTTCGATCGACTCCCTGAATTACCGCTCCTGGGTTGTGTTGTACTCGTGATGCGTCAAAAGCGCGTGCTTGATGAAGAGATAGGTCGCGATCGCTGGCAATTTGACGAATAGCCGCTATTTTTGTCAATAATTTCGGAACAATATTCGACATCAAAAATTGATAAGTAGTATTATATCCGTAGACAGATCGGTTATTACAGGGGGTGTGGGGGCTGTGCCCCCACGCAGGGGAGGCAGGGCGGTCTTGGGGGTTTCCCCCTAGAGCCACTGTCGTGTTCTCCCCCTGCACCCCGTCCTAAGCCTATTGGCTAGCTATATCTAAGAATAAGATAAGCTGGACTTAGCCTTTTTACTCCTTCACACTCACTAAAAGTCATGCGGTTTCAGCATTTAACTCGCATTAACTGTTGAACCCGATCGCTAGTAGAAACTAGCAGTCTACTTGGCAGCAATAGATTTATTTATAGTTGCTGTTGATAGAGGTAGTTTATGTATGTAAATGTACATATCTAATTTAGTGGTAGTCTGGGAAGTGAGGTTATACCAATGAATTGCTCTAACGATCGCTTTAGTAATCTCAGATTAGTAATGATGCAAGCTTTTAATCCTGCTATCGGAGCTATCTAAGAGAGTGTCCATGTCATCAGATATTCCTAAACAAGTTGAGGCTCGAACCCTAGATTTAGTGAGGGCTTTTCAGGATAACCCATCTACTCGGATCAGAGATCGATTGGTGCAAGTACATATCGCTCTCTTACAACAAATCGTGCAGGATACGGTCAGGACTAGGGGGGGGGATCGTGAAGAAATAATGATGGCGGGGGTTGATGGCTTTGCGATCGCAATTCAAGAGTTCGACCTTAGTTCCAGAGAAGACTTTGGCGCGTTTGCTACCCCGTATATTCAAGAAAAAATTCACGATTATTTTAATCGCTCGGTTATAGGCATAGACAAATCTGCTAGTACAGGGGGTGTGGAGGCTGCGCCCCCAGGCAGTGGTTCTACCCCTGCCCACCATGCCGAGCCTCTTCACTATGAATATGATTCTTCCGATCGAGATGACGAAAACAACTTAGCATCGCAAACGGCTGAGCAGAAAGACAAAAAATATCAAAGTTTTAGGTTGGCTGCGGAGGATACAAAACGCTTGCAAAACTTAGCAATTGGACTAGATCGCCTGAACAAAAATTCGTCAACGGACGAATCGGAACAGTTCAGCATTAAATCAGAGACCTTCGATCTCTTGCAGGAATATAGGAAGAGGCCCTCCGTACAGTTGCGCAATCGCCTGGTGCAGCTAAATATGGGTCTTGCCAGAAAAGAAGCCTATCACTGGACCAGTCAATGTACCGAAACCTTTGACGACCTCCTGCAAGTAGGTTTAATGGGTTTAATCAGAGCGATCGAGCGGTTTGATACGGTGCGGGGGCACGCATTTAGCTCGTTTGCCGTACCTTACATTCGCGGCGAGATCCAGCACTATTTACGCGACAAAAGCCCAACCGTGCGCACGCCGCGCCGCTGGTTAGTGATGTATAACAATGGCTGCAAAGTTTTACGGCAACTGAGGGAGGCCAAGGGACGCGAGCCAACCGATCGGGAAATTGCCGAGCACCTGGAGATCCCATTAACTGAATGGCAAGAAATTAAGCTAGCTTGTCAAAATCGCGCTCCCGTTAGTCTGGACACGCCAATTAGCGATGATAGCGATCAGGGTTCGTCCTTGGGCGATTTGATGGCCGATTCTAAATATCAGAGCTTTCAACTAGCTCAAGAAGATAGTATGAGGCTGTACCAAGCCTTATCCCATTTAGAGGAACGGACGAGGCAGGTGGTTGAGTTTGTGTTTATTAAAGAATTTACCCACCGCGAAGTAGCAGAAATGTTAGGGATTAGTGCCGTTACTGTATCCAGGCAGGTCAAAAAGGGCATAACTACCCTCAAGCAAATCATGGTTACACCTTTAGATTAAAGACATGATTAAGAATTGATTTAACTGCCAAATATTTTTTGCCAAAAGCCTTTTTTCTCAGTACTCTCAGACTGCCGATCGCTCTGTTTATTAACCAAAGCCGGATTCTTAAAATCAAGCAGTAAAACAATTCTGGTGCGATCGCCCCTGTGCCATGCTTCGTGCTCGGTGGTGTCGTCGAAAACAAAGCATTTGCCTTCCTGCCAGCTACGCGTTTCGTCGCCGACGCGCAGAGAGCAACCATCGCAGCCAATTAAACCGAGGTGACAGCGCAGTACGCCATCCGGGTAGCCCGTGTGTGCAGCAATATGAGTGCCAGGCTGGAGGGATGAAAAGCCTGCCGTTACGAGGCCAGGAATGGCTTCTACTAATTTTGTGGTTTCCGGACAAAGATCGCAATTCTTGCCTAGTTTTAGGCCAAAAGCATATAGACCAAATACATCCCACCCCTTACCGTACAGGTGTCTTTCTGGCCATTCCACAAAGTCACGGCTGTTAATTTGCTCTACTTCTTGCTTGACTTTCTGCCAGTTTGCCTCTAGATCGGAAGTAAATTCAAAATCTTCGGTTTTGTAGTACATGGTAATCTAAGTAATCTGAGTAATCTGAGTATCCTGTTAACTATTTATTATCTTTAGATCGTTTCAGTAAAATTCCTAAAGTAGTGGCGAGCGATCGCGCGATCGCTCTGAAACCACCCATACGCTGCAACATTTTCCAACTGAATACTACCCAATACCATCCCTTCACGATTTCACCCCAAATGGTTTGCTTTTGAAGCTGTGGCTGAGTTTGACCTTCAACTGGTGGCTTATTTTCGTCTGGCTTATCCATTTCTGCGTTTTGATATTCTGCAAATACTTATACCAATTTAAATTGTTTGGGTTACAGAGAGGGCGGAGCGTTGACCCCACGAAAGGGCATAACTATAAAAAAGGGCTGGAAAAGTTAACTCCAGCCCTCTAAATAAATGTAATAAATTCCGCAGCTACTTAGAATGTGGCTGTTGCTTGTAAACGGGCACGGGCGCGACGCATTTCTTGATCGGCTTGAATTTTGCCCTGTTTGTCGTCTTCTTTGATGTTTTTCAGGCGCTCTTCTGCTGCGGCTAGCTCATTACGGGCTACCTCAGCATTGATGTCGCTACCTGCTTCCGCCGCGTTGACTAGAATCGTGACTTCATTACTCTCGACTTCAGCAAATCCACCCATCAAGGCGACCGCCGTCCAGGCTTTTTCTTGCCTAAACCGCATCACGCCGATATCCAAAGCGGTAATCAGCGGTGCGTGATTGGTTAGAATACCAAGCTGACCGGTAATGCTGGGCAGAATTACTTCCTCAGCAGAAGCATCGACTAGGGTTCGATCTGGTGAGATCACTTTTACTGTTAGTGTCATCGTTGTTACTTCCTGGTTGCTTAATCTGCCTATGCTTTAAGCTTTTCAGCTTTGGCGATCGCCTCTTCAATATTGCCAACCAGGTAGAAAGCTTGCTCTGGCAGCTCGTCTAGCTGGCCGGAGAGAATCATGTCGAAACCTTTGATGCTCTCTTCGAGGGAGACGTACTTCCCAGGCGAACCCGTAAATACTTCAGCCACAAAGAAGGGCTGCGACAAGAAGCGCTCGATCTTTCTGGCACGAGCTACGATCACGCGATCGTCTTCAGATAGTTCGTCTAAGCCCAGAATGGCAATAATATCTTGCAATTCTTTATAACGCTGCAAGGTTTGCTGTACTGCACGCGCTACGCGGTAGTGATCGTCGCTGACCACACCTGGCTGCAACATCGTGGAAGAGGAATCCAGTGGGTCGACAGCAGGATAAATCCCCTTAGATGCCAAGGAACGGGACAATACAGTGGTAGCGTCCAGGTGGGCAAAGGTGGTTGCAGGAGCAGGGTCAGTCAGGTCGTCCGCAGGTACGTATACAGCCTGCACGGATGTAATCGAACCGTCGCGGGTACTGGTAATCCGCTCTTGCAGATCGCCCATTTCTGTACCCAGAGTGGGCTGATAACCTACAGCGGATGGCATCCGACCGAGCAATGCCGACACTTCAGAACCTGCTTGCACGAACCGAAAGATGTTGTCGATAAACAACAACACGTCCTGCTTAGCCACATCGCGGAAGTACTCAGCCATCGTGAGTGCAGAAAGACCGACGCGCATTCTGGCTCCAGGCGGCTCGTTCATTTGACCGTAAACCAGAGCCAGATACTTGATCACGCCCGATTCCTTCATTTCTTGGTAGAGGTCGTTACCTTCGCGGGTGCGCTCGCCCACGCCGCCGAATACAGATACACCGGAGTGCTTGGTGGCGATATTGTTGATCAGTTCTTGAATCAACACAGTTTTACCCACACCAGCACCGCCAAATAGCCCGATCTTGCCGCCGCGACGGTAAGGAGCTAACAGGTCGATCACTTTAATACCAGTTTCAAAGGTGGAAGGCTTTGTTTCCAAACTTGTAAATGCGGGGGCTGGACGGTGAATCGGGAATTTCTCCTCGGTTTCAACCGGACCTAGCTCGTCAATAGGTTCGCCCAAAACGTTAAAAATACGCCCCAACGTAGCATTCCCAACAGGTACGCTAATGGCTGCACCCGTGTCTAAAGCTTCCATGCCGCGCACGATGCCATCTGTAGTGCTCATTGCGACAGCGCGCACCTGATTATCACCTAAGAGTTGCTGAACTTCACAGGTAACATTCACATTCTGACCTGCTTCGTTTTTACCCTGGACAACCAGGGCATTGTAGATCGCAGGCATTTTGCCATTGGGGAATTCTACGTCTACAACGGGACCGATAATTTTAGTGATGTAACCAGTATTAGTTTTTTCTGCGGTAGTGACCATGCTTGCTGCTTGCTCCAGCTTATTAATTCGATTAAATAGTGGAAAATATTTGACGCAATCATCTTTTAGAGATTTAGAGCCAATCTCAACCAATCCTCAAAATATCACTGAATGGCTACATGTTGCTTAAGCAATTTTGGTAATGTCCCAGATTCTGTGGGCTGACATTATGAAATTAAGGAGGACAGAGCTTGCAAAGAAACAGCAACCACAGATTCAGCGCAGCATTACCCTACGGCTATAAAAGCTTAACTCTTTAAAGTTATCTTAAGAATTTCCCTGAATTCCGATGGGGCTATGCGTGTTTAGTCCCAACTTAAATATAATAGGTGGGGCAAGTAATTAAAGTCCTACTGACTGAATTTAGCGATCGCATATGATTAACACCATCAAACGCTCCAAGGTTGAAAATCTCAAAGAGCAAAGCAATTTCCTCCGCGGCCCCATTGATGCTGAGCTAAATGACGGGCACAGTTATTTCAGTCAGGATGGCACGCAGATCCTCAAGTTTCATGGTTCCTACCAACAGAAGGATCGCGATCTAGAGAAAGCTAAGGCTAAAGGCGAAGAAGCAGCCTACAGCATGATGTTGCGCACTCGCAGTCCAGGTGGATACATCCCCTGGCAACTCTACCTCACGCTGGACAAGCTATGCGATCGCTATGGCAACCGTACACTGCGGGCTACTACCCGCCAGGGCTTCCAAATTCACGGCATTCTGAAGCAAAACTTGAAAACGGTAATCGCCGATATCGTAAATAATATGGGTTCGACCGTGGGTGCCTGCGGCGATATTAACCGTAACGTCATGGCTCCACCAGCTCCATTTAAAAACAAGCCGGAATATGCAATAGCGCGGGAATACGCGGTTAAAATTGCCGATCTGCTGGCACCGCAAGCAGGCGCATATTATGATGTTTGGCTGGATGGCGAGAAGGTCATGACATCTGAAGCGCCAGAAGTAACGGCAGCGCGATCGCACCCAGGCAAGGGCAAAACCAGTACGAACGTTCCCGACAACCCCGAACCGATTTACGGCACCTACTACATGCCGCGTAAATTTAAGATCGCGATCGCGGTGCCGGGTGACAATTCCGTCGATCTATTCACCAACGACCTATCACTGGTAACGATCTTAGATAGCAGCCAGCAGTTAGAAGGTTTTAATTTCTACGTAGGTGGCGGGCTGGGGCGCACGCATAATAACGATGCTACTATCGTTCGCATGGCAGATTGTATTGGGTTTGTTCCCCTAGCCGATCTTTACGAGGCTATCAAAGCAGTAGTAGCAGTACAACGAGACTACGGCGATCGCCACAACCGCCGCCATGCCAGATTTAAGTACATCCTGCACGATTGGGGTGTAGAAAAATTCAAGCAAGTCTTATTGGATTACTATCCCACTCCTCTACAACCAGCTAGGCCGTTACCGGAGTTTAAATATCTGGACTATTTAGGCTGGAACGAGCAGGGTGACGGCAACTATTTCCTCGGTATATCAATTGAGAACGGACGTATTTTGGATCGCGATGGCCTGCACCTCAAAACCGCCCTGCGCGAGATCGAGGAAAAATTCCATCTCCCCATCTATCTCACTCCCAACCACAATCTCTTACTCGGTGAAATCTCTCCCACGGCAAAGAACGAAATTCAATCCATCCTGGATCGCTGTGGCGTACTCCCACCGGAAAAGATCGATCCGCTCACCCGCTACGCTATGGCATGTCCCGCATTTCCCACCTGCGGCTTAGCTATTACGGAATCGGAACGCGCTATTCCAGGTATAATTCAACGCATCAGAGTTCTATTGGATCGCTTGAGCTTAGGTGACGAGCAGTTCGTCACGCGCATGACTGGATGTCCCAACGGCTGCGCTCGTCCTTACATGGCAGAGTTAGGTTTTGTCGGCAGTGCTACTGATGCCTATCAAGTATGGTTGGGTGGTAGCTTTAACTCTACCCGCTTGGCACAGCCTTACATGCAGCGGATGCCAGCAGAGAAATTAGAGGAAACGCTCGAACCTCTATTCGCCTACTTTAAGCGCGATCGCCAGGTAGGTGAAGGCTTTGGTGATTTCTGCGATCGTAAAGGCAATGAGGATTTACAACAATTTGCTGCCACCTACGTTCCTGAAGCGATCGACGCGAGCGAGGCCAAAACCTCCCAGCGCAAGGATCGACGGCATCGCATCACGCTCTCAACATCAGTGTACGAGCAACTCAAACAAGCCGCCGATAAGGAACAAAAGAGCATGAAGGAAGTAGTGGAAACCGCGATCGCTAAGTATATAGCCGCTGGTTATTAGATTTCTTCCCTAACTCCTCTCCTCAAAGGGGAGCCAAACTTTTTTATCCTCCTTTGTTTGAAGTCCACACAAGTGGACTTTGTTTGTGTAGCCACCCCCCAGTCGTCAGGTAAGGCAAGTCTCTGGTTTGTGGCGATCGCATTGCCTTATTTTTGGTAGATTTTTCGATCGAGTCTTGGTAGAAATAGTAGGCATTGTGTTATACTGACTATCCGGCAGGACGCATAGCTCAGTTGGTTAGAGCACTACGTTGACATCGTAGGGGTCACTGGTTCGAGTCCAGTTGTGTCCATTCCTCAAAAGACTTGCACAGAAGAGGTTTTAGCTTTTATATATACCAGCTCGCAGCTTTGTTATTGAGAATGGGCTGCTAGATTTTGCTACGTTTTGTTCTTCGGTTAGCCCTAATCGAAAGCGCAACTCGCTTATGAGTTTGACAGATTAAATCTCTTGCATTATAGCGGTTTTCAGATGAAAACGAGAAGGGGGTTTGGGGGCGTTGCCCCCAAGAAGGGGTTTCACCCCTTCACCCCGTCAATAAAACCTGTTCTCAATTGAAAAACGCTATAAAGGCATGGCGAAGTCAACTGTTTAAAGGGATGATAATTCTTATGTTGCCAGAAATTATCGAGTTGGGGCTTGATAGTTTCTAGGATTTCTTTGATTTACATTTCTCATGAGCGCATAAAAAGATCCTGTAATTTATAATTTGTAACGAGATTACTGCGAATTTTATTGCTCTTATTTCCAATAAAGTCTATTGGGGAGCATCCCAGTTGTGCAATTACTCCTCCGCCTCCGGCACCTCTGCTTAGTAAGGGAAAATGGGTGGGGTAATTAACCTGCAAATGTGAGATGCACCGAATTAGCAGTTAAATTCTTGGATATACATTGATATTCTTCTGAAGATTTTTCAAGTATCTATCCATCTCATGATCCTCGATCGGGTCGTTCACCGTCTTTTGGAGGTCATTGATATCCACCTTGACTAGATCCAGAAATCTGTACCACCAGGCAGCGTCACTGTGGATATTGCCTTGTTCGTCAAAGTAGAGAAAAGTACCGACATGGCTATAAGAGAGCGATCGCGGTGGAATGCGCGATACGATATCATTGTGATTGACAAAGCGAAAAGTTCTAGACTTGAAATCTGCATTAAAAATGCGCTCGAAATTGCGATCGCCAGAGCGCGGTTGACCGTAGGTGTAAAGTCCGTAAACGGGTTTATCCTCTTCGTAGCGCAGCTTAGCAACTGCCAGCGTCGCAAGGGCACCCCCCAGGCTATGTCCGGTAAACCACAGCGATTGCCCCTTATCTTGAAACTCTGTTATAGTCTGGCGGATATCTGCATAAACTAAGGTCAGAGCCTGGTTAAATCCCTGGTGCACTTTGCCCCCCATCCCATCAACTAGATTAAACTTTGCATTTGTCACCCAATCAATAACCTCCTCGCTGCCTCGCAGGGCGACGATCGCGAGTTCGTCATTAGCGATCGCAAATGCCTGCGTCCCTTCTTTATCGAAAAAGCGGAACTTGCTAAATCCCCAGGTAGCCGTTTCTGCCTGTATCGTTTTTGAATCGCTGTAAACTAATCTGGCAGACTGCCCCAACCACAGAGCATTTTGAGGCTCGTATCTGGTTGTGTTTGGTTTGAATGAGAAGCTAGTCATGGATTTATCCTCTCCAAATCGCACGTCTCTCCCACTCAGTATAGCGCTTTTCAATCTCTAAGGGTAGATTCACCGTTGCTCTGCAACGAATTTATTTGTGTGGGGCGAAGAGGCATAACCCCTTCTTGGGGACTATGATTCAAAACCCCTTCTTGATCTAATCTGAAAACCTCTATAAATCCTCTTAATAAACATTAGCGATCAAAAAATTATTGCTCCTCCGAGCATGCAACTCCAAGTATCTATTAGACTTGTTAGTAAATAGCAATGAAGATTTATCATCGCCAACCAACTATGGCAAATTCTTCTCAGCTTCAATGATAAATAACAGGTTTGTTGCAGTAAGATGTAGCATGTACGATGCCATATTTTGTGAAACCGTAATCTGTTGTGTTCCCTGTCCGTGACCTCCTAACCTGTTGCGAATAGTTGGTACTCCGCTCTCAAGAATTGTACGAACAGCAGCAAATTGAGACTGGAGATATTGTGGGATCAGTCCGTTCATCAAACAGATATCAATTAACTTCTTTGCCGTATCATTCTGGTTATATTGCCATCTGCGAATATTACAAATTGTTTTTAAAGTGCTTTCAAAGGACTTAAGACATTCGTTAAGGCACTCTTTATACTTCCCATGCCTGTAATGTTCATGAGCTTTAAGGAATTCTTCGTTAGCTCCTTTAAATTTTAAATCAGATAATAGAAATAAAACTGGCTTGACAACTTCAGCATGAACTAGTTCTGAATCAATACGAATAATCTGCCCATTGCGATATGCAAATCCAAAACTATGTTCCTTAAATCTCTCATTTAATTTTAAAATAGCTTTAGCCGACATGTCAGAGGAGATGACAGATTCCATCGATTTGAATACGATTTCAATTATGTCAAGTACTATTTCAGTATAATTCCTCATCCTTAAGGGGAGTGAAAGATTGTCTGGAGACAGTAAAACCTCAATAAAGGGATGATTGCGAAAGCGATCATTAATGAGATTGAGCACACCATATTCCTCACAAAGTATTCTAAGTAGTTTGCTATAAATATTTTCGAGAACAAAATTGTGAGGATCAAAGAAATCTGCCACTATATAAACTACTTGAACTCTGAGTGGTTCTGGTATATCCTCATATTGATATACATCAGGTACTTCTCCACGAAGACGCTGTTGCCTTTTTGAGTAGATATCAATGATGTTTGGATTCATAGAAGACTGCAAGTATAGAATAGACTTTATCAGCAATAAAAAGGGTAAAATACCATCAAAAGCTTATGCAGTAAGCATTTCGCTTAGTTTCAGGTCGTTCCTGAAAGCCTTGTGTAACATGGCTTTGACTATTTCCGATTAAGTCTAATATAAAACCCCAATTCTACAGACCTTTGAAAGGGATATTATAGCGGTTTTCAGATCGAAAAAAGTAGAAGACTTGGGGGGCGTTTTCCCCAAGAAGGGGTTCTACCCCTTCACCCCAAAAATAAAACCCGTTCTCAATTGAAAACCGCTATATACAACAAAGCTCTATTAAGGGCAGATTAATTCTGCTCTTAAGGCTATGTGAGTTATGAGTTTGGTTTTTCTTCTGGCAGCATACACTTATCCGAGTCGCAACCCGCTGGCCCTGCTTCTACTAGATGCTCGCCCGTGTCGTAACGTCGCAAAGCTTCATTGAAGTCATTGGTAATGCGGCGCTCTTTTACCTCCCGTTGCAGGCGATCGTAGGTCTGCTTATCAATTGGCTCGAAGGGCAGACGGGGGAAGGTTTGCAGATCGTCAAAGCGGGCTAGTAATGCGGCGGAAATGTAACCCTCATCATCGCGAATTGCCTCAAAGATGCGAGTGCCCAAACTCTCAATCTCGCTCTCGCGTACCTCAATCGTAGCTGAGGTGTTATGGCGCGTATAGAATTTCTGTACCTGCATGTAGAAATCCATTTGTGCCAAGGCTGAGAATTTGGAAATTTCGATCGCATCGGCACCAGGTAAGTCCGCCCAAATGACGCTCACTGGAATTTCCACCAGCCACTCGGTACATCTAGGATCGAAGGGATCGTTGAGCAAGTTACCATTCTCATCCTTATCCGATTGCGATGGCACGATATTATAGCCGTAGTCAACGCAGGCAAGTGCGACTGGGTCGTTCTTGCGGCAGGTGATGCGCCGAATAAACCTCTGCGCTTTAGGTGGATGCCAGCCTGGCGATGCACCAGTGAGCAGTGATTTTGTCCCCGATGGTTGCACTGTAGTACAACGATTGGGACGACGAATGCCGTGGCGATCGCAGTAATCCCAGACGACCCGATGTACGATTTCCTGCCAGCGGTTCAGATATTCCGCTTCACGTTGTTTGAAGTCGAGTCCCTGCACCGTATCCGGTCTACCTGCTTCCCACCAGCGCAACCATTCCACACCAAAAGCCTTGACAAAGAAATCAAACAAGCCCGTAAACGAAACACCGACGATGGGGTCTAGTTCGCGGCTGTATTGATAGCGCGGCTCTTGGAATTTGTGATTTAGCAACGCCGCTACTGAGATCGCACCAGCAGTAAATGCTTTCTCTTGTTCGGTAAAATCGTGCGGATTTAGCTGATTTAGGTGAATTTCAGACAAATTGCAATGAAAATCCGCACCGCATATTTCTCCGCAGGGATTTAGCCCATACCTCTGCAGCCTATGCTCGATTTCTCGATCTTGCATGTCAGGATGATGATTTTTTATCCATACACGAGCAGCCTCTTCTCCTTGCTCGTAAACTGCGATAAACTCTCGTTTTAACTTCTCATTAGAGAGAATGTCGGCATTGGAGCGAGCAATTACCTCACCTGCCCATTGAATTGCCCCTTCACCAGAATAATATTGCTTGCGAACCGCTTCAATGCATTCCTCTAGAGTTGGTTTGCGGTGAAAAACTCTCGTGTGGTTTGCCATCCGAAGAGAATCGCGTTCCGGATCGATGCGCCAATTTCCTTCAGCATCCTGTTGCCAGAGATTCTCTTTCGCGCCTGCAAACAGTGCGTCATTACTGTCTCCTTGCCGCATCCCAGCACTACGACGGATGTTCCCAGCGACGATGGTGACTGCGGCTTCGTCGATGAGAAGGCAACATTCAATGGATGTGAGTTGACGACCGATCGCTTTATTCAAAATCCCAGCACAGCGTTCGTAGAGAGCAGGTAATTTGATCGGATTTGCCATGCCGCCAAATCCTTTGAGCGGTTCGCCGGAAGCTCTAACATCGCTGATGTTGATAGTTACCTGGATATCACCCGTGAAGCGATCGTCAGTCGATAGTTCCAATACTGTCTGGTAAGACTGCACCCAACCCTGGCGGCTGTCGCCAACATAAATAGTGACTTGATTTTGGGGGAGATTAAATTCTACTTCGGTGTACTGGCGGCGTTCTGCCGCAGGCGTAGCACCAATTTCACCCGCGACCGTAATGTGCAGGCGGTTGCGAATCGCGGGTAGTTGGTTAATGTATTTTGGCTCCAGCACCGCACCCGTACCGCACCCCTGCATGGCCAGATCCATCATCAGGCCGAAAGCGCGCCAGTCAATTACATTCGTAGAGGTGCAATTATAGCCACCCGAAAAGTTTTCCGGCTGCTCGATCCAGGGCGTGCCGCCCACCCACAACCACCGTCCCGAGGTGAGGGCTTTTAGCTGCCGCTGCATCCGATCTACTAAGTCAGCTTCGGTATCAGTAAGGTTACCTAGTTGCTTTAGACCTGCTAGCGTGCGATCGCACACCTCAGCCCAACTCTCGCGCTGTTTTGCTGCTTTGCGACTATACGTGCGGAAAAACACGGGATTAGCCACAGGCGCGCTATCGGGGAACTGCTGGGACTGCTTTACCCTTTCAAGTTCTTGCACCATAAGTCAAAATTTATCCTTGAAGATCGCAATAAACTATACACTACATTATCTAGATTTAGTGGTCAAAGTTAAAAAAATCTATAAAAATACACTATTGGTAGAACGAACAATCATTGTTGTTTCTGGAGCGGTAGCATATAGCGGTTTTCACTTGAGAACGGGTTTTATTTTTGGGGTGAAGGGGTTCCACCCCTTCTTGGGGGCAACGCCCCCAAACCCCCTACTCCTTCTGATCTGAAAACCGCTATAACGCAGCAGGTTAATAAGAACTCGATAACTCATTGATGAGGTGGGATATTGAGTTTTTGCTGTAGAGTTGTAAAAGCTTCAGTTTGGGAATACACGGGAAACAACATCCAGCTCAATAATTTCTCTATTATTTTATATTTTTATCTCCCAGTAGGATTTAAAATGGTAGCAGTTTGTTGGAAGTCAAACTTTTATCGACTATTGCTGTAGCGATTGCTGACATTTCAAGTTTCTATGGATAGCGATCGCGTGAAAGTTGACGATCCAAGTTTGACTGAGCGTGCAGGTTAATTGAATCAGTCTCATTGCGATCGATTTATGCACTATTGGAGCCAAGTAAAGCTATGACTGCAAGTACACAACCACTGCCTAAAGATCTCTTTCCCTATATCGGCAAAGAGGGAGAAGATTTGCCCAGATTCGATCCGCAGAAGCCTTTGCCACCAAAGGTAGCACCCAACCCTCGGTTGGTAGCTAATATGGGGTTGCATACTATCCCAGCCAAACCCGTTCCACCACTGGCACTCTTGGGGATTGCAGGCGTGACGGACATCATACAGCAAATGCCAACCCCCAATATCATGCCGGCGAATTTAACGCGCTGCCGTCCAGACAAGTTTAGCGATGCCTTCTTCGTCGATCGCCGCCTCAATGGCTTCAATCCAGGTAAGCTCAATCGCACGATCGGACAAGAGTGGCAGTACGTCGTTCGCTACGATTGCCGCAAATATGCAGTCGATCCAGGTGGAATTTTGCCCGCGACTATCGAAGCGAGGTTTGTATTGCGAGGGCATAGTCTATACGCGCACTCCATTCAGTACGTGCTGAGAGAAGGAAATAATATCAGCAATGCGCCCATTACTAATTCTCCTGGCGATGCCGATTGGGAATGGGCAAAACGCCTATTTCGCAGTGCCGAGTTTCTGTTTCAAGAAACGCAGGCACATTTGGCGCGCACTCATTTGAATGTCGAACAATATGCCATGGCGTATTATCGCAACGTCAAAAACAATAAAATTGCGGAGCTACTGGAGCCTCATTTTGAGGGTCTGCTCAATATTAATAAACTAGGTGCAAATATCATCTTTGGCGACGAGGGAGTTATCCCCCAATCCTCAACTATAAGTACAACAGACGTGGAGAAACTGCTCAAAGAGGAGGTCAGTCGGCTCAACTATCATACCTGGCATCCTCGCATGCAAGCTCTACAGGATTTTGTCAGCAATAACCATTACGATCGCGCTGCGATCGCCGTGTGGGAGATTGTCGAGCAGTATGTAGGGAAATTTTTCCAGGATTATGAGTCGGCAATTAGATCGGATTGGGCAGAAATTGAAGGGATGTCGCAGGATCTGGTCGGTCATTCCATTCTCAAACGAGAACTCGGCACGTTAAAAATTCATAATATTAACGATCTGAAGAAACTCTGCATCTATGTCATTTATCATTCATCATTTTTACATTCCTGGACCAATTACAAACAATACGAAGATGGTGGCGATATAGAATATGCCGCACTTGGTCTGTGGGATGAGAAACATCCCAGTTTCGACCCCGCAGTGGCTGCCAAAAGGAATATCGGTCAGGTACTGATTACCTGGACTCTTTCAAGCGTTCGCTACAATCCAATTATGGAAAACGGTAGCTCGCTGTTAAAAGATTTGCTGTGGCAGAGGCGCGATGAGATTCAGCCAGGTTTACCTTTAGAGATGCTGATGATGAGCATCCATATCTAATGCAAGTTAGAACTATGCCACCTGTAAATTTTCATTAGATACCCCACATATAGGGGCAGGTTTTGTCAGAGCGCTATTGATGAAAGTCAACAAATTTTTGCCAAACCTGCCCTTACGTCAGCGGATTTTTACAGTATAGCGTTTTTCAATTGAGAACAAGTTTGATTGACGGGGTGAAGGGGTAGAACCCCTTCTTGGGGGCAACGCCCCCAAACCCCCTTCTCGTTTTCATCTGAAAACCGCTATAACAAATTAATCCAGAGGCAAACAGTTGCCCCTACAGGTTTCGCAGATTTGCGGAAGTAAATCGCATGGGCTTGACAACCATATTGTTTAGCCGGGATGATGACTGCTTGGAGTGCCGATCTCAATTGCAAGGAACAGTTAACCAATGGTGCAGGAAATTCAAAAGACTCTGAATGCAAATGGTAAAGTTGCAACTGGTAAAACCTGGACGATCCAGGATAGCGAGGAACTTTATCGCATCAATGGTTGGGGCGATCCCTACTTTAGCATCAACGAAGCTGGCCACATTACCGTTTCCCCCCAGGGCGATCGCGGTGGTTGTATCGATCTGTACGAACTAGTCAAAGATCTGCAAAAACGCAATCTGCGACTACCACTGCTGTTAAGGTTCTCTGATATTTTGGCCGATCGCATCGAACGCCTGAATGCCTGCTTTGCCAAAGCGATCGCCCGCTACAACTACAACGGCACCTATCGCGGCGTTTACCCTGTTAAGGTCAACCAGCAGCGCCAACTGGTCGAGGAACTGGTCAACTACGGCAAGCCTTACCAGTTTGGCTTAGAAGCAGGCTCTAAACCCGAATTACTGATCGCCCTTGCCACGCTGAAAACACCAGGCGCTCTACTGATCTGCAATGGCTATAAAGATCGGGAATATATCGAAACTGCCCTTCTCTCACAACGGTTGGGACAAACGCCAATTATCGTGATCGAGCAACTGGAAGAAGTTGATATCGTCATTCAGGAAGCTAGAAAGCTAAAAATTCAACCCATTGTGGGAGTGCGTGCCAAACTTTGCTCCAAAGGGATCGGACGCTGGGAAGATTCCGCTGGCGATCGCGCTAAATTCGGTCTCAGTATTTGGGAAATCCTGGAAGTAGTGGAACGTCTTAGGGCTGCCGACCTGCTCTCGTCTTTGCAGCTACTCCATTTTCACATCGGCTCTCAAATTAGTTCGATTAGCACGATCAAAGATGCGCTGAGGGAAGCTTCCCAAATCTACGTGCAGCTAGCAGCGATCGGCGCGAACATGCATTTCATCGATGTTGGTGGGGGATTGGGGGTAGACTACGACGGCTCTAAGACTAATTTCTACGCTTCCAAAAACTACAACATGCAAAACTATGCCTACGACGTTGTAGCGGCGGTTAAGGAAGCCTGTGCCCCTAAAAACATCCCCGTTCCCACAATTGTTAGCGAAAGTGGCAGGGCGATCGCTTCGCATCAATCGGTTCTCGTGTTTGAAGTTCTCAATGTCAGCGAGACACCTAATGGCAAAATCCCTCCACTCGATGAGGGCGAACATCTAACTATCCGCAATCTATTTGAAACATTAGAACAAATCAACGAAGATAACTATCAGGAGGCATATCACGATGCCGTCCAATTTAAAGATGAAGCAGTTAGTCTGTTTTCCTTCGGCTATTTAAATTTGCAGGAACGAGCCAGAGCCGAGCGCCTGTACTGGGAATGTTGCGATCGCATCCTCAAGATCGTGCGCCAGCAAAATTACGTGCCCGACGATCTCGAAGATCTGGAGAAATCCATGGCAGTTACCTATTACTGTAATTTTTCGGTATTCCAGTCGGCACCAGATAGCTGGGCGATCGATCAGCTATTCCCCATTGCCCCCATCCATCGCTTGAATGCGGAACCCTCCTGTCGCGGTACGCTGGCCGATCTGACTTGCGATAGCGATGGCAAGATCGATAAATTTATCGATCTGCGCGATGTAAAATCTGTTTTGGAACTCCATCCCTTTACGCCTGGAGAAAACTATTACCTCGGTCTATTTCTCGGTGGCGCGTACCAGGAAATCCTCGGCGATTTGCATAATCTATTCGGCGATACCGATGCCGTACACATCCACGCTACACCTACGGGCTATCAGGTGGAACACGTAATTCGAGGTGATTCCATGACCGAGGTACTGCAATACGTGCAATATAGTTCCGATGCCTTATTGGAGAATATGCGTCGCGCTACCGAGGCAGCGCTTCAGAAAAAGGAAATTACGCTCGAAGAAGCAAGGCTCCTATTACAGAACTACGAGCATAGTCTGCGCGGTTATACCTACTTAAGTTGACTGAGTTAGACTGGGTAAAAGAGCGTGGATATAGTGGGTTTCACTTGAGAACGGGTTTTATTTTGGGGGCATTGCCCCCAGCCTCCCTACTCTTTGCAATCTGAAAACCGCTATATCTAGAATTATAGCCATAGTACAGATCTGTTAGGACAAGGGGTGTGGGGGCTGCGCCCCCACTCAGGGGTGAAACCCCTGCACCCCGTCCTAAGCCTGTTGACTATAGCTATAGGATTAGCGGAGAGATAAAAGAAATAAACCTAGAATGATTGCACCGCCGCCCAAGATAAACGCCCAGAAGCGGTGATAGCTGTTTACAACTGTGCCGCTGTCGGTCTTGAGTTGAATCAGATCGACCCAAGGTGCAACACCGCGACGGAACCATCCCACCGTTTGTACTTTCATGCCAATGAGATTCTTGACGCGCTTCATACCAAACAGGAAATTCCCAATTGAGCCAAAGCGAGAAGAATAGTGGAGGTACATCATGCCCGTGCGCTCCTGTAGCTTCAGGTCGGAACCGAACACGTAGCCTGCATCGCCACGACCGATCAGATCGCCATTCAGTCTGGCGGGCTTGCCCCGTAACGGACTGGCATAGGGGTCTGCCATTAACTCAATTACGCTGGTTTCAGGTGCTCTACTGTAGTCTGGGAAAGACACCAGGGCCTTGATTAAGATGCCCGCGCCGAGGCCAACCAATGGGCCAGTCAGGAACCACATGCTGTTGCCTGAGGATTTGGCGATCGCGATCCCGAGCGCTAACCCGGCAAAGATACCGATTATCTCTGCGGCGTAGAGAACGACATCGACTGCAAAGTTGCCGTATAACTTATTCCGATCCAGGCTCTTACCATCAGCAACAACCCGTGCCATATTGAACTCGGTCGGCAATCCCAATTGTTCGGCATAGGTGCTCAAAGCACGCACGCGCTTGCCCGTGAGTGGGTGCGTTGAGTTTAATTCCATCCACCATCCCCAAGGATTGAACATATCCCACAGGAATACGCGACCGATCTGCTCGGGAGAAGAAGAGATGCGATAGGCCGTGCCGGTTGAAGCTGCTGCTTTATGATCGTAAATACCCAGAGCGCGAGTCCCTTCCACTAACCGACTGGGTTCTTGAGAGCGCTCGCCCACCTCAATAATACCGTAAGCAATCTTGACCAGCGCGCGGGATAGGGCATTGGGATTACCAGTGGTTTCAGCCGCAAAGCGATCGGCAAAATACTCGCGGGTGCGCGATAGGTACAACATCAAATATGTACCAACAATGTAAAAAACGTAGGCAGCTAGAGAAACACCCGCAGCAGCATCTTTTAACTTATTATCACCACCACCGCGACTCATGCTCCTTGCCGTGACATAGATTAGGAAGACAATCTGCACCATAGTCGCTGCGAGCGTCATGACAGCAAAGTCCCAATGCACGATGTGACCTAGCTCGTGGGCGTAGACTGTGGCAACTTCATCGTCGTCGAGGTAAGTAAATAGCCCTTGGCTCACAACCAGGCGAGCGCTGTTTGGTAAAGAACCATAGGTAAAAGCTGTGGGGTTCTCATCGTCAATGATGCCTAAGCGAGGCTGTTTAATATTTTTTTCGGCGCAAACGCGGCGGATCGTGGCAGAGGTCTCGGGGCTACGGCGAGCAATTTCATCTAGAGAAACCCAGCGCGTGTTGTACAGCCAGCGCTGCATTAAATCCATCAGGAATGGAGAGAGAAAAAAGACTACCAGGTTAACTACAACAGTAATCCCAACCGCAACCCCTAAGCCCGCAATGGGATTTTCGCTGCCCATAATTAGGGTTATTCCAAGGATCAGGACGAGCACGATCGCAAAAATCATCCCCAGGGTAATTCCCGATGCCAGGGAGAGATTGCCAGCGCCGCTAAAAGTTGCTAACTTCACGCCAATCTGAGCCGCCCGTCCTGCTTTTGAGGTATGGAACGGTTGCTCAGGGTTTGGCTCAGTAGGTGATGTCATATATAAAACCTCCTTAAAAGTGGAAGGGGCTATGGCTTTAGAATTTATACTCTCACAACAAATAGTTGATAGTTTTTAACACTTACTATTATTTAAGAGTATATTTGCCGAAATCCCTGCGATCGCGATCGCTATTGCAATAGCGATCGTTTATATTTTTCCCCTACTTCCCTTTTCCCAACCATACTGTGAGACCCCCACCAGCAAAACCGACACCGAAGAGTACTCCAGATATAGCGTTTTTCAATTGAGAACAGGTTTTATTGACGGGGTGAAGGGGTGGAACTCCTTCTTGGGGGCAACGCCCCCAAACCCCCTTCTCGTTTTCATCTGAAAACCGCTATATCGCAAACAATAGATTAAGACCTCGGACAAAACGATCGCTTAAAGTAATTTGCTATGAGCGCTACTAATTATGGGCAAGATGATCTAGGGTTTAGTGGTAGTTACTGTGATTCTGAAGTGCGATCTCCGCTCTGCTGAAAATATGCGTGATATTCGAGCCTCCAAGCATTCGCATGCTATGCCTCAGCCTGAAGTTGGCTGGTTTGTGGCAATTGTACTAGCTTTAGGGGATATAGCTGGATTGGCTATAGCTTGGCATTTCGCCGAGAAGCTCAACCAATCATTTGCACCCATTCCCAAGCAGTTGGTGTGGTGGGAATGGCTGGGTCTATCCAGCTTATTTTGGGTATTTGCCTTTTTCATTATTGTTCTGTTTGCCTACCACAATTTTTATTCGGCAACGTCGCAGTGGCGCAATTACGTCAAGCAGACACAGGTAATCAGTACGGTCTATTTACTGTCTCTGGTCGTTGCTTATTTTTACGATCCTAAACTCGATGCGCCGCGATCGCTGTTCTTCACTGCCTGGACGAGTAGTATCGTCTTTGTAATTGGTATCCGGCTGGCAATCACGATTTTTCTACATCAGTTCCGCTTTACACGTCCCCAAATTCCCGTTTTCGTTATCGCGCCTCGCGATCGCATTGCTTTACTAACCGAGATGGTGGAAAAACGGGTGGGATATCGGGTGGTCGGTGCGGTGGAATCATCGCAAGCACATATATCTTCGACCATGCAGCTAATTAAAGCATCTGGTGCCAGGGAAGTTTTAGCGGATAGCTTACCAGAAACTAGACTCGCTTCTAATTTATATTGGCAACTGCGTAATGCCAGAATTAGCTTGCTTCTAGTACCATCTAGCCTGGTGATGCTGCATCGACGCGGCGCGCCCGAGATCTTTGCAGGAATGCCCACCATTCGGATCGAGCCGCAGTTCTTTGCCATTTGGGAATATCGATTAAAGCGCTTATTTGATGTTTGTGGGGCGTTACTCGGCATTATTTGCTTGGCACCTGTGTTTGCGTTTGTGGCGATCGCGATTAAGCTCAGCTCGCCAGGTGGCGTGTTTTACAGTCAAGAACGAGTCGGACTGCACGGACAGGTATTTCGCATGTGGAAGTTTCGTACCATGTGTAATGATGCCGACAAGCAACAAGCAGGGCTAGAGCGACTTAACGAAAGTAAAGATGGCGTGATGTTCAAAATTAAGCACGATCCGCGCATTATCCCGATCGGACGATTTTTGCGTCGTACCAGCATTGATGAGTTGCCGCAACTGTTTAATGTCCTCATGGGACAAATGAGCATGGTAGGACCAAGACCTTTACCAATTAGGGATGTGGCGCGGTTTGACGAGTGGCATCACACCAGACACCTGGTTTTACCCGGCATCACTGGATTTTGGCAAATTTCCGGGCGCTCTCAAATCGATACCATTGACGATGCCGCTCGCCTCGATCTCTTTTACATCGATCACTGGTCTTTCAACCTCGATCTGGAAATCCTGATTGAAACACTTAGAATCGTGCTATTTAGTAAGGGCGCATATTAGTCGGGATTAAACTTAACCCATTCGTAAATTTCCTGTAGTGGAATTTGCAGATCTAACGCCGAAAATGTGAGTACGGCATCGCTTGATTCGCGATCGCCAAACAACCACCGATCGTCAGATGCTTTGACGAACTGCTCTATGTAAAAGCTATACTGGTCGATGAGAATATATTCCCTCAGTTCGGGGAGAGAGCGATAGTAGCTGCTGGTTGACCTGGATAAAACCTCTACTTTGACATGCTCACCGAGCTAAAGCAACGGTGATTCCTAAGACTCACGACTTAGGTTTCTGTTTCTTCCCATTACTGGGGTTTCGCAACTGCCCTTTAGACTTATGCCTATCAGGTCTTATGTTCGCTCCACAGACTTTAACCGCAAGCCCTGCGGCAAGAATATTGTTAGCAGCATTGAGATCGCGATCGTGATGTGTACCGCACTGAGGGCAATCCCACTCTCTGATATTTAACGGCAACTTATCAACGATGTAACCACAATGCCCACAACGCTTAGAACTCGGAAACCAACGGTCAATCTTAACAAGAGTCCGACCATACCAGTCGGATTTATATTCAAGTTGTCTGACCAATTCACCCCAACTAGCATCACCGATCGCAAGGGCAAGTTGCCGATTCTTGACCATATTCTTCACAGCGAGATCCTCAATTGCAATGGTTTGGTTCTCACGCACCAATTGAGTTGTCAGCTTATGAAGAAAATCTTTACGGGCATCGCTAATTTCTTGATGCACTTTTGCTACCTTGAGGCGAGCTTTCTGTCGGTTATTAGACCCTTTCTGCTTACGACTCAAAGCTTTTTGTGCTTTACGCAGTTTGATACGTTTAGCAGCAAATCCTTTGGGATTAGCAACTTTTTCGCCATTACTCAAGGCGACCAAACTTGTTATCCCCAAATCAATCCCAATCTGATGAGCAGACTTAGGCAATGGTTCGATCTCGACATTCACCAACAGGGAAACCGTCCATCGTCCAGAGGGCGAAAGCTTTACCGTAATGGTAGAAGGTTCTGCGCCTTTAGGCAGTTGACGACTCCAACGGATAGCAAGCGGTTCAGAGCTTTTAGCCAGAAATACTTTGCCATCTTTCCATCTGAAAGCAGATTTAGTAAATTCAGCACTACCACCTTGATGCTTTTTCTTGAAGTTGGGGTATTTTGCCCTTCCTGCAAAAAAGTTACTAAAGGCTGTTTGGAGGTGTCTCAAACCCTGTTGCAATGGTACACAGCTAACCTCATTAAGAAATTGCAAGTCTTCTTGCTTTTTCCATTGAGTCAGCATGGCAGAAGTTTCAATATACCCGACCCGTTCCTGTCTTTTGTACCATGCTTCAGTCCTGGCGGCGAGGGCGCAGTTATAGACGAGTCGAGTGCATCCCATCGTCTTTCTCAGCAAGGTTTCTTGCTCAGGAGTTGGATAGAATCGGTACTTGAAAGCTTTTTCCATACTTTACATTATAGCACGCATTCTGTGAAGTATTCAATTTGATTAATGTAAAGCCGTCCTTCGCGTTGTTAAAGGACGGGATTTCTACCCATCTTTCTGATGACTAGAGGATTTGTAATCGTATCATTGCGATTCTCATGAAATAATGGCTCTCCAGCTACGACCATCAGATCGGGGTAGAAATAACGTCGATATTGCGATAACCACAATCGCAGGTCGTTTGTGAATACTTCATAGGCTTGGCCTTTAAGCGCAATTTTTAAGGCAGCATTGAGATTTCCTACGATACGATTATGGTTAATCGAGCCACCGGTCATTGCGACGATTTCTCCATCATGATATTCGCTTCTAAATTCAGCTTTCTCCTCTAGCTCCAAATATTCGGCGGGCGTAAAATAGCGCTGCTTAGTTTGTGCCTGCATAGCTTTGTTTAACTTGTTTCAAGCCAGAAACACTTCTTAGAAGTCATGGTTTATCATACCACTTAGCTATAGCGGTTTTCAGATCAGAAAGAGTAGGGGGTTTGGGGGCGTTGCCCCCAAGAAGGGGTTTCACCCCTTCACCCCAAAAATAAAACCCGTTCTCAAGTGAAAACCGCTATATGTAACGATCGCAAAAGTGGCATAGTAGACCATAACAGCGATTCGTATCTAAGGTAAAACCTTTAGATATTGCCCTTTTATGCAGATACGCCTATGTCGTCACCACCCAATCGTTATGCTCAAATCGAACTAGCGATCGATATAGTTGCTAACTTCGAGAAAGTTTTAGATGGCTTGAAAGCTTGGCAACGGCTTGGTTTGATCGATCGAGTCGATTTGCGCTTTCAAACGCAGCAAGCGTACGCTAGCTATACCAGGCTGAAGGTCGAAATCAAGCCAGAATTGTTAGAAGGGTTAGAGCAATGGTTGAACTTAGGCATTCTCTCTACTGCTGATGTAGTTCGGTTTTGTGGCAGAGAATTAACCTGCGATCGCGTAGAATCGATGGCACCGCAAGCAAGTCCATCATATATCTCAACTACATCGATGCATGTATCGACTCCTCCTGTTAGCAATCGAGAACGAGCTGCATCTGAAATCCCCGCGATCGCCGAAACCGTTCCAGTTACTCAACCCCCAACCCCCATAACCCCCTTAGGTGAGATGGCGAAATCGCTGGTGGCAGAATTTAGCCTGGTGTGGTTGCTGTTTTTAGGCGTATTTCTAGTAGTCGTATCTTCTGGTGTATTAGCTGCGACGCAGTGGGATAGATTTTCGGCTCAGGGGCAATATCTGATCCTGTTTGCCTATACGTTGGCATTTTGGGGTGTGAGTTTCTGGACGCTGAAACAGGGCAACTTACTCCTCACCACGCGCACCTTACAGTTAGTCACGCTGCTGATCGTTCCCGCCAACTTCTGGGCAATTGATGGCTTGGGATTGCTCAACAACCCAATTGGAATTGGAATTGGCGCGATCGCAGGTGTATCTTTATCTGGCATTACAGTATATCTACTACGACAGGCAGGAACGCGAACGTCGAATCTCGCAGCCATCGGATTAATTCTACTGAGTTGGCTGCATTTAGGTTGGGGGATGCGCTTTTATCCGGCGATCGCAGTTTATTTGGGCATTGTGAGTATGGCGATCGCTCTGCTGCCGCAGCAAAGCAGTCGTCGCAATTCCGCCAGTACAAACAGTCCAACTGGTGCAGGCATAGGGTTTCCCATCCACTTAATTGCGTCGGGTTCTGCGATTGTTTTGCTGGTCGTGCGATCGCTCCTGTTTGCAGATGTGAGATTGAGTCAACTGGGGTTAGCATTCGGACTATGCGGATTAATCCTGCACCTGATGGCATTGCCCAAACAACCTCAGCAAAATCAATCCGATCCCCAATTTGATTCTCAACCTGAACCTGGATCGACAGAGCGATCTAATCTCTCAATTCCTCAAGTTCAAGCCAATCAAAACCTGGGGATTGGGCTGCTCGTAATCGGCTGGCTGGTATCAGTGGGCGAAATCTATCCTTGGCAGGCGTTAATTATCAGTTGTATCGCACTGGTTCTATTGGCAGATCGACTCTTAACGGAGCGATCGCAACATACCCCCACCAAAACCCAATTAACAGCCATCTTTCTGCTGGGATTGCAGACAATCGCTCTGTGCGTCCCATTCATCCCGCCAGGTGTAAAGGACAGCCTGGTGGAATGGGCAGCGAGACTTACTAACACTTCAACCGGAACGCCCATGTTAGGTGTAGTTTTTATTCCATATGTTTGGTTGACCTTATGGTTCGCCAACCGACTGCGATCGCGTCGCCATAACGATCTAGCCCGACATGGAGAAGTACTTGCTTTATTATTTGGAGGTTTGTTAACCTATGTCAGCCTCTTCAGTCCGCTGACTCGCACGCTCGACTTGCTCCTATCAGCTAGCACGCTTTTAGTTCTAGAGAGAAGAGAGAAAAATATCGAGCAAGCTGTATCTGGGACTGGATTAATCTATCTCGCGCATATTACTGGGTTGGGAGCGATCGCTTCGGCAATTGATTATTTCTTGCCCAAACTAGATGCCGCTGCCTGGATCGGAATTATTCTGTCGATCGTGCTGGTGGAGTGGGGAAATGTATTTTATCAAGGCAGGCGTAGCGCCCAAATAAATGCCCAGTTAGTTGGCATAGCATCAGGCTCGCAACGGAGTGGAATTTGGTCTGATAGTAGTTGGAATATAGGATTGTGCTTAGCTGGCTTGAGTTACATCGCAATCCTGGGATTAACCTATCAATGGCTTTATCTCAGGTTGGGTGATGGCTTGAGTGCGACCTCCAGTAATTTGCGCGTCCTCTGGCTCGTCATACCTGCTGCCCTTACCTTTTTAGGTAGCCGCCGCTATCTTCGGCAAGCTCAATTAGCTACTGATTGCAGTATTACGGCACTGATACTCGCGCAGGTTCTCATGTGGGATGCCCCGGATTCCCTTCTCCTCAGTTTAGGTGCAGCCACAATATTGATGCTGTTTAATATCAGGCAAAGCGAGCATCTTAGTACTGCTTGGTTCACAGTGGGATTAGGTTTGGGCTTTATGGGAACGTTACTCTGGTTGCTCAAACAGAACGATCCCTTAGAATCTCAACTTGCGTTCTACACGAATGGAGCCGCTGCTAGCGTTCTAATTCTATTTCTGCTCGGTCATTGGTTGCGAAATCGCCAGAAACGCGCCCCCAGCAATTTAGATCTACCCCTCAATCAAATGTACGTTCGAGCATTCGATTTGTGGGCAATTCCCATTTCCCTGATAATTTTGACCTGCCAAACTTTGGCGATTTTCCCAGTTTGGGGGATGGCTCCCGCGATCGCAGCGGATTGGATCGATCGCGCCTTTACGCAAACTCTCTTTAGCACGGCAGCGATCGCAGGTGCGACGATATATCGCATCTGGCAAGCCCCAGCACCTTGGGTAACCTGGATTGTGGCTTGGAGCGCGGAGTTATTGATTTTGCGCGGCGTAATTGCTGCCAATGGTACCAACGAACATGCAGGAATTGCCAACCTCGCTGTCGGTCTAGCCATGCAGTTAGGAGGGGACTGGTTGTACGTACGTAGAGGAATGCGCAGTTATCCTGTGAGTTGGCAGGCGATGCCATTAGCGTGTGGTTTTCTGGGTTGGATATTTAGTCTATCGACATTCAGCGCTGTGTCAGGTTTATATTCGCTCGCCGCAGTTCTGATTTTTATCGGTATTGGACGAAGAGAAGCAGAATCTAATTCTGGTTTCAGGAGCTTAATTTATCTGTCAGTTGCAGGCATAACTTTCTCTTTATATCAACTTCTGATCTATCAATTATTCCGTGCTAGTGGTGGTAGTTGGGGCGATGGTTTAATCTTAATGGGAAGTTTGAGTGCGGCGATCGCGGTTACCTACAGAACCTGCGCTCGCTGGCTCAACTTCTATCTCAAACTCTCTATCCATGAGATTGCCAGAATCGCTCATCTACACTGGTTTGCAGGTGCAGCGCTATTGCTGACAGCAGCGGTATTCAGTCCCAGCCAAACAGGCGGCTGGCTGGGTTGTATGGTATTGGTAGTTTTAGCAATCTATGCCGCTTGGCAAGGACGCAATCGCGCTTCACTCCCTGGTAACTTATCCGAACCGATCGCCGATGGGATTTCAATCCCAACCGCAAGGAAAGAAGCTTGGGTATATGCCAGCGTAATTACTGCGATGGGGGCATTGGTTTTTCTCATCTATTTTGCCTTCCCGGAATCGAAAATAGTTGCGGCGATTCTCAGACCCTACGGGTCGATATTAGCTTGCATAATTGCCTATGGATTATTCGTCTTGCCCTGGTGGGAATGGGGTTGGTCGCCTCGACCCTGGCGGCGATCGGCGGGGTGTTTGCCATTAGTCATGGTGATTCTCACTGCTGATACAGCTACCGTCCCTAGTTTATTAGTTGTGGCGACTTTCTATGCCGCGATCGCGCGTCTCTATAACGCCATTCGCTTGACCTACATCAGCGTTATCCTGAGCAATTGGGCGCTATTCCGTTTTTATCATTCCCAAGATCTTACGCATTCGCTCTGGTATGTTTTGGCATTGGGGATGTCTGCTTTGTACCTCATCCAGGTGGAGCCGAGCTTGCGATCTGCTGAAGCCAGAGAAACGCGCCATACCTTCCGCCTGTTTGCTGCTGGCTCCATCGGCCTGACGGCATTGCTCCATTCTCCATCGGATCTGCCCATGTCTTTGGTGGCGGCGGCGATCGCTATTGTATTTGTGATATCCGGCTTAGCTCTGCGCGTGCGGGCATATCTATTTGTGGGCACGATT
Organism: Pseudanabaena sp. PCC 6802; assembly: GCF_000332175.1. Classification (NCBI taxonomy): domain Bacteria; kingdom Bacillati; phylum Cyanobacteriota; class Cyanophyceae; order Pseudanabaenales; family Pseudanabaenaceae; genus Portococcus; species Portococcus stanieri. The sequence continues at coordinate 4,300,838 of NZ_KB235914.1, read as the reverse complement.
ACCTTTATAGCGGTGGTGCTGATGCAGGTACTGTCGCTGATCGCCCAGTATTCGTTTTTGATTTGGGCAATTTTGATTTGTGCTGGCATCGCATTGATTCTGATCGTGGCGAATTTTGAGGCGCGGCGCGATCGCATGTTAGCTCTGTGGCGAGGTCTGATCGGCGAGCTATCTACTTGGGATTAGTTGCTATCATTCTCTCAGCTACTTCGGTTTGCCAAGGTTACTTCTAAGATATGAGAGAAAGGTTTGAAAATCTTCTTCCGAGGGAAAAGATCGACGAGGGAAAATAAGAAATACTCTGTTGGGTAAATAAAGCAAAACCATAGTTTCGCCAATTCTGTATTTATCAAAATCAGAAATAGGAATTCTACTTGTCCCATATCTCGATACAAGCTCAATTATTTCAGGATATAAGGTTGCTTCGTCTTCATCTTGAGGATGCTTGCGACGTGAGAAATCTCGACGAGCTCGCAGGGGGATCAGAAAAAAAGTGTCTATAACGACCCATAGTGTTACCCCCAAGAACAATATTGAGAGCCAAATATCTAACCCCATCCCTGAAGCGATAATTGAAGCGATAATTGAATATCCATACCCCACAATAACAGCAATAGCTAAAGAGATTCCTACCATTGATTTTAGAGGCTTACTATGCATACTGTTTAAGTAATGTGCATCGACGTAATCCTTTTGAGTAAGTCTATATTTTAAAACTATCATTTACTTGATATTATTACTCCTGTTGTGCGATATGCGATCGCGCTAAAGCGATATGTTCCATCTGTTACAGGATCGATGGACTGATGTATATTATTGCACAATGCAAGGATGTCAATTTGTTGCGTGTCGTTTGGTATAACGGCTCTCGTCATTATCAATAGAGATGTGGGCAGCACGGGGACACCACCCCCTACGAAATTGGGATGCTGCTAGCCAATCGCTTTGCTAGCAGTTTTCGTACTTCATCATCGGTAGTTTGCGCGAAGTCCTCATACCAAAGACCGATCGCATAAAATGGTTCCGGCGTTATCAAACAAACCAGTTTATCTACTTCAGCTTGCAGTTCGTTACAGGTTTCTAGGGGGGCGACGGGAACGGCAACAATAATTTGCTGGGGCTGCTGCGATTTCAGGACGGTAATGGCAGCCCGCATGGTCGAACCCGTAGCGAGACCGTCGTCAACTAGAATGACGGTGCGATCGCGAACATCAGGGGAAGGTCGATCGCCGCGATAAGCACGATCGCGCCTCTGTAATTCGCGCAATTCCTTAGCGGCTACCCCATCAATCGTCTTGCCGGAGATACCCAACCAACTCACCACGTCGTAGTTCAGAACTCTCACGCCTCCTGATGCGATCGCGCCCATTGCCAGCTCCTTATGTCCCGGTACGCCAAGCTTGCGTACCAAGCAAATATCCAATGGCAGATCGAGCGCCTGTGCGACTTCAAACGCCACTGGAACACCACCACGGGGAAGTCCCAGGACTAAACCACCTGGGCGATTGGTATACTCTTTGAGCCGATCGGCCAACAGTTTACCCGCTTCAGTGCGATTTTGGAATCGTGACATCATAGTTCTTTCCTCCGTTCCCAAAGGTTGTCGATCTATAGCTATAGCCAACAGGCTCAGGACGGGGTGCAGGGGTGGAACCCCTGCGGGGGGGCGCAGCCCCCACACCCCCCTGTCCTAACAGATCTGTCTATGGCTATATCTATAGCGATCGTAAATCATTTACGAACGGGGTACAGCGGTAGAACCCCTGCTTGAGGGCGCAGCCCCCACACCCCCTTTTTCACGAATCATTTGCGATCGCTATATAAACGCTCTCTACCCAATTATGCCTTGCCTGTAAAGTGCTGCCAGGCTGAATCTAGAGCTACCTTAGCTCGACTGCTTGCCCGACTAATGCTCTGCTGCAAGTGGTGCCACTGCTCGTGTAAGAAGTCCGTGGCTTCTTGCAGAACGTGGCGATCGTGTTCCCCAGAGGAGGTCAACTCATCGCTTACCATCTTAATCTTAACGCGCACGGCTTCTGGGCGATCGTGCGGAGCAATAAGGTCGTGGAGGCGATCGCCAATTACTTGCACGAGATGTCGAACCTGGTGGGATTTTTCGCTGAGGAAACCTTTAAGGCCATCTGCTTCGCTGCTCAAACGCGCCTTGGCATCTTCCCGAATAATTACAGTTTCCGCCGCAATTGCTTGCACGTCTCCGGGTAGCAAGACAGCCCTTTCCCCAAAAGCATCTGCGATCGCGCCAGCCAGGATATAAGCTACGATCTCGCCGGTGTGCCAGTCAAAAAGGTAATCCTCTACCCATCCTAGAGGCTCGCCAGCAGGCGAGCGAACCGCTAGTCGATGGAGGCGGTATAGCTCCATCGGTGCATTTACCACGAGATGCCCGTAGGTCGATACAGCGCTCGTTCCTATCCTGGCAACTTGCTCCAAGGGCAGATATCCAGTTACCCCGGATAAATAAGCAATTCGTCCGGAATCATCCAGCCAAACTTCCTCTACCGCACCCAAACGCGACGATGTAGAGCTGTCTACAGTCACCAGGCCAACGATCTGGCTATAGCGTACGACGTTAATCATATTTTCCTCCCATTGCTATGAGTCTCGATCTTGCCTCGTTGTCGCTCGGCATAATCCCTGAGCTTGCGCTCTGCGCTATCAAAGGCATCGCGAATCGCAACGTAGATATCTTCGTGAGCTTGATGCTCTGGTGGGTCGCGTTTATTGCATACCGTCTCCTTCTCATTTGATAATCCCGCTTAAGATGCCACTACCAAATCTAAAAGGGCAAATCTAAAAGGGCAAATCTAAAAGGGCGAACCCAGTTGGTATCAACCAGGTTCGCTCAGCAATTAACCAAATTGTGCACTGGCTACCTCCAGAACCAATCTAGGGTGTACAGGTCTCGCACTTTCTAATCCGGATCTCCCTAGCCGCATCTTCCCTGAGCCTGGTTTGGTATTGCCTTTGCACCCTTCGTGCTCGCAACGGGGTGTCGGAGGCGTATCCACTGAGTCTATGTTAGAGACCCGATGCGATTCCACTAATATTATAGCTAAAACAAATAGCGCTACGCGCAAATTTTTTCATAAACCTCTGCGATCGCCCCTTCCCCTAACTAAATGCCTACATGAAATTTACGCCTGTCATGCGATCGCTTTAATGCGATTTGCTGTACCTGTCCCCAAATCGGTAAATTGTTGTGAAGTGTTTTAGGTGATTCTGCGATCGCCATTCAATGCGATCAAACTTGATCTGTATATAGTTCTTCTGCCGATACCTCATAATCGTGCTGCCAGTCAATATTTGGCATGCGAACAAAGGCATCCTTTAGAGAAGTCTCCCATTGCCTTCTAGTTTTGAAGAGATAGGGATCGCCCAAGCGTAGGGTTAGCCGTCGTTCAATTATGAATGCATCAGTTTCGTAGGCAACGATATTGATGGGTGGCCCCACAGAAATATTTGATTTCATAGTGGAATCGATTGAGAGGAAAGCACACTTAGCTGCGGCCTCCAGCGAGGTTTCAAAATTAAGCGCTCTATCTAAGATCGGTTTGCCGTATTTCGTCTCCCCAATTTGGAGGAAAGGAGTCTCAGGAGTTGCCTGGATGAAATTGCCCTGACTGTAAATCAGGTAAAGTTCTGGCTCTTCTCCTTTAATTTGCCCGCCCAAGAGAAAATTGCATTTATAGTCGATCCCATCTTTTTCTAACCATTCCTGGTTTTGCGACTGAATGTGCCGTAACTTATGCCCCACATACTGTGCCACTTCGTACATGGTGGGTAGCGTGTATAAACTGTTATCCGCCTGTGTTTTGATATCTTTACGCAGTAAAGTTAGAACGCCCTGAGTTACGGACAGGTTACCGGAGGTACAGACCAGAATAGTGCGTTCGTTGGCATGGTTGAAGTCAAATAATTTTTGGTAGGTAGAAACGTAATCCACCCCCGCATTGGTACGGGAGTCGGCAGCCATTACCAGGCCGTGTCTAGTAATAATTCCAAGGCAATAGGTCATGCCCAAGATCGTACCTCAAAGCAGGTAACTGCGCTATGGGTAAAAAGCACAGAATTCTAGGGGGCTAGGGGCGGTAATTGCGAACGCGGTTAGCCGCATCCTGAGCAACTGCACTTCCTGTAATCTTGGCATAGTAATCCAGGGCTAAGATTACTTCTTTGTAATCGACCTTTTTCACGGTTCCAGTTAAAGCGTACTGCTCGCCACTAGGCAATATCCTGGTATTGCCTGCGGTTAAAACTTCTCCCGATGGGGCAATGCGAGTCAACTGCCAGTTTATCCCTTTCTCAATCCCTTGCCATAGTTCTTGCCGTAAGGTTTTCGCTTCGGGTTCCAGGTTCATGTAAAACAAGATGGCATGGCGGAGAGCAACGGCGTTATAGCTGCTATCGTATCCACCTCTTTCTAGAAAGAAGCCTTCACTAGACTGCTGTTGCAAAGCCATACGCGCAAAATTCTTCCCCAACGCGATCGCATCGTCGCGCCCCAGTGCCTTACCGACGAGATAATATGCATTGGCATCGATGAAGAGACGATTGGTGCCGCTTTTATCTTTTGATTGTAGAGTTGAACTTTGCTGGTTTAGCCAAGAGAGAGAATGGGATATGGGATCGAGCAGATTTTGCAAGCGCGATCGCAAGTTGGCAGTCTCCGGCGCAGTTTGGAACCATGTAGAATTCTTTGCCAGTAATAGGGTGTGACCGACATCATAAAAGAAGAAAGCTGTATCCTGAGCGCTGACTCCAGTAGAAAGGCTAAGAGGAGTAGTTTGGAAACTGCCGTCCTGTTGTTGGCGGTCGAAACCATACTCTAACACTTTTATGCTGGTATCAAGTAGAGTGATATCCTTAGTTAACAGACCATAAGCTAGTTGCTGACTGGAATGTCGCTGCAATCCAACAGAAATGTAACCTTGCTTATTTAAACCAACAGCACCAGTATTGCGATCGACATCAACAGAGCGCGAGTAGTAGCGCATGAGACTGGGATTCTCTGAAATTACTTGCCATTCTGAGGCTGAAGGCGTAGAGGAAGCAGAATTGACCGCAGCAGTTTGTGCTAATTCTCGACTGGGTTCCAACAGCTCGTCTCCTCCCACAATGCTATTAGAAGTACTTTGGAAAGTAGGTTCATCTTTAACCAAACCAGTTAGAGAGTCAATATATTTAAGCTGGGAAGCATCCAATTGGAGTTGTCGATCTGGTATGACATTAGAGCCGCGATCGGTCATATTTAGCTGTGACATATCCTCTGCTGCTGTCTCCAAACGATCGACGGTGCTAGCTAGCATAGTGTTGCCATCTAACCCTGAGATATTGCGATCGTGGAGATAGTTGGGAGGGGTGAGCGGATCTATCTCAGATAATGAGTTGATGATATTAGAAGGTAAGGCGCGATCGGGATTAAACATGGATTCTAAGGTAGATTAGCTTGTTAATATTGAGCCGACTGCTTATACCAATTCTTCAAAATCGAACTACATATCAATCTACGTACGGGCGAACGGCCGTTCGCCCCTCCAGCGATCTGTAATTTTACTTTAGAGAATTGGTATTATCTCTATTCAGACTTATGCACGGGCAGCACAGGTGGGGCAGGCAATGCCCACCTACTTACTACTCATCATTCACTGGCAACTTGTTACAGCGGTTTTCAGATGAAAACGAGAAGGGGGTTTGGGGGCGTTGCCCCCAAGAAGGGGTGGAACCCCTTCACCCCATCAATAAAACCCGTTCTCAATTGAAAAGTGCTATATGGCATTACTATTGTTTTGATTGGCGGGAGCAAGACTGCCTAACAGAAAACCGGCTGCACCTGAGGCGAATTCGCAGGTTTTCATAAACAACATGCCCATGCCAATAATAGGATTGCGAAATAGTTTGATTGGCTTAGAGAAAAATACCCAGTATCTCAAGAGTACTGAAGTTTGCTTAGAAAGCCTCGCTTTATTAGCAGTCCGATCGACGTACGACCGTAGGGTGTTGGCATAGTAAAATTTCTTCCAACAAACCCTGCGCAAACTCAGTTTCTGCTCGTTATGGTAGATCTTCTCTTTGATTCTGGCAATGCTACCTTTCCCATAGCGATATTCAAGGCGATTGGGCAGATCGTAGTCTTCGCTGCCAGTTTGATTCTCATCGTAGCCACCCAGTTCTTCATAAATCTCGCGGGTAAAAAATCTAGCTGCTTCCTGCCAGTCAATACCGCTGTAGAACGATCGCTCCAGTTTTTTGCATTGCGTCCAGAATCCTTCGCCAAATGATTCTTCGGGGATAATCAGGGCTTTGACGCGATCGTCAATAGAGATAGACTGCACGCAAGCTTTTACTACATCTTTGGTAAGTTCCATATCGCTATCAATAATTAGCAGATAATCGCCTTTCGACTGACGTACGCCAAAGTTTCTCTGAGCGCTCCTTTCGGGGCCTCGATTGTATACGTGCGGTGTATATTTCCTGGCGATTTCCTTTGTATTGTCCTTAGAGTTGTTATCTACAACTACTAGTTCGATGTGCTCGTAGCTTTGCTCTACGATCGACTTCAGGCATGCTTCTATGTAATTGGCAGAATTATAGGTCGGCACAATTACAGAAACTAATTTACTATCCATACAACTTTCCTTTTATAAGATGAACAACTCGTATCGTAACTATGCTGAATAATGCGGGATCTTTGACATCCTCATGCTCTGCTCCCTTGCTCCCTGTTTTCATCGTACAACCTATCGCTCCCTCTCCCTCCTGGTAGTTCTTTCCTTACTTTCGCGGTAAAAGGCGAAGGTGCGATCGGCTAGCATCTGCACGGTAGAATCGCCGGAAAGCTTGGAGTAATAGTTGAAAGCTACAATTAACGGAACATAATCGACTGTTTTCTTGCGCCGTAAGAATCTCTCACCACCAGTACGAATCCTGGTATTGCCAGTAGTTGCAAGCTCGCCACTAGGCAGGAAAAAGTTTTTTTGCCAAGCTACGCTTCGCTCGATTCCTTGCCACAGATCCTGTCTTAGCGAACTATTGGCATCGAGGTTAGTATATAAAATCAAAGCCTGTTGCAATGAGACTCCATTGTAGCTGGTGTCGTAACCTCTATTCTCAGGGAAAAAGCCTTCCTTGCTTTGTTGCTTCAAAGCCATACGCGCAAAGTTTTCGCCTATTTTTATCGCATCCGGTCTGCGCGTTGCCTTACCCACCAGATAGTAAGCTAGGGCATGGAAAAAGAGCCGATTCGTGGCACTGCGATCGTGTTTTTTGAGCGTGCCTTCCTGGGAGATTAACCAGTGCAAAGATTTAGTAGCGGGAGGAATGAGTTTATTCATGCGATCGCGCAAACCTTTTGTTTGAGAACTGCTTTGGAACCAGCTAGAATTTTGGGCAAGTAGAAAACTGCGCCCTAAATCTTGAAAGAAAAAGGAAACGCTACGTGGAATCCCTTCAGCCCCTTCTGGGAGAAAACTTGGGAAACTTCCGTCCGCGCTTTGTCGAGCGAAAGCGTACTCTAGGATCTTAATTCCAGTGTCGATTAAGCCCGTGTTCTTAGTTAGTATGCCATAGGCAATCGGTTTACTAGAGTGTCTTTGCATACCAACAGAAATAAAGATATCTCTATTCTCGTTAATTGCACCGTTGCGGCGATCGACATCTACTAATTGCACTTGGAAGTTTAGTAAGCCTGGATCGATCGCTGCAAGTACATCCCACTCAGAGGCTGTTGGAGCAGCCAAGGTTAAGGTCGAAGGGCTAAAAATTGGTAGCCCGCTGAGCGATACGCAAGCAAGTAGGGTAGCGAAGCATAACAAGATCGACTTGCTAAACCTGCCAAATAGTTTGTATCTAAAGGTTTTGTACATGATTTGCGATCGCGGACATATGTTTGTTGTCGAAGGTTTCTATTTGCTCGCGTCCTGCTTCAGTTTTTGCACTCCAGCAGCGTCGAGGAAGAGGACGATTGAACCAGGTAAACTCAAGATCCAGCCTAAAAGCGTAAATGTGAGAGATAGGGTAATAGCTTGCTCGGCACTAACACCAACGCGACCGAATAGGTAAACCCATAATCCTTCCTGAACGCCCAGTCCGCCGAAGGATATAGGTAAAAGGGTAACTACTATAGAGATGGGCGTAAAGATTAAAAGTTCCAGATAAGAGATGGAAATCTTTAATTGTTGGGCTAAAAGATATTGATAAAAGGGAACTGCAAGCTGGATTAATAGTGAAATCGCAATGGCGATCGCCATTGCGCGCCGATGCTGGACGAACTTTCTGAGAATAATTTGAATCTTGGCAATTCGAGCAACTATTCCACCCATACGTAGTTTTTGCAGCCAGGGTTCTGCCCAAATTAGCAGCCTGGGGCTGGCAATTAGGAGCGTTCCACCGGAAATTACGGAGGCGCATACGACAAAAAGTAGAATAATATCCCAGCGGCCAATAATCTTGAAGGCTAAGGGCAGTCCCAACAGCGCCAGCGCAAATATTGCGGCTAGTCCGGTAAATCTTTCCAAAAATACCGACGCGATCGCCACCTCAATATCCCCGATCTTTTGCGAAACCGTGTAGGAGCGATAGACATCTCCACCAAAGGAACCTGGCAGAAAGATACTGACGAACATACCTGCGAAATAGCTCGCTAGCAACCTACTAATCGACACGAAATGTCCCGTGGCTCGCAAAACAGTTTGCCAGCGCCAACAACTCAACCACTGACAGCCCGTGTAGTAGAGCAGAGCAAAGGCAACAAAAGGTAAAGAGAGATAATTAACTTGCGTCCATATCTGGGCCAAATCTACGCGGCTGAAGACAAAGGCGAGAATGCCCAGACTAACTGCCACTTTTAGCGCTACGACTGATTTCCGTTTCATTAAAATGCTCCTAAATCTTGACCCTGGTTGGGTTCGCGTGGCAACAAGCCATCTTCTTTCTGCCATAGGCGCAGGCGCACGCCAAACGTTTCCATAGCAGATTTGCCAATCGTGCGATAGTAATGGTAGAGTTTCGCTAACTCTGGCTCGTCGGGAGCTTTGCGGTCGTCCACTTGAATCCAGACTCGATTCGCTTTGGCGAGAATGCGGCTCATTTGGTCGATCGTCGTAACCGCCTCACCGCCAGCCCAGCGATCGATCAATCGACCGTCACTCAGATAAACGCCATCAAACCCTAACATCCCAGTCGGTGGCAAGTAGTAGTCCAGTCCGCCCAGATTGATAGCGGCAGCGGCGGGAAGATTCGCAAACACCACGTCTCCAGGTTGACGGCGATCGCGGATATACTCAAATACTTTGGGATTATGCCTGGACATGGCATCATGGTAGCTGTCCAGTACTCTAGCTGGCTCGATATTAAAGATTAGTAAGAGAGTAAGAAAACTCAAGGCGATCGCCTGCAATGGCACAATTCCAGCAAGCATGGCTTCTAAATTTTTACCCAGACTTGCCATTAAGCAAATGGCGCTATAGATCGATAGGATAATGAATAGGGGATAGATAGAATAGGAATATCTACTAGCATGAGCCAGCACCATCACGGTCAGAAGCACTAAATTCAGGAATACACAGCAAAATAGAAAGACTAACTTTTGATTCTTCTGCCTGATAAAATAAATAAACCCAAGGAAAAAGAACAAACTGTAAAGCGTATACAAGCGAGCCGAGCCAAAGAAGAAAGATCCGGTAAACCCAGTGAAGTCGCGCATATGGAATTTCATCTGAGTTTCAGTCGTATTCGTTAAGGCTACATAGGGAGTTAGGCATCGAATGAGGAAAAAGATTCCATTGTAGATGTATATACTCATGGTCATGAATGCCCCGATCGCTATGTGGCGATCGCTCTTCCAATCGAAAGGTCGATAGAAAAAGATAAACCCCAGCAAGAACCCCGGTATTAAGGTGATCGAAACCTCCTGGTTTAACAGTGCCGATGTAAAGGCAATGAAAAATCCGTATTGATATTTCTTGCCCGCTTTGTCGATGAATCCCTTACAGAAAAAATAAAATGCCAGCAGGTTTAAGCATTGCACGGTCTGATAAAAGCGGAAGTTTCTGGAGTTCCATAACTCCAAAGGATCGATCGCGAATACTGCCACGATTAGCAAAGCAAACCAAACTTTGCCCGTAATATGCCTAGTAAAGATAAATGCTACAGCTAGGAAAGCAACTCCCCACAACACGATCAGGAAGCGGGCTTTAGTGAAAGATTCTCCCACCAAAGCGAGCCAAATGGCAGACATGTAGTGAAAGAATGGTCCGCGCGTATACCAAATTTTAGAAGCTGGCTCCGGTGCGCCAGTACGCAAAATACCTCTGACTGCATCGAGTGAAGTATTCTCATCCGCATCGTAGGGGACAAAATTCAGATCTCGGGCGCGCAGGACAAATCCAACTGCGATAATTACAGCCAACACAACCCACTGTCCCCAAACTGGCCATTGCGATCGCAGCAATGACCACCAATCTTTGGGATGCCATTGCGAGCGTTTGGCGCGGATGCTAACAATAGCGATCGCGCCTAATACGGGCAAGGATATGGAGCCGATGGTTGCCAGCAAACCCATTCCTGCTAGCAGTCGGAGAGCTACAAATGCAGCTAGACCAAACAGGAACCACAATCCCCAACGTATCCGCAAAGCCTGCAACGGCGTTGCTATAGATGAACCATCCTGGGATTTCGTCCGAGCGATTAGTTTGAACTGACTCCATAGTAGAGTTAAAACTACAATTCCGATAAATCCCAACCATGTCAATGAGATACTCTGCGATCGCATGAATAGAATACCGCGTTCGGCTTCAGCATAGCGATGCTTCAGCAAACCAATTCCGATGAGAAATAACGTACCAGGTAACAACAGGGCGCTCCCAGCATTGAAACTATCCCACACACCCTGACGCTGAGACAGCCAGAAACGACCCAACCCCCATGCCCCAACTGCCGCACAAGCCATACTAGCTATCTGCCAAATACCTTGCTGCCCGATATAATTCGGGAAATTAACCAGGTAGGCATTACCCTCAAAATATCGCCTGAACTCATTGGAGTCTGGAGGTCGCAGTTCCACTACAGGTTGACCTGACCCCAAGCCTCTGTCCCAGCCAGCGATCGCCTTGTCCGTGCTACTCCAAGAGCTATCGGTTGCAACCTCAGCCGTAACGCGATTCGACGCTGTTTCTACCCAACCATCGAGGAAGAAGCCCAAACTCCCATTGCGCGTAGGGGAGCGAATGGAATCAATGGGACGGATAGCCTGCACCGAAATGGTATTATTACCGCTACGCAAAAAGTTGGTAACCTCAAACATGCGTAGGAGATTGCCATCGTCTTTACTGTATCGCCTAACTAGCAAACCATCGATTGTCAAGGCATACTCGCCATCTCCTGCAAACCGGATAAATGCTCGTTGTCGATCTTTGGGTACTTGCCAATTGCCTCTAAACCATATCTCTCCCTGCGGACTTTCGTTACCGACAATCCAGTTTCCCTGCAACTCGCGATCGTAGACATGGGAACTCGTGCGACTGTAGGTTGCTTCTGTTACAGTCCCAAGTAACTTAGCTTCCGCCCAATTTTGATCTGGGAAGTCACTTTCATACCACTGAAGATTGCCGCGATTTTCTGACACGGGCGACACTCGCCAGGTTGCTATACCAGTGGAAAGAGCGATCGGCGATACATTAGCGACAGAATATACCGCTCCTTCCAGCGCCAGACGGGGGCTAGGCCGTCCTTTTTGCAACTCTAAAGCGATGACGTTTTTGCCAGGTCGCAGATAATTAGTGAGATCGACGTAGGTAGTTAACTGCCAGTCTTTTGCATTGGCAAGCATGTGATTCCCTACACCCAGATCGACATAGCTCACGCTATCATTTAGATTTTGCCAAAGCTGAGAGGATTTCGTACCCAAGCTCAGAGGGAAACCAAGAACGCTCAACTCTAGATCGACAGTTTCCCCATTGACGTAGAGGATAAAGTCATTATCGGCTGAAAGCTTGAGCCAGGCAACCCGAGCATCTCCATTCAAGTAGAAGGTACTGCGAGCGTACATGCGAAAGCTCGATTCCTGCGGCTCAATCCACTGCACTTCGGGCGACCAGGATACACGTTCGATTGGAGATGGGAGTTTATGCCAAGTATAGAATCCCAGCATCCCCACTAAAAATCCCAGAACTAGAATCGTACCGATCGCTAGCCAGCGGCTGAGTTTGTTTGGTGCCTCCGTTGCAGTTATCATGGCTCTCCCTCTTCTTCCATACTATCCCATGTTTTAGGATCGGTAGATTGACGGAATTTCTTCCAGGCAAGTGCGGGATCGCCGTCCTTGTAAGTGATCCAAGCGGAGTGCAGATAGGCTTGCCCTAACAAAGAGAGATTGGGTAATTGAGCGTAACTCTCTGCTTCAATAATCTGTTTGGCAATTTTAGCCGATCGCTCTAATTCGCCGTTAACGAAACTCGCTAACATGAGATCGTACATAGCTTCAATATGATTTGGAAAAACCCGCAGCACTTGCTCGAAACGATCTATAGCAGATCCGGGTTTGCGAGTATTAGGGACTTCCGTGTTATAAGAGGTGTTGTAATATTGCACTGCCTGGTTCAGAATTGTCGTTGCTAGATATCCCCTCACCACAGCACGCCTGGGATTGAGTTCTAATGATTCTTGAAAAAATCCTTCTGCTCCAGCCAGATCTTTGAGGCGATAGCGTTCTACGCCTTTGGCAAAACTAATCAAACTTGGCTCTGGTTCATCACCGTAAAATCCTGCTTCAGCAATGCGTTTAAGGAATGTCTCATCAGTGTTCATTGGAGGAAAAAATGATGATACGATCCTGCTAACAACAAGTACCTGGTGATACTCTCCCCTTGCAAACATGGCATCTAGCTGATAGTTGACCATTCCAGGTAATAGAATCGAAATAACCAGAATTCCAAATCCTATGGCAAAACCTGGTAGAAATTTGGACATATCTCCCAGGAAAATTTGGAATGCTCCTTTGCCTGAACCACCTAACCCCAGGTAGAGCGCAGTCAGGCCAATCCCAAACCCCAAGCCAGACATCATCCATCCCCGTCCAATAAATGCCAGAAAAGAGCGAGAGTAGCCAAAACCCGACTTCCAAACACGATCCCACGATGAGAGTTGAAAAAAGCGGGCATTGCGAAATGGGAGGTCAAATGTTGTGGTGATGGGACTTGACGGTGTTAGTTGAATATTCTGCTTCCACTGCGCCTGTATCTGATTGGCATTCATCTTGACATGGGCAGTGACGCTGCCTTCTCGATCGTAAATAAATGCGGAGATGTAGTCTATCGTAGGCATCCAGGTGGTTACAAAGTAAGGGAAAAGCAGCGCGATCGTAAATCCACACCAGTAGGATAATCTATGGGCGCGACTAGATGGACTGGGTCGAAATATTAACATAAGGCTGAGGCAGACAAAGAAAGCAGATAGACCCCTACCTAAATGCGTGACGGATAGGTTTGTCTTAAAGGCATCGAGAGTTGTTGGCGGGAGTTGATACCACGGCTTAATAGCTCCGATCCCCAGCGCTAATGCAGCAGCAAGCAAGACTATGCGTTCTCTACTAAACCAGCTTAGCCAACGGAGAAGCAGGCCAAACACCAGAGATAACCTTCCATACTCAAGCTTTGATTCGTTTAGCATAAATTTGCCTTGCCATTACTTTATCATTACCAGGGTGGAGATGCTCCCAGAAACCGTCTCTTTAATACGGTCGCGGGGTTATACAGCTTGGCTAGAGAAGATTTGAGAGAGGTTTTACTGACCGCCGATCGCAACTTACACAAATCATTTTGGATTGCTATATGTTGTTTTATGTTGTTTGCTTATGTGAAATTGCTAACTTATCTCCAGGATTGAGCGCTCTGGGCGTAAGCACAACCCGATCGCCTTCAGCCAGACCTTCCAAGACTTCGCGTCGGTTGTTGACTGCTCGACCCAACTTGACTTTCTTGATCTGGGCGCGATCGTCGGCACCAGCTACCATCACCATGCCTTCGCCACTAGATAGGTGCGTCACTGCACTTTCTGGCACCATCAAGCTGGTTTTACCCTGACTGAATTGCGCAAATCCCTGCAAACCTGGCGGTACGGAAACACCCTGGACAGAAATCCACACAGAATAGGTATACTGGCGATCGCCTCCTACTTTACTCTTAGACGTGTTTGTAGCAACTGTAGGATTCACTTGCATTACCTTACCCTGGAAGGTCTGACCGGGATAAGCAACCAATCTCACAGTGGCGCGATCGCCTACTTTAATGGCATTCAATCTAGCTTGATCGACAAATGCCCTAAACACGATATCTTGAGATAATGTCAGTAGAGGATCTTTGCCCTTGGCATCGGCTAGTTCGCCAGCATGAATATTTGTTTGACTGACCAGGCCATCCATGCTGGCATAAATTACGGTTCTGCTCAAATCTCTCGCCGCTTGTTTCAGCCTGAGTTGCTGGGTCTCAAAATCTAGACGAGCTTTTTCAATTTCATTGCCAGCGGTTTTCTGGGTTAGCTCTAAATTTTGCCGTGCGGCCAGAACTTCTCTCTGCCGCTGAAGATTGAAGTCCTTAACATTATACTGGCTGTAGGTGTCAGTTAAATATCCGTTCTGTGCTTTTCTTAGATCTCTGAGGCGGGATGCATATTCATCTTGAGCATTATATAGTTGAAACTTACTAATCGCCCCTTCTCGGGTAAGCATTTCAATCTGCTCTAATTTCTTTTTGGAAGTATTTGCCAAACCCCTTGCTTCTTCAATATAGTTCTTGGACTGCTCCTCCACTGCCGCAGTAATTTCATGGGAATTACTCATCCTTGCTTGACTGGCATTCAATTCAGTTTCCATCTGCCTGAGTTTGATTGGCATGGAAATTTCTAGGGAGCGCAATCTGGCTTCTGCGATCGCCAGATCGTTTTTAGCTTCGTTGAGATTATCGATAAATGTCAATCGTTCGATTTGCATCAGAGGTTGACCTTTTTTGACTCTCTGTCCCTCAGTTACATAAACTTTCTCTACCGTGCCAGAGACCAGGGAGCGTACGTCTACTTGCTGTAGGCTCATGGACTCACCCGGAGCTGCGACACTATCTTCTACAGCATCATATTTGGCTATAGCAGTTTGCACTTCAATAGGTTGACCGATTGCCCTCTGCCAAGCGGGATAGCCGATGGAGGAACCATAAAACTTGGACTCAGGATTCCTCAGCGCTGGCAAAAGTACTGTAATAGATAGAATTGCCATCACACCTATAGGTGCTGCCACCAAAAAAGGAAAAATTGCCCGTGAGGGTAAGCGAATGCTAGTCATCTTTACACTGCCATTATTCTAAGTAAACTACATATAGCTATTAGGGATTAGCGCTTTAATAATGTACCAATCTTGAACCTAGCAATGATGCGTTATAGCGGTTTTCATTTGAGAACGGGTTTTATTTTTGGGGTGAAGGGGTTCCACCCCTTCTTGGGGGCAACGCCCCCAAACCCCCTACTCTTTCCGATCTGAAAACCGCTATACGGCTTTCGCCTAACACATCCTAGTGGTATTTTATTTGCGAGCAAATCCCTTAGCTTCCAGTTCTGGAAATTCTGCTGCGCTATCGACGCGATCGTCAGTTGTTCGGAATTCAACAATTCCAGTGTCGCTAAGGGCATCCATAAATACTCGTTCCCACATGGGTACGATACGTTCCCAACTAAAGCGAGTTTGTATATCCTCTAACCCTTTCAACCCCATTTCTGTAAAGATCTCGGGCTTTGCTAAAACATTCAAAATAGCTTGAGCTAGCGATCGAACATCTTTTTCTGGTACTAACTGACCTGTTTTACCAGAGACGATGACATCTGGTATGCCACCTACATTTGTCGCCACAACTGGCTTAGCATGGGCTAGTGCTTCAATTAGAACTACTCCCAAACCCTCAGTATCACCTTTACTATCCACGATCGCTGGCAGTACAAAAATATCGCAGTTGGCATATTCATCAGCCAGTTCCTCTTTACTTACAAATCCCAAGAAGCTAACCAAACGATCTAAACCTAGTTCGCGGGATTGCGATCGCAGCTCTGCTTCTAAGAAGCCCTTCCCAACAATGCGCAAACATATCTTTCTCTCTGCTAGTACCAGTGGTAAAGCGTCTAAAAGATACTTCAGTCCTTTGCGCTCGTCGAGTCTGCCCACGAATAACAAGCGCGCGGGATCGTCGGGATCGTGGAACGATCTATGCTTGACTGGTTTTGCTTCAATAGTCTGACCGTAGGGAATAATCTGTACAGATCCCGTAAAAATTTTGCGAATCAACTTATAAGTAAAAGAGGAGTTCGCAGTGATTCCCTTAGCCATTGGGAACAACCAGGCGAGCACTCTGGAGACAAACTTAAATTTGTTACTTAAGAGAAGTTCAGCCCCATGGCAACTAAATACAGCAGGGATACCGAGCAGCTTCATCGATGGCAGTGCCATCAAACCGTGCGGAAAAGGCCAATGAATTTGAAGTAGATCGGGTTTGCGGCGCAGACATAACCAGAATAATTGCACAGTTCCTAAGAGGATATAGAGTGCTGCCACTATCAGATAAAGAGGCTGCTTTTGCAATTTAGTTGGCGCGCCATCGCGCACGAGATTTTCAAACGGCTTCAGGCAATAACGAAAACGATAGATTGGAATACTGTCCAGGATGCGATCGGTACAACCCTCATAGGCAGGTGCAAACACGGCGAACTTCGCACCAGTGGACTGCAACCTTAAAATGGATTCGCGCACAAACGCACCATGATTTCCATCTACCGTTAGAGGGTAGACAGAACTAACAACAAGTATGTGCTTGTCTTTGAGATTCATAGATCGCCCTAAATAACAAGGTTTGCTAGTTTCCTAGAACACATAAACTTAGGATTATCCAGAAATCAGAATTTATTTAAAAAGTGACGCGCTTCGATCTGGGGATACTAACTGCCTGCTAAGTCCAATTGGAAGCCTTAACAACTCCTTAACCAAATCAATTCTTGACCGATTAAGTTAAGTGTCGAGACACTCGCAATATCTCTACACGATTTTGCGAACTCTAGAGAAGGACGAATTCTCTCGTTCGAAGGTTCCCTAGGTTTAGAAATTAGTTTTTCCACGCTGAAATCACCCGTACGCTAATGGTTTTTACTACCTACTATTCTTCTAATGACCTTGCGATCGAGCTTAGATTTAAATTACTGATAGCAAAAAATCATTAGATTGTTTTGCTTAATAGACTACAAAAATCAATAATTTCCACGATCTCAACTGATTTTGTCGGTCGATCGAATTTTAATTCGATCGCTTAAATCTCCAAACCCAAACAGGATAGTCGATCTGGGCAGAAACTGAATAAGCTTTTAGTTATTTCGCAGCAGTAATAATTGCCATTGCGTGGCGATCGCTTGGTTGACAAATTCGTATTTTCATGGAAATGTATCGAGTGGTACCGACATGGATTAAGAATCCTGGGTAGTCTATGACGGAATTGTCAGCTATCTTAATGTTTCTGACAGATTTCAAGCTCCAGCGTAGGTTTGGTATGTCTGGTATCGTGTTTAGTACTGCAATGCCTTTCCTGTAGATTGGCTTCTTAAACCTACGAAAATGTCCGTCCTCCACCAACATTTTGTATTGCGCTTGTATTGCAATCGTGTAAAAACTAGATGAGGTTATCAAATAGTCCAAAATTTAGTCCAACAATTTGAATAGGGGTGTACTTCAGAACCTATTCAGCTTGCAACTAAGGAGTAGCTCTATGGATGCGCTAAAAAATTTAGCTTGCCCATTAAATTCCTTCTCTAGAATCGGTTCCATCACTATTAGCTCGGGTGAGAACCTCCACAAATAGTTCTTTCTTGGTACTTCACCTCTGAACTTATTCCAGACATCAGTAATTTGACGCGCTTACTGAACTAGCTGCACTAAGTTTTTGTTTAGAGTTGAGATACCTAACGGATGTTTTGTCTATTAACCGTACGCGGGTAATTTGATTTTCCAATTCCAGGTTTCCAATTCCAGGTTGTCGATCGCATGCGATCGTGACTCCTGAAGTACTACTTTCCCACCACTTCTAAACGGCTCTCCAATCCATCTTGGTGAGTGGTGGAGAATCGAAAAATCTAAGCCCAAGGAGATTGTTCAATGAATAGCTTGACAACAGGAATACAGGCTACGCCTGCAACTGCTTTTTCAGAAACTCCCTTACAAAGTCGCTCGGTTACAATTGCGATTCCTTCCTTCAATGAAGAAGGAAACCTGGAGCGATTGTTTCTTTTATTAGAGAATACATTTCGGAAACTTAAGTTCGATCTACCCGTGTTGCTCATCGATGATGGTAGCACTGACAGTAGTCCTGAGATCTTAACAGGTTTGATGGAACGTTATGCTTTTCTGAGAGTGATTCGCCATCCTAGCAGGCGTGGAGTAACTGAGGTCTGGAGAACGGCGATCGCCAATATTCACACTGATTGGATTCTATGGGGGCAAGCCGATCTAGAATCAAATCCTGAAACTGATATTCCACTTTTGCTAGAAGCTTGCGTGCCTGGTGTAGACGCTGTAGCAGGGCGGCGACTCAATCGTGGTGATGGTAAAGTGCGCGCCTCTAAACTGGCTAACTGGGCTTGTCAAAAAGCCTTTAATCTGGAAATCCATGATATGAATTGGATTAAGCTAGTACGTCGCGATCGGGTGGCAAAGCTGCCGTTGCAAATTATTACGCATCGCTATCTTCTGGCAATTTTGGCGGGTATCGGTTGCAAGGTAACCGAGGTTACCACGCCCTGGCACCCCCGCCATTCTGGTACTAGCAAGTTTGGGCGAAAACGCTTTTTGACTTCAGCGGTTAACTTTATCACTACCTGGCTGTGGTTCCAGATCGAAGGAAGTGCTTATCGCGACGAAGTGAAGATGATACAAAGTTGGAGTTCTGGTCCGAATGATACCACCTATATGAGAATCCCTAGGGATAAACTCTAGCCTTTCTGTAGGGACAATCCCTCGGCTGCAGTATGCACCCGCTCGCGAAGCGATTTCGCAAGAAATAATACCAAATCCGCATTATAGCGGTTTTCAGATGAAAACGAGAAGGGGGGTTGGGGGCGTTGCCCCCACACCCCCTGCCCTAACAGATCTGTCTATGGCTATACTCCTACAAAGAGGCAGTAAATTTTGCTTGAAAGATAAATGCCTCTCTCTCAAGTTTGTTTTTGTCGTATCTCTGATTGGCGCGTTTGTATTCTTTAAAATACTCGTAGCCAAATTTTCCCATGCCTCCCAATTGCTCGCACTGTTTGGCATGTACCATTTCGTGAGCGAGGAGAATTAGCTGTTGCCTATTTTCTGGTTGATAGGGCGCTCGGATATAAACGCGATCGCAATAGGTTTGGGCGGCTGAGTCAATCGCGCCTAGATGCACGATCGAATTGCCAACCTGCCACCGATCCATGAGTTTGGCTGCGTAGATGACGGAAACGCGATTGGCGAGACTCCTAAAGTCCCGACGCAAATAACTTTTTTGGAAATTGTCTAAACTCCGTCCACCCTGGCGATTGCGCGAGAGCATGGTTTTGGCGGCAGCCTGGTATGCGATCGCGCCTGCCTGCCCCCAAGTTTCTTCCAGCCAACTGGTTTGAGCCGCGTAGATAGCGATGCCTGACAGTCTTGAAATAATCAGCGCTGCAATTAGAGTGCCGACCGAGATCGAGAAAAACCTAAGAAATATATTTTTGCTAGTACTTCTGCGAACGGACGGCATGGCGATCGGCGATTCAATTACTATCATTCAACTCTCGCGCAATCACGACAACCGTGACGTTGTCGCGTCCTCCGTGGGATTTAGCAGCTTTAATTAGTGCCTCGACGGCTTTATGACAGGAACGATTTCCCTTAAGCTGGCTGGCAATGCGATCGTCCGTCAACTCTTCAGTCAAACCATCACTGCACAGTAAAAGGCGATCGCCTGGTTGAAAGTCCACCTTTTGAGCAGTTATCTCTTTGAGATCTTCTCTGCCCAAACATTGCAGTAGCATATGCCGCCACGGGTGGTTGCGGGCTTCATCGGTGCTAACTGCACCGGTTTGTACTGCCCTGGCAATCCAGGTATGATCTTCGCTCACCTGTTCGAGTCGGGGACCGCGCAGGCGATAGAGTCTGGAATCACCGATGTGGCAAAACCAGGGCTGTTCGTCAATAAACATGACTACAACTACGGTTGTACCAGAGTCGCCACGTACGGGGTGGATGTTTTGGTCGTGGAGAATCGCTTGATTTGCTTTTAACACCGCCTGTTGAAGTAATTCCTGAGGTGAATTTTTGCCCCACTCCAGGCTCAGATAAGCTCCGATCGATTCTGTAGTAATTCGGCTCGCTTCCTCCCCACCAGCGTGTCCTCCCATACCATCGGCAACAACAAAGAACCGACCATCGGGATCGATATGGTAGGAATCCTGGTTAGATGTTCTTACACAGCCAACGTCTGAGCTTCCAGCAAATGATAGTTTCATATTGGATAGTTACACTTACTCCTTTTGCGACTCCCTGAGTTAAAACATTGTTAAAACGTGCGCTCTGAGCGATCTATGCGGATCAGCAATCGCAACAGTGCAATTAGGAAAAAGATACCAATTGCCAGGGCAATTCCTGCAATTATGTACAATTTGTTAACTAATAGAATAGTTGCTGACAGGCTTGCCGCCGCCCAAAGTATAGAGTAAATGGCACCAATACCTATATTGCTGATGCGTCGCAGGATCCGGTCAGTTTCCTGCGATTTTACCCGCAAACGCAGATCGCCACGCTCTAATTTAACAATTGTGTCCTCAATTTTACGCGGCAGGTTAAAGGCAGAGTTGCCCATCTGCGCTGCTTGCCTGCCAATCTCGCCTAGAAAGGTGGCTGATAAACTGCCTGGATCTTTTGAATTGCCATTCTCCATCAGACTTGTAGCAAAAGGTTTTGCCACCTCCATAAAGTTAAACTCCGGATCTAAGCCTTTACCTAAACCCTCTAGTGTAGAAAATGCCCGCATCACAAATGTAAATGTGGCTGGGAACCTAAAGGGGCGATCGTAGGCAATCTCGTACAGGTCGTCGCTGATGGCAGCGATCGACTGCTTTTCAAATGGCTTACCCATGAAGTTATCCAGCATATATTGCACGGAACGGGTCACGGGGCCAATATCTCCAGATATTTCTAAAGCACCCAGCTCAACTAACGAAGAAATCACCCCGTCCGCATCCTTTTTGGCAATGCCAAAGAACGTGCGCAGTAATTTTTCTTTGGTAATTGGCTGGATTTGTCCCATCATACCAAAATCATAAAAAATCAACCCGCCGGAACTGGTGACGGCTAGATTGCCAGGGTGGGGATCGGCGTGGAAAAAGCCATGATTGAGCAATTGTTGCAGGTAAGATTCCGCCCCGATCGCAGCCAGGGCTTTACGATCTATACCGGCTGCTTCTAAGGCTTCGTAGTTACTAACTTTAATGCCGGGCATGTACTCTAAGGACAAAACCCGCTTAGAAGTAAATCGCCAGTAGATTCTTGGTACGACAATGCGAGGATCGTGTCGAAAATTGCGTCGAAATAGATCGGCATTGCGTCCTTCGTTGAGGTAATCAGCTTCTTGATAAAGGATGCGCTTGCATTCGTTATAAATACCCAACCAGTCGCGGCCCTTGCCGTAACGCGGGTGATTTTGGTAGTAGGTGGCAATCTGCTGCAAGATGGTGAGGTCGATCGCAAATAATTTCATTAACCCCGGACGCTGCACCTTGACAACAATCTCTTCGCCGGAATGTAGTTGGGCTTTATGAACTTGCCCCAAACTGGCAGCGGCGATCGGCACCGGATCGAAGTGGCGGAACATGGCGGCGATCGGCTTGCCTAAATCCGTTTCAATAATCTTGCCAACCTTTTCGCAGCCAAATGCTGGTACCCGATCCTGTAACTTAGATAACTCCTCCACATATTCGGCGGGGAATAAATCGGCACGGGTGGAGAATAACTGACCGACTTTAATAAATGTCGGGCCAAGTTGCAACAAAGATTCCCGCAGCCAGATGGCGCGCTTGCGCCTCCTTTTTTTTTGCGCTTCCTCGGTTTTCCCCCCGACATAACTCCACTTTTTCCGATCCAGCCAGTTGTACCAAAGAAACAGCAGTACTGTGCGCCAAATGTCTACAGTACGGGCTAGTTGGGAGTAATTTTCCTGGCTCCAGCGATAGGTAGGTTCAGACGACAGCCCTGACACAGTATAAGCGAGACCTTAACAAACCTTTACATTCTAACGCGATCGCTGGAATTTTCTGTGTCTGTAGCAAGATAGAGAAGACCACTTTAGTGCCATTCACCTTTAGTCTTGCTTTTGGTTGCGGTACTCTTGCAGTTCCGACTTAAGTTGAGCGATCTCTGCGCGCAAATTATCAATTACTTCCTGCAAATCTAGCGACTCGGATGCGCTACTCGTTTGGTAAACAGCGTTTTCTGCCTGGGTTGCTTTTGTAACCACATTATCTGCAAAGTTACGGAATTTTTCCCGTTGTTCCGCATCGAATTTACCCAAGGCGCTTAGGGCATCAGTTAAGCTGTCTTCCAAGAGATCGACTAGAGCCTCGGCGGTAGCTCTACCAATGAAAAAAGCACGAGTTAGTGGGTTTCCCATGTTTTTAGGCTCTCTAAATCTTCAATAAGCATATTTTAAGATATTTGAAGCTGGGCGATCGCCGACACTATTAAATTCCTCAAGGGACTTAACCCCCCTTTACTTTGAGGAGTGGTTTGTCCAGACACTTTGGTTGCACGCACAGAGTTATCAAGTCATTTGAAATAGTTTTGCTAAAATCAGGATGCAAAGGCTTTGGAGCAAAGGAGGACACTTAATGACAATAGTAGTTACTCTCAGTCCCGAATTAGAAGCATTATTACGCGAAAGGGCTACACAACAAGGTCAAGATGTAGGTTTTATCGCATCTGAACTATTGACTGCTGCCTTAAGGTGGGAAGAGCAAGATTTAAAAGAAGCTATTAGTGGTATTCAGCGAGGATTAGACGATTTTGAGGCAGGACAATTTCGGGCTTTCCAAGATTTTGCCGAAGAACAAGGCTATAGATACAACCTGCCAATTACTTCATGAAGTATAGTATCGAAATTTCAAGTGTGGCAGAAGCTGAGGCAGACAAAGCATTTCTACGGTTATCGCAAGTTACTTCTCCTGCAAAGGCGAGCCAATGGTATTCAGGGCTGCTAAAGTCGATCGCATCTCTGTCCCAAATGCCTAAACGTTGTCCCCTGGCACGAGAAAATAAGTATTTTACTCAGGAGATCCGCCAATTACTCTACGGTCAAGGGCGTAATTCGTATCGAGTCCTTTTCACAATTTTAGAAGGACAGAGTGGTTCAACAGTTCGCATTCTCCATATTCGTCATGCATCACAGAAAGCTGTTGGTGAAGTAACAGAGGAAACAGACGGAACCTAATGCTTGCCAGCAAGTTTCCTAGAATTCAAGGTTTTAGCAAGTCATAGGCAAATTTCAAAATCAAAGCAGATACCACTACTAGAAATAGAACTCTAATAAACTGGCTACCTTTGGTCAAGGCCATTCTTGAACCGATTAGAGAACCAGTGATATTGCAAACTGCCATAGGTAAGGCAACCTGATAAAGAATATTTCCTGTAGCAGCAAAATACAGCATGGCGGAGAGATTGGTGGCAAAGTTAACTACACGCGCCGAGGCAGCCGCATTGAGGAAGTCAAATCCAAATAAGCCAATAAAAGCAAAGGTGAGGAAACTGCCCGTCCCCGGCCCGAAAAAGCCATCATAAAAGCCGATTATTGCCCCGATCGCGATCCCCACCCATAATTGCATTGCCGCCTCTAGTTTCGGCGCGTGCAAATTGCCAAAGTCTTTCTTGACAAACGTGTAGATGGCAACAGCAATTAAAAGCACTAAAATTGCCGGACGCAGCATGGCAGGGTTAATTAAGCTCACTATGCGCGCGCCTAGGAATGAAAATATAAATGCCGCGATCGCGCTTGGTAAAGTAGCCCTCCAGCTAATCTTGACATGCCTGGTGTATTGCACGACTGCTATTGAGGTGCCAGCGATCGCTGCTAGCTTACTAGTGCCGAAAATAGTGGGTACTGCGATCTGCGGTAAAAAGATAAATAGGGCGGGCAATTGAATTAGACCGCCACCACCGACGATAGAGTCGATAAATCCTGCTAAACCAGAAAACCCGCATAGAAAGATAACTTCGAGCAATCACAACCTCCTGTATTTGAAGCTTTTGGCGGTCAGCCTTCAGCCAAGTTCCAATTCCCAACCCCAAACGCCCCCATCCTGAATGAAATCTGCTTGATGTGGGTATATTTAGGGCAAGGTTCTAAAGATCGAGTTCAATCATGCCCAGTGTTTCCACATCTAGTAAAAAAGCACCTAAAGGTACCGTAGTAGTTGAGTCATTTAAAGGAAGACTGAGACTGCGCTTTCGAGTAGCAGGCGATCGCTACTGTCTGGCAGTTGGGTTGCCAGATCTACCCGAAAATAGAGAAATAGCACAAGCACAAGCAAATCGGGTAGCTCAAGATATTAAAATCGGCCAATTCGATCCAACCCTGGCGAAATATCAAACACCCGAACGGACAAGGGCAATCAGACAGCAACCCATGCTAGATACTTTATGGGATAAGTATACTGAGTTTAGAAGCAAGCAAATTGCTACTCCCAGCACGCTCAAGAACTATAACCGCTTTCACAAAAGCGTACGTAGCGCGGACGAGCCTGGAGCAGATCCCACAGAGCCATTTTCTGGCAACTCAGGTATAAGCTGGACGCCCAGTACGACCCGACGACTGCTATCTGGCATTATTGAGTCAACATCCTTAATCGATGATTACCAAAAATTCCGCAATTATATAGAGGAATTACCATCAAAACATGTAGGCAACGCGATCGAAATCCACAGGTACATATGCAGAACACAACCTCCCAGTTCCGCAAATTATATTTTGACGCAAATTAAGATTTGCTGCGAATGGGCAACAAGATCGGGGCTGCTCAGTTATAACCCTTTTAGTCAACTCGGCGACTGTGAGGGGTTACCGCTTAAAGATTCGCTCTCAACGGAATCCTAATCTTCTTACTGCCGATCGCTATTAGACCTGATAGACGATCTAGATCTAGCATGGTTAGCAAGCTCTTGCGGGCAAAATTAAATAGGCTGTTAAACTTACCCCCATACTTATTGCCGCGCAGCAGCAGTATTTTAGTTGCGGTGTCCGGCGGGCAAGATTCGCTGTGCCTCGCTCAACTACTGTGGGGCCTACAGCCAAAATGGCAGTGGCATCTGGCGATCGCCCACTGCGACCATCAATGGCGAGCTGACTCTACTGCGAATGCGCTACACGTGCAACAACTAGCGAGCAACTGGGGCTTGCCATTCTGCCTGCGGACTGCCGAAGCTCCACCCCAAAACGAAGCCGCCGCAAGACAATGGCGCTATGCCATGTTGGAGGAGATGGCGCTGGAGGCACAATGCCAAATAGTTGTCACGGGACATACTAGAAGCGATCGGGCTGAAACTTTCCTGTTTAACCTGATGCGCGGTAGTGGGGCAGAAGGATTGCAATCGCTGTACTGGCAGCGTCCGCTAGGGGATAAGCTCGCTCTCGTCAGACCCCTGCTCGATATCAGTCGCAGTCAAACCCTCGAATACTGCCAGGAGTTAGAGCTGCCAGTTTGGCTTGATAGTACTAACGACAACCTGGACTATCAACGCAATCGCATTCGTCAAGAATTAATGCCCTACATAGTTCAGCACTTTAACCCCCAGATAGAGCGAGCCTTAGCGCAGACCGCCGATCTGCTCCATGCAGATGCGAGCTATCTAGAGCAACAGACCAGCCAGGCTTGGCAACCTGGAGACTTACCTAAAATTAACCGCATCGATCTGCGCCAGCAACACCCAGCATTACAGCGCCGGATCGCGCGCCAGTTTTTGCAATATCACCTGCGTCAAAGTGTCAGTTTTGCCCATGTCGAGAAATTTCTCCGCCTTGTCTCTGCGCCCCATCGCTCTCGTTGCGATCGCTTCCCTGGTGGAAGCTGGGCAGAAGTAGATCGTGCTTGGATTTGGCTGAGGCATAATTAGCCAGGACGATGGGATAAGCTATATAGTTAGTAGTCCTTTGAAATTAGTTTTAGAGCTTTTAGATATGTATATCTGGTTCAAAATAGCTTGGGCAGTAATTGCCGCCATACTCATACTTCTGATTCTGCTGCACAGCCCTAAGGGAGATGGTTTAGGTGGTATTGGCGGACAAGCGCAACTATTTTCCAGTACCAAGAGTGCGGAAACAACCTTAAATCGGCTTACCTGGACGCTAACAGTAATGTTCCTCAGCCTGACTGTGGCGCTAAGTGCAGGGCTGATTGCTCCACCAACAACCGCTACTCCATCTGCGCAACCAGCCCCAACTGCTCTCCCTAAAACAAATCCCACCGATCTACCTAGTGGTAAATAATCTTGTTATTTGGTTAAATACACTAGATTTTAATTATTTCTAAGTTCCTATGGGGCGATCGCGGTAACTAGGTATGGGACTGAATAACTGGCCGATCGTTAAGCTTGCAGTTCTTACTGTCGTTGCCTATCAAATGTTAGGCACATTGCCTGCCTGTGCCTTACCCCTCTCTCCAGGCGATCGCCTCCGAATTACTATACCTGAAGGCGAACTGTTTAACGGGATTTACGAAGTGAACCTGGATGGCAATATTCAGGTACCTTATCTCGATCCAATTTCCGTAAAAGGTCTGGAACTAAGCGATCTAGAGCGAGAGCTAACCAGACTTCTTGTGGGTAAGGGCTATTTTAACCCCACATTTATTAAAGTCAACGTAGCGATTATAGAATGGGCAGCGGTGCAGGTTTCAGTGGCCGGTGCCACATTCCAGCCCGGACTAGTTTTAATCAACGCGCGATCGGCACCCGATCGGGCATTGCAACAGCAGCGCACTACAGGGGACTATCCAGTCGAGCGCTTCCTGACCGCAGCCTTGCGTAACGCAGGCGGCGTAACCCCAGATGCAGATGTTAAATCTATACGTCTGATCAGAGACAAACAAGAGAAAATAATCGATTTGTCTGGGGTATTCAGTGGCGAACCAGTAGAAGATATTCCCCTAATTGCAGGCGATCGCATAGTTGTCCCCAAACTCGCGGCTGTTAATAACGAGCAGGTCAGACCCTCGCAAATTACCCCGCCGGGAATTAGAGTGATCCTATCTAACCTGACCGTGCCTGCAAGTAGCAATGCTAGCGCGTCAATCACCCGCGAAGCTACTACGTTTGCCTATGGTTCGCGATTATCTCAAGCAGTGATTTCTGGCAACTGTGCTGGCGGTACATTAGCTACTAATGCCAGTCGCTTTGCTGTCTTAGTAAGAACAGAACGCGTTACAGGAACGACCAAAACCTGGGAGCGATCGATCGAAGATTTACTTAAAAAGCCAAATGAAGATTCCATCAACCCATTCCTCATGCCAGATGACGGTGTAGTCTGCTATGATTCATCACTTACAGACGCTAGAGACGTAGCCCGCACGATTGGTGACTTCCTAAACCCAATTAATCTGCTTAGAGGTATATTTGGAGGATCGAATAGATGAATGGCTCTACCTCTATAGAACCATCCCCAGTCAAAGGATCGAAAGGTTCCCATGCCGGGTTATCCTATTTGTTCTGGGGAATAATTGCCAATTCAATTATTTGGGGCTTTGGGGTGCTCTATCTCAAACTGGCTCCCTCCAGCTATACCAGTCAGTTTTCTCTGATTCTACCTGGATCTGGTTCTGGAATTAATCTTACCCTGCCCGAAATCGGCTCTGCCACATCCTCCAGTACCTCTCCATTTGGTAGCTCTTCTCAAGATCCCAGGGCTAACTACCAGTACATTGCCAACGACGAAAATGTAATTGAAGAGGCGGCCAGATCCTTAAATATCACTCCTAAAGAGTTTGGTAAGCCCAAATCCAAACTGATTGACAACACCACCATCTTGCAGTTCGATCTTGATGCTACCTCACCACAAAAGGCAAGGGATCGTTCCTACGCGCTTTATCGAGCACTGACGCGCAAAGTGAGTCAACTGCGTGCTGAGGAAATGACTAAGCGGGACGTAGGGATTCAAGCAACTCTTGAATCGGCTCAAAAGAGGCTGCAAGATGCCCAAAGGCGACTCTCGGAATACAAAGCAAAATCTGGCTTGAACTCGAGCGATCAGGTAAAGGATCTCTCTAGTAATATCGAGCAGCTCCGCAAACAAAAAGCTGAGACACTGGCACAGCAGCAGCAGGTCTCCCAGCGACTTCAGCAACTATCATCTGACCTGGGATTATCAGTACAGGAAGCTGCCAATGCTTTTACGCTCAATGCCGATCAGTTATTTCAACAAAATCTTAAAGACTACAATGAATCTACAGCAACGTTGACAGTGCTGAGATCTAAGTGGGGTAAGAATCATCCCTCAGTTGTCAAGGAGTTTGCCAAGCAAGAAGCGGCTCAAACTGCCCTCATGAAACGAGCCAGAATTTTACTAGGTCGAGATATCAATCAAGCTAATTTAGCTCGCCTTAACCTTAGTTCTAACTCTAATGGAACTGGCAGAGATGCACTATTTAAAGAGCTGGTTACCGTTCAAGCAGAGCGTAGTGGAATTGTAGCCCAAAATGAGACATTGACGCAGCAGATCGAACTGCTAGAGTCGAGGCTCAATCGGCTATCGCAGAAGTCATTGATGTTGGAGCGGCTGCAACGTGACGCTCAAATTGCCGAAGCAGTATTTGCCTCCACTTTGGCCAAGCTGGATCTGGGCAAGACAGAAATTTTTGCGGCATACCCTCTGGTGCAACTCATATCCGAACCTAGTTTGCCTGATGTTCCAACTTCACCTAAACCACTGTTTGTCTATCTGGGGGCATCTATCGGTTCCATACTTGCAACCACGGCGTTTTTTTTACTATATTTGCGCCAGCGCCGACAATCTAAATATCAAATCAATACACTGTCATTGGATGCAGCTTCCTCTCCCGAGCCTAAACTCGATCGCGGTACCGATCCTGCAATTATTCCACCAACACCTTTAAGTAATAAGCCACGATCCTAAGTTTAACCTTTGTCCGAGTTAACACATGCAGCCCCGTAACTTTGAAGAAAAAGTTATCTGGTATTCCATTATTGGAACCTATGTTTTTTACTTCACGGGCACGCTTTATTTTGTTCCACCTATCCTTGCTTGGGTGTTAACTTTTTATCTTCTGTGGAAACTCTGGTTGCAGACTAAGGATACTCCCACAGAGGATCGAATTAACATCCCGCTAACAACGTGGGTATGGATAGTATCTATGCTCATGATGTTTGTGGCACTAGTTGGCGGTCATCTAAATTTTAATCTTGGCCTGGCTGCTACGATTAAGTCATCGTTTGGGTGGGGGAAAGGATGGGCGATGTGGGCGCTACTACCGTTAATTGGTTGTTTGAATATACGCCCGCAGATTATCAGTAGGGCTGTTTGTATTCTATGTTTACAGTCTTTGATTTTATATCCCGTTTACTATGCTGGTTCTTTGCTGAAATTACCCAACCCACTCTATACACTGCCATTTAACTTTTTTGGGGCTCCGGCTGGTACGTTTAGCATTTCTCTCTATTTATTTGATGCTAATGATGGGAAGCTACGTATTGGTTTATTCGCGCCTTGGGCAGCAGCTATAGGGTACGTGGGGACAATGCTATTTCCCCTTACTTTGGGAGAATCAAATCGAGTATGGCGTGGCATTGGTATGGCAGGTTCTTTAATGATGTGTTGGATTTCTGGCTCGAGGTTAGCCGTTGTATCGGTGCCTGCTACCTGGCTAATTGCTCAAACCTTATCCAAGATTAGCCACCCAGTAGTTTTGTTTTTAGGTAGCTTTTTCAGCGTACTGGCTGGTGCTTTTTTTAATACGATTGTTGAGTTCTATCAGTCATTTTTTGAAGGCTTTCGTAACCTGCGTAAAGGCTCTAATATAGTTAGAGAAGCTTTAGATCGGATCGCGATCGAACGCTGGAGCGAGGCCCCAATCGTAGGGCACGGCACGGTCGAACGGGGACCGCATTTAGTCGAATTTATGCCCATTGGCTCGCATAACACCTGGACTGGTTTGTTATTCGTAAAAGGTGCTGTGGGGTTTGCGGCCTTAGCCGTGCCCATGTTATTTAGCTTTGTCACCCTGGTCTTTAAGGCCCAATCCAGCAAAACTGCCAAGATTGCCCTTAATATTCATTTAGTTATATTCTTAAATTCATTCGCTGACAGCTTAGAAGTAACAGTCTACATTGTCTGGATGTCTCTAATATTTATGGGGATTGCATTTAAGGAAAGCCAGGGACGGGATTTAAACCTAAATCTGGAAACTGCTCCAGCTAGTCACAAGACATTGGACACTACAAATTCAAATGAAATCTCTAATTGACAAACTCAAACAGAAATTCTCTAGTAAGTTTGTCCAGAATGTGGGCTGGATGGGCGCTAGCCAACTGGTAAACCGGGTATTTCGCCTGGCGACAACCGTTGTTTCTGCTCAGTGGCTGAGCGAAGAAGATTTTGGCTTGTTGGCAATCGTCTTAACCGTTAATGAGTTCGTGCTAGTGTTTACTCGCACTGGGATTGGGGAAAAACTCACCCAAGCTAAAGAAGAAGATATTGAGGAATATTGCAGGACGGTTTATTGGTTGACCTGGGTAATTTCTATTATCTTTTTTTTGGGTCAGTGCGCGATCGCTTTTCCGATCGCCTGGTTCTACGGTAACGATCGCCTGATATTACCAATCTGTTTTTTAGGCATCACCTACTTGATCACTGCGGTTTCGGAAGTGCCCTCAGGTCTGATTCAACGCGAAAATCGCCTGCACGTGTTTGCGATTGCCAACTCGGTGGGCAATATGGCAACCAATAGCTTGTGTGTAATTCTCCTGCTGGCAGGAGTGGGTATGTGGGCAATGATTATTCCTCAAGTAGTGTTAGCGCCAGTATGGGTGGCAATTTATTTGAAATATCATCCCTGGCGAGTCACTGGTGCTTTTACTCTACACCGCTGGCAAGAAATTATTAACTACAGTAAGAACCTTCTAGGAGTCGAGCTACTGGGGACTTTACGGTCTAACATTGACTATTTACTAATTGCCAAGTTTCTCTCTTTCAAAGAATTGGGATTGTATTATTTTGCCTTTAGCTCTGGAATTGGCATTAGCTTAAACGTAATTAGCACGTTAAACGAACCCCTATTTCCCTATCTTTGCTCTGCTCGGGGAAATCCCACCCTATTAAGAAAGTATTATTTTGAGGCGCTCAAAACCATTGCGATCGTAGCCGTACCAATTATGGTTTTACAGGCAAGTTTGGCTCCCTTCTACGTCCCCATCATCTTCGGTGCCAAATGGAAGCCTGCGATTCCTATTTTGATCCTGATTTGTTTATCTGCCATACCCCGCCCTTTTGCTAATGCTAGTTCGCGCTTGCTTTGGACAGTGGACAAACCACAGCTAGATTTATATTGGAACGTTATATTTACGATCGTACTTACGCTCGCCATCTCGATCGGCCTGCATTGGGGGGTGCTGGGAGTAGGTTTTGCAGTTTTGCTCGCCCACGCGATCGCTCTGCCCACTTATACGATCTGGGCAAGTTGGTATGGTTTGAGGCTAGCGTCCAAAATGTAACTGGAAAGGGATGCAGAATCGTTACATATGAAAGTTTGCTACTTAATTCAAACCCACGCAAATCCACAGCAAATCTTAAGACTGGTCAGTACGATTAGACAATCTAGCGATCGCGCTTTCATTTTGATCGACCACGATCCCACAAACTGTCAATTACCAGTTGAACCATTTCAAAAATTTAAAGATGTGACGATTATTAACGCTAACAAGTGCGTGCGAGGGGATTTCACGCTCGTGCAAAACTACTTAGATGCTGTGGAATGGTTGCTAGATCGGAATATTCAATTTGACTGGTTAACTAATTTGTCGGGGCAAGACTATCCAACCCAGCCACTGGAGCGTATCGAACAATTTCTTGCCACAACTGAGTACGATGGCTTTTTGGAATGGTTTGATGTGTTATCGCCGTTGAGTCATTGGACGCTTGCAGAAGGGCAAGAGCGCTACTTCTATCAGTATTGGCGTTGGGAGCACAGCCCATCAAAATGGCAAATGTGTTTGCTAGTACCGCTCAAGAAAATAGTTAATAGACTGCAACCGTACGCTCGGATTAATCTCGCCTATGGCTTTGCAATTGGCAGACGCGCCCCGATAATCCCTTTTAGCCAGAATTTTATCTGTTATGGTGGGTCGCACTTCAAAACACTGTCCCGGCAATGCGTTGAATACCTTTATCGGTATACTAAAGAGCATCCTGACCTGGTTGAGTATTATGCCAAAACTCTAAATAGCGATGAGTCTTACATGCAAACGGTACTCGTAAATAGCAGACAGTTTAATCTTTGTAATGCTAACAAAATGTATGTGGATTTTAGTCAGACTCGATATGGTAGGCCCAAAGTACTGACAGTTGCGGACTATGCAAGCCTTACCACTCCAGAATATCACTTTGCTCGGAAATTCGATCTGGCAACCGATTCGGCAATTTTAGATCGGTTAGATAGCCTGGTATTGCGCTAGGTACTGTTAGAGACATAACAAAGTAGGCGGCGATCGCATGATGACACCACCCACTTTATATGAAGAAATATTAGGCTATCGAAAGCATGCAAGCCAGTTGCAGTAATTACTTGCGATAAATACGCTTTTGCTGTCTCCGCTTTTCGATCGCTTTGCGCTTGCGTTTTTCCGTTGTAGTCTCAAAATAACGGTGCTTCTTCATGTCTAGGAAAATACCAGCCTTAACTACTTGACGCTTAAAGCGGCGTAGTGCTGATTCAATCCCTTCATGATCGCCAACAATTACCTGGGTCATCCCATCTCCTTCATAATGTTTTTAAGTTTAGTCACTACCTAATTACTACTATTGACAAAAAACACGCCGACTAAAACCCTAAAACATTTAAAGTACAGACAAAAATCGGTCTCTACTTCTGTTTAGCTTTTAGTCAGTTCCTGTCCTAAGAACGTCTAGAAAAACGATTGCTCTCGGGATCGGAACGTCTAGATCTGCTAAAAGAGCCACCTTTATTTTCCCGAGGCTTTGCCTTGTTCACTTTCAGATTTCGTCCCATCCATTCCGCCCCATCAAGAGCAGCGATCGCACTTTCCTCTTCCGCGTCAGATGACATTTCCACAAAAGCAAAACCGCGCATTCTGCCAGTTTCCCTGTCGGTTGGCACTTGCACGCGCTTTACCGCACCATAATCAGCGAAAATTTCGCTTAGATCTTCTTGAGTAACTTCATAGGACAAGTTACCAATGTAAATAGACATACTATATCTCCAGAATCACAGAATCACAGTTACTAGAAAATTTGATTCGGAGAGAGTCTGCAAAAAGCATAATTACAAATCAATCGACCGAATAAATCTTGATTGGGCACATACTAACACATTGCCACTCCTCATGCCTATGCTAAGCGACACTTCGCTAGTTGCGTCAACCCCAAGCACTTTAGAGATGTGCGTACGCGGTAGAGGAATACCGGATAATTAACGCGGATTTGAGATCGGGTCTTGGTTCGACACCTGAAGTTACCAATCGTTTTATAAACATATATAAAAATTGCTTGAATTTTTTAGGCAATTTGCGTACTTTATAAATCAAGGCACTTAGCTATATCTTACAAAATAAGGTTAGCTAAATAAGGCTGGCTCCATCGGGCAGTGCCTCCTCCCGAGGTCAGTTGCGTTCAAAGCAATCTAATGTCATTTCTGCTAGT